>CAYGNO010000066.1:0-11284 GCA_964351305.1 uncultured Sulfuricella sp.
TGACAACCGGACAGATCCCGTGCTACAAAACCGGACAGATCAAAAACTCGCGACATCGAGATATTGTTGTCTTGTATTATTGGCATATTAGAATATACTTAAAATGTGGAGTACGAGTTTGAGTTTAGTATAAAATTGCTCAAGGCAAAATTTTAATATCAGTCTAAATTTGGAGGGCAACTAAAATGTTAAAAGTTATCGGTGGTTTTATTGCGGGGTTGGCCTTTATCGGAATCATGGCTTACAACTTCATGAGCAGCCTGATGTTCTGGGAAATGCCCAGCCCGTTCGGCGTAGAGGAAACCGTCGCGCGTATCCAGCAGAATATCCAGAATGCCGGTAACGGCTGGGCCCTGGCTGGCCTGCGCAATCCAGCCAAGGCGGTTGAAGCGGATGGCGGCAACGCCTTGCCGGTAATGATGGTCGAAGCCTGCAGCACCAAATACTCCGGCCCTATTCTCAAGGACGACACCGTCCGCTTCCTCTCCATCCTGATGCCCTGCAAGATTTCCGTTTACAAGAAGAATGACGGCAAAACCTACATTGCCGGGATGAATGCGGGACTGATGGGCAGGATGTTCGGCCCCATGGTCGGCGAGGTCATGTCTCACGTCGCGGAAGACCAGGCCAAATTCGTGATCTTCGATGCCAGCAAACCAGCCCCCCCGATGATCAAAGGCACGCCTGGCGCAGCCGGTGGCGCATCTGCGGGTACCGGTGGCGGCTGCTAAGGCGGCATCGCACCAGAAATACCTTTCGCAAAAAAGATCGTATCAGGAGGTATCATGTTGTCAAAATTAAAAATCGCCCTGTCCACGCTGGTGGCGGGGGCCACGGTGGCAGCGCTGACCGCTTTCGCCACGCCAGCTCCCGCGCCCGCGCAGACGCCGGTTCAGGCGGCAACGCCTGCGGCTGCGGCAGCAGCCCCGGCTCCGGCAGCCCTGGTCAAAAAGGCCAGCAACTCAACCGCGGACCACAGCAAGTTCAAGGAACTGCAGAAGGAGTTTAAAACCGCCCCTGAAATCACCAAGGCCTGCCTGATCTGCCACACTGAGGCCGCCAAGCAGATCCACAAGACCCAGCACTGGAACTGGGAGTACCGCAACCCGGAAACTCAACAGAAGCTGGGCAAAAAACACGTCATCAACAACTTCTGCACCGCGGTGGAATCGAACCAGAAATTCTGTGCCGCCTGTCACATCGGCTACGGCATGGAGAACGACAAGTTCGACTTCACTTCGGAAGAAAACGTCGACTGCGTCGTGTGCCACGAATCTACCGGCACCTACCGGAAAGTGCCGGGGTTGTCGGGGCATCCTACCTATAAGGATATGGAGTTCCCGCCGCATTCCGGAAAAATCGTCAAAGCCCCCGATCTCGGCAAAGTCGCCCAGAGCGTCGGCAAAACCAGTCGTGCGAACTGCGGCGCCTGCCACTTCTATGGCGGCGGCGGCGATGCGGTGAAGCACGGCGACCTCGACAGCACGCTGAAAGATCCGCCCAAATACCTGGATATTCACATGGAGAAAAAAGGGTTGAACTTCAGTTGCGGCACCTGCCACATGACATCCGCCCACCAGGTTCCGGGCAGCCGCTACGCACCGACCGCAGCCGACACCAAGGATGCCTTGCCGCACATGCGCGGCAAGGCGGACACCAGCAACCCCGCTACCTGCCAGTCCTGCCACGGCACCAAGCCGCATCCGGCGAAAATGGCCAAGCTGAACGAGCATACCGGCAAGATAGCTTGCCAGACCTGCCATATTCCGGAATTCGCGCGCGGCCAGGCCACCAAGATGACCTGGGACTGGTCGACTGCCGGCAAGCTCACGCCTGAAGGCAAGCCGATCACCAGGAAGGATAGCGCCGGACGCAACGCCTACGACAGCAAGAAGGGCGATTTTACCTGGGAAGACCATGTTATTCCGGAATACATCTGGTTCAACGGCAAGGTGAATTACACCCTGCGCGAAACCAAGCTGGACCCCAGCAAGGTCGTCAAGATCAACAGCTTCGAGGGCAGCCCAACCGATGGCAAGTCGTTGATCTGGCCGGTCAAGGTGTTCCGTGGCCAGCAGCCTTACGACTCCGTCAGCAACACGCTGCTGGTGCCGCACGTCTTCGGTGCCGACGGCGATTCATACTGGTCGAACTTCAACTGGGATAAAGCCCTGGAAGCCGGCATGAAGGCGGCCAATGCCCCATACAGCGGCAAATATGGCTTCGTCAAAACAGAAATGAGCTGGCCGATCACCCACATGGTCGCACCCAAGGCCGATGCGCTCACCTGCGCCCAGTGCCATAGCAAGGAAGGCCGCCTCAAAAACGTCAAGGGCATTTACATGCCGGGCCGGGGCGACAACAACAAGTGGCTCGACATGGGGGGCTGGGCGCTCGCCCTGTTGACCCTGATCGGCGTGCTGATCCACGGCGCCGGCCGCATCTATGCCCACAGGAAAGGATAAGATCATGACCGTCGAAAGAATCTACGTTTTCAAACGCTTCGAGCGTTTCTGGCACTGGTCCCAGGCCACGCTGATCATTTTCATGCTGATCACCGGCTTCGAGGTGCATGGCTCCTATCACCTCTTCGGCTTCGGCAAGGCGGTGGATCTGCACACCCTCTCCGCCTGGACGCTGATCGGCCTGTGGGTGTTCGCCATCTTCTGGCACTTCACCACGGGCGAATGGAAGCAGTACATCCCGACCACGGACAAGGTGGTGGCCATGATCAAGTTCTATTCGGTCGGCATCTTCACCGATGCGCCGCACCCGTTCAAGGCGACCACGCTGAAGAAGCACAACCCCCTGCAGCGCCTGGCCTACCTCGGCGTGCTGCTGTTCATCGGGCCGTTGCTCTGGTTCTCGGGCTGGTTCTACCTGTTCTTTGGCGACTGGGCCGCATGGGGCGTGGACAAATACGTGTCCCTGGAGTGGGTGGCCTTCTTCCACACCGCCGGCGCGTTCATGATGCTGATGTTCCTGATCGCCCATGTCTACCTGACCACCGCCGGGCATACCCCGACTTCGCACATCAAGGCGATGATCACCGGATGGGAAGAAGTGGAATAAGAAGCTTCGCCTCGCAAACAAAAGGCCGCTAATATTTAGCGGCCTTTTTTGCTGCACGATGCAATCAGCTTTGCTAAGGGCTCGTCAGGCACTAATCTTCAATTTCATGTGTAGATAAACGGGGGAGCCGATAAATCTTGGCTTGACATCCTAGAACGGGCAAGCCCAATGCCGTTGCTTTGGAAAAAATGCGTGGTAACATAGATTAACTTAATGATCTGCCCCACAAAACCAAAGAACAATGCGCGGGAATAACAATCTATGACACAAGAAGAAATCAGTTTTACCGACTTCATTGCTTCGTCGATTCACGACATGAAAAACTCACTGAACATGCAAATCAGCTCCCTGGAGAAGATCGCCGTTCAGTGCCGGCAAAAGGACGATATCCCGACATTCGAGCAGTTGGGGCTTGTCATCTACGAATCCAACCGCATGAATGGCAATCTCATTCAGCTCTTGAGTCTCTATAAGCTTGGAAAATCGATTTATCCGATGGATATCGACGAACAATCCGTCCGCGAAGTCATCGATGAAGTGATATTGCAGAACAAATCGATTATGGACTTCAAAGGAATCTCCATTTCGGTAGAGTGCGATGAGGATTGTTATTGGTATTTCGACCGTGACCTGGTAACGGGCGTGTTGATCAACGCGCTCAACAACGCCTACAAATACACTTCCAACAAAATCCGGGTGGCCGCAAGGATTGACGGCGGTTTCCTGGAGATCCGCGTGGAAGACGACGGTACGGGTTATCCGCAAAGCATGCTGGGCAATAATGGCGTCCTGGCGGCAAAGGGCATCGACTTTGCCAGCGGCAGCACCGGGTTAGGCTTTTATTTCTCTTCCAGGGTGGCTGCCATGCATAAAAACGGCGCCGATCAAGGCTCCCTCGCTATCGAGAATGGCGGCGCCTATGGAGGAGGATGCTTTGTAGTGAGGCTTCCATAATGCGGGCAGTCAAGGTATAAAGCGATAAACAGCCAAAAAAGCGGCATCTTGTGGAAGACAAACTCAGATTGACTTGAAAGAAGAAGAAAAAGTGACAGTTTCTCTGAAGCAATCCCACGTCCTCATCATCGACGACTTCCAGGGCATGCGCGCCATGCTGAGAGACTTTGTGAAATCGATAGGTGTAGCCAGGATTGATGTGGCCTCCAATAGCAAAGAAGCCCTTAGCCTGTTGAGCGCGAGCAAGTATGACGTGGTAATTTGTGACTACAATATGGGGCACGGCCCAAACGGGCACCAGATACTGGAAGAAGCGAAGCAGCGGAAATATATCGGCTACGCCACGATCTGGGTGATAGTTACCGCGGAAAAAACCATGGACATGGTCATGGGAGCAGCGGAAACCAAGCCCGACGCTTACCTTCTGAAACCCCTCAATGAAGCCATTCTTGAAAGCAGGCTACAGAAGCTGATCGCCAAAAAACAGTCGTTCAGCGACATCGAAAAAGCGGTCAACGCGCAAGACCATATTGCCGCAATCGCCCTTTGCGACCAGCAGTTGAAAGCGCAACCGGCCAATATCCAGGAAATCCTCCGCATCAAGAGCGACTTGTTGCTGACCGTCGGCGACTACGAAGCAGCCAAGGCACTGTTCGACAAGATTCTTGCCGTGCGCAATGTTCCTTGGGCAAAAACAGGGTTGGGCAAAGTGTATTTCTGCACCAAGGAATATCTCCGCGCCAAGGAAATCTTCCAGGAGGTTCTGGAAGAAAACCGCATGTACATGGAAGCCGCCGACTGGTTGGCAAAAACCCTGGAGTCGCTTGGTGATCGGGAGCAAGCCCAGCAGGTGCTGCTAAAAGCCATGGAGCTTTCCCCCCATTCCCCCGTCAGGCAAAAAAGCCTGGCCGAAGCCGCCCACAAGAACGGTGCGCTCGATATTGCCCAAACCGCCTACGAAAAATCCATCAAGCTCAGCGAATTTTCCGTCCATAAAAGCCCTGCCGTCTACGCTGGCCTGGCCAAGGTATTCACCGATAAAGGGGTGCCCGAGGAAGCCCTGAAGGTGCTGGAACACAGCAAGGGTGAGTTCAAGGACAACGCCGAAGCCGCGGTGCAGGCCGCCGTAGTCGAGAGCATGGTCTATCAGAAAATGGGGCAGACGGATAAAGCCGAAGCGGCGATTGCCGAGGCCGAGAGACTTGCTGAAAGTTTGTCCGGCAAGGTCAGTACGGAAATTACGATGGACATGGCGAAATCCCTGTTTCAGCTTGGGGAAAAGGAAAAGGCCTGCGACCTGCTGCAAACGGTGGTAAAGAATAATCATGAAAACACGGAAATCATCGGCCAGGTTAAAGCCGTATTTCAGAGCGAACAACTTGGCGAAGAGGGCGAAGGTCTCATCGAGGAATCCAAACAGGAAGTCATCAACATCAACAATCAGGGCGTGATGCTAGCCAGGGAAAGCAAATTCGAGGAAGCCGTGGAACTGCTGAGAAAGGCGGTGCAAAGCCTGCCGAACAGCGAGGTCATGCTCATGAACCTGTGCGGCATGTTGATCGGCCTCATGAAAAAAACAGGCAAGGACGACAGCTTGGTGCACGAAGCCAAAAATCTGCTCGACCGCGCACGGGAATTAAACCCGACCAATAATAATAAAAAGCACAACGAGTACTCAAGCGCGCTGAATCAGGTCAAAGCCGGGAAATAAGGGGCGGCTTTACGCAGCGCGAGACAGGCAATAGGGAACCACGGGGGTTTTTGGGTGGTTTTCTATCAGAAAACCTGGGGCTCTCCCCTAATTGTTCCATCTTTTCCATTGTTCTCTTTCGCCCTCCCCCTTGATGGGGAGAGGGTGAGAACTGTTTATTTTCCCGATTTCGCCGCCACGTCCCGCAAGAAGGGCAGATACTGCGGCCAGCCTTCGATCGGCCCGACGTGGGAAAACACCACGATGCCATGCTTGTCGAGGACATAGGTAGTGGGAAAAGCGACCGCCATTCTGCGATCTGCAATGGTCTTGCCGTTGGCCAGAGTCAAAGACTCGGTGCCCATATCCCTGACCCCCGAGTCATGCAAAGGCAGGGTAAAATGCTGTTGCCGCGCCCACTGGCGCGCGGTGGCAAAATCCTCCCGCATCTGCAGCAGGACGAGTTGAATGCCGGAGGAGGCGCCCAGTTCCTGATGGAGCTTCTGCAATTCCGGCATTTCGCGCCGGCAGGGCGGGCACCAGGTGCCCCAGAAATGCAGCACGATCACCTTGCCGCGCAGATCGGACACCTTCATCGGCTTGCCGGCGGGGCTCCTGATGGCGAGATCGAAGAAGCGGTCGCCGCGCTCCTTGCCGGCATACGCTCTGAACGCTTCCGCGCGGCTCAGATAGGGCCCCCACAATGTGGCCCACCGCCTGGCATCGAACACCACCTTGTCATCGACGACATAAGGCACGCAGGGCTGTTCGGTTCCTCTCTGGCAATCCTGAATCGCCCCTTCGACAGCCGAATCGAACGTCGGCGCATCGCCCTTCCAGGCCCATGCGCCACCTGGCGCGATGACAAAGGCGCGATGCTTCCCCGCCGCAAGAAACCCCCTGAAACCCTCCTTGCCCTGGCTGTCGAGGTGGGGGATGGCCTCGGCATCATCCGGTTTTACCGCAAGCGCGGGCCCACAGGTCAGGCACGCCGCCATGACCGCAAGTCGCAGGATGATTTCTGCCATATTCATTCGCCGATCAAATGCAGCATGACCTTGCGCCGCTGCGGATCGTAGCGGTGCTCGTAGAGAAAGACACCCTGCCAGGCGCCCAGCACCGGAGCGCCGCCGACAACCGGGATGGCAACGTGGATATGGGTCAGCGCAGTACGGGCGTGGGCAGCCATATCGTCCTTCCCTTCCTGGCGATGCCGGAAAATCGGGTCGCCGTCCGGCACCAGCCGCGCGAAAAAACGCTCCAGATCGGCCTGCACGGTCGGATCGGCGTTCTCCTGTATGAGCAGGCTGGCCGAAGTGTGCAGGACGAACAGCGTCAGCAGGCCGGCCTGGATGCCCGTCGAACCCACCCAGTCGCGCAACTCGTGGGTGAATTCATACAGGCCGCGGCCCTGGGAAGAAGAAACAGTCAGTTGATGGTGTGCTTGCCGCATAAGAACCCAATAAAAAAAGCCGGCAAGGACGTATTTTACCTCCTTGCCGGCTGATAAAACCATGGAAATCAGCGATTGGCGTGGGCTAGGTCAAAATGAAAATCTTGAGGCATGACGCCATTCTTAATGCAAAAATCATCCGCATGAGAGACGAACCCTCCATGCTTTACGTCAAACCGCACGACAGACGATGGAGAACTCTGCGCCGCCCTCGATATTTCCGGCCTCGATGCGACCGCTCATGTGCTTTTCCACGATCAGCTTGGCCATGTAGAGACCGATGCCGGTGCCGGTCTCCTTGGTCGTGAAATAAGGGTCGAACACTTTTCCGATCACGTCCTCGGCGATCCCGCCGCCGTTGTCGCGCACCGAAACCCGCACCACGTCCGCCTCGCGCAGAATGTGCACGGCAACCCTGCCGCCGCCCACCTTGCGCTCCGCGATGATGTCCTTGGCGTTGCTGAGGAGATTCACCATGACCTGCTGGAACTCGCCGACGTAGCCGCGTATGCTGCCGTCCCCGTCCGCCTTGATGTCGAGGTCGATCGCGCTATTCCTGAACCCGGCTTCGACCAGGGAAACGCTGCTCTTCACCGCCTCGGCCACGGAGAAGTCTTCCATTTTCCGGTTGGGGCGGAAGAAGTTGCGGAAATCGTCGATGGTGGTGGACATCTTCTCCACCAACTGGCCGCCCTTGTTCGTCGCCTCCTCAAGATAGCGATCGTCCAGCTCCCCGTAGGCGTGCGCATCCTTGATATTCGCCAGCAGCAACCCCAGGGCATTCAGCGGCTGGCGCCATTGGTGGGCGATGTAGCTGATCATTTCCCCCATGGCGGCGAAGCGCGCCTGCTGGGACAGGATTTGTTCCTTCTCGCGGTTCTTCTCCAGCTCCTCGGCCACCCGGCGCTCCAGTTCCTGGTTGAGCCGCACGAGTTCCGCCTCGGCTTCCTTGCGGCGGGAGATGTCCTGGAACGTAATGACCGCCCCCAGCAAATCGCCCGCCTCGTCCAGGGGGACGCAACTGTATTCCACCGGGAAACTCGTGCCGTCCTTGCGCCAGAACACCTCCGCATCGCAATGGGCAGGCGCCTTGTTGCGCATGGCAAGGCGGATATGACAGTCGTGCGGGGAATACGGCCTCCCGTCCGCGGTGGAGTGGTGCGCCATGGCATGCAGATCCCTGCCCACTATTTCCCTGCTGTCTCCGTACCCCAACAGGCCAAGCGCCGCAGGGTTGGCAAAGGTGACATGCGCCTCCGCATCGATGCCGACGACACCTTCCGCCGCCGCTCGCAGAATCCGTTCGTTTTGGCGGTTGAGCAGGCGGACTTCCTCCAGCAGACCCCGGGTGGAGGCAAGCGCCGCCCTCAACTTGTCGCGCCCCTCGAAATGGAAGATGCGCAGGACATTGGCCATCGCCGCCCCCACCGCCACCGCGCAGGCGGCGCGAAACAACTGGACGGGGATGCCGAAGATGTCGCGGAAGGACTGTTCGTTTATCGCATTGGCGGGAAAGAAGCCGGCGGGATGCACCACCAGACCGGCAAAGACGCCGTAGGCAACGAATGACCCTGCGGCAACCCCGAAATAGCGCCGCATTTTGGGCAGTTCGTCCGCCAGCAGCCGAGGCGCCACGCGCCGCCTGAAGTAAAGATGGAAGCCGATACCCGCGCCGACCGCCGCCGGCAGGCCGAGCGCGTAGCGCACCCATATCACCGCTTCGCCAAAAACCAGGGTTCCGGCGGCCAGCGCCCCCAGAACGGGAACATAGATACCCCGCCCCAGAACTTTTTCCCAATTGCTTCCGGCGGTCAGGGAGGCGCGCAACAGGCGCCGGGAAAACTCGAACAGGAGGCCAAAGGACGAAATGAGCAGGACCAGCTTGAGCCCGTCCACCACCGGCCCACCCCCCTTGACGAGACGCCACAGGTCGGTCCATTCCAGCAGGCCGTGCACCAGGCCGAACGCGGCAAGCAGGAAGATGAAGCGGGCCAGCTCATACCCGCTTTCCTTCTTCGGCTGCATGGCCACGAGCACGGCCAGGACAATGAAGGCCAGGCCGTAAACGAAAAACACGATATCCATTGATATGGCCCGCACTAAAAAACTACCGTTCCAACACTCGCCACCGTCCGGGACTTCAAACCGCGCCGAAATAATTTCCTTGATTTATCCCAGATTGTCCATTGGAATGCTCATGCATGTAGGAGCGGCGCCAGCCCTCCCACAGCGGTGTTTTGGCCCTAATGGATAATCTGGGTTTATCGGGATAATAACGCCACGCAACCGGGCTGGCAACAATAAACCGGGCATCCGGCAGACCCTGGATGGAGAGCTTCAACTCTTCCCGAACATAAACCCGCCATCCTTGAAATCCACCTTGATGGTGTCCTTGGCCGCGAAGCGCCCGGCCAGGATTTCCCGCGCCAGGGCATTTTCGAGGTGGGCCTGAATCGCCCTCTTCAGAGGCCGCGCGCCGAACACCGGATCGAAGCCGGCTGCGGCCAGTTCGGTCAGCGCCGCGTCCGACACCTCCAGCTTCATCTCCATGGCCGCCAGACGCCGGGTCAGGTACTGCAACTGGATACCGGCGATGGACTTGATGTGCGCCTCGTCCAGGGCGTGGAACACCACCACTTCGTCGATGCGGTTGATGAATTCCGGCCGGAAATAGCTTTTCACCTCCGCCATCACCGCCAGCTTCACCGCCTGGTAGTCGTCGCCCTCCATCTGCTGGATCATTTGCGACCCCAGGTTGGAAGTCATCACGATCACGGTATTCTTGAAGTCCACGGTGCGGCCCTGGCCGTCCGTCATGCGGCCGTCGTCGAGCACTTGCAGCAGGACATTGAATACGTCCGGGTGGGCCTTTTCCACCTCGTCGAGCAGGATCACGCTGTAGGGCTTGCGCCGCACCGCCTCGGTCAGGTAGCCGCCCTCTTCGTAGCCCACGTAGCCGGGCGGCGCGCCGATCAGGCGCGCGACGGAATGCCGCTCCATGAACTCCGACATGTCGATGCGGATCAGGTGTTCCTCGGAATCGAACAGAAACCCGGCCAGCGCCTTGCACAGCTCGGTCTTGCCGACGCCGGTGGGGCCCAGGAACAGGAACGAGCCATACGGCCGGTTGGGGTCGCCCAGTCCGGCGCGCGAGCGCCGGATGGCGTCAGACACCAGGCGCACCGCCTCGTCCTGGCCGACCACGCGCTGGTGCAACTGGTTTTCCATTTGCAGCAGCTTGTCGCGCTCGCCTTCCATCATTTTTGAGACGGGTATCCCGGTCGCGCGCGATACCACCTCGGCGATTTCCTCCGCGCCCACCTGAGTGCGCAATAGCTGGTGGGCCGGCATTGCTTCATCGGCCGTATCGGCGTGCTTCAGTTGCGCCTCCAGCTGCGGAATTTTGCCGTACTGTATTTCGGAAACCTTCTGCCACTCGCCCTTGCGGGTGGCAGCTTCCATTTCCACCTTGAGGCGGTCAATCTCTTCCTTGATGTGCTGGCTGCCCTGCACCTGGGCCTTCTCGGCCTTCCATATTTCTTCCAGGTCGTTGTACTCGCGCTGCAGCTTGACGATCTCTTCATCGAGCAGAACCAGGCGCTTTTTCGAGGCCTCGTCCTTCTCCTTCTTCACCGCCTCGCGCTCGATCTTGAGCTGGATCAGGCGGCGGTCGAGCTTGTCCATGACTTCCGGCTTGGAGTCGATCTCCATCCTGATCCGTGACGCCGCCTCGTCGATCAGGTCGATCGCCTTGTCGGGCAGAAAGCGGTCGGTGATGTAGCGGTGCGACAATTCCGCCGCCGCGATGATGGCCGGGTCGGTGATGTCCACGCCGTGGTGCAGCTCGTATTTTTCCTGCAGGCCGCGCAGGATGGCGATGGTGTCCTCCACCGAGGGTTCGTCCACCAGCACTTTCTGGAAGCGGCGTTCCAGCGCGGCGTCCTTCTCGACGTACTTGCGGTATTCATCCAGCGTGGTGGCGCCGATGCAGTGCAGTTCGCCCCGCGCCAGGGCCGGCTTGAGCATGTTGCCGGCATCCATCGCGCCTTCCGCCTTGCCCGCGCCGACCATGGTATGCAGCTCGTCGATGAACAGGATGACGCGGCCTTCCTCCT
>CAYGNO010000067.1:0-11142 GCA_964351305.1 uncultured Sulfuricella sp.
GGCACAAAGGCGTGCCCTCCCTACTTTCCGCCTTCGAATCCGACCTGCCGCCAAGCCTCGTAAACCACCACCGCTGCGGCATTGGACAGGTTCAGGCTGCGGCTTTGCGCCAGCATCGGAATGCGGATACGCCGTTCGTCGGGAAACGCCGCCAGAATTTCCGCTGGCAGGCCGCGGGTTTCCGGGCCGAACACGAAGACATCGCCGCGTTCGTAAGCGGTGTCGCTGTAACGCGCGCCACCCTTGGTGGTTGCCGCAAACAGGCGGCGTCCGGCAAAATTTTGCAGGCAGGCTTGCCAGTTTTCATGCACCGTGAGCCGCGCATATTCGTGGTAATCCAGCCCCGCCCGCTGCAATCGCTTGTCGTCGAGGCTGAATCCCAGCGGTTTGACGAGATGCAATCCGGCGCCGGTATTGGCGCACAGCCGGATGATGTTGCCCGTGTTGGGGGGGATTTCGGGCTGGAACAGGATGAGATCGAACATTCGTCTTGTGTGAAGCGTAAAAAAAAGCTAATTTGGCAGCAATAGGGCGGCTGGGCCTGAACCCCGCCACCCGCGAAGTTGGCGCGCTGATTTTAATGCATGACGGCGCATTCTGGAACTGCGCCAGGCCACGGAGGGATGAAAATGCCGATCCATGAATACAGGGAATGCTTCATGTTTGAAGACGTGGCGGGGACGATGAGCCATTCCCTCTGCGTGGATTGCGTTTCGTCCAGTTTAGGCCAGCGCTTCAACAAGGGCGGCATCGGCAGGACCCTCCCCCACCAGCATGACCCTTTCGTCGTTTCCCTGGTGAAAACGGAGCAACGGCATGACCAGGGCGCCCAGCACCAACGGCTGGGAATAGTCTATTGCATGGCCTACAAGGATCATGTCAGCCATCCCGATTGCGTCATCGAGTGTCCCGATTTTCATAAGGCTACGTAGCCAGCATGGCCAGGCCGGAAAAAACTCGATTTGGCGAAACCCTGGTACAGCACCAGCTGATTTCCCCCGAGCAACTGGCTGTCGCGCTGGAGGAGCAGAAACGCAGCGGGCGCAAGCTGGGCCGGGTTATGGTGGATCACGGCTATGCCACGGAAGATCAGATTTCCCAGGCGCTGGCCGAACAGTTGAAAATCCCCTACATCAACCTCAAGTTTTTCAATCTCAGCGCAGAGTCCGTGCTGCTGCTGCCGGAAACCCAGGCCCGCCGCTTCCGCGCAGTGGTGCTGGAAGACCGCCAGGACACCGTGCTGGTGGGCATGGCCGACCCCACCGACCTGTTCGCCTACGACGAGATATCCCGCATCCTCAAGCGGGACATCGATCTGGCGGTGGTCAACGAGAGCACGCTGCTGCAGACCGTAGACCGGATGTACCGGCGCACCGAGGAGATCAGCGGCCTGGCGCGGGAGCTGGAAAAAGACCTCGGCCCCGGCTACGTCGATTTCGGCGTCATGGCCGAGACGCCTGGGCTGGAAGAGGCGCCGGTGGTCAAGCTGCTGCAGTCGGTATTCGAGGACGCCTCGCAGGTCAAGGCGTCGGACATTCATATCGAACCCCAGGAAAACAAGCTGCAGATCCGTTTCCGCATCGACGGCATCCTCCATCTGCAGACCGAGACCGAGAGCAAGATCGCGTCGGCCCTGGCGCTGCGCCTGAAGTTGATGTCCGGACTGGATATTTCGGAAAAGCGCCTGCCCCAGGACGGGCGCTTTAACGTCAAGATCAAGCAACAGCAGGTGGATGTGCGGATTTCCACCATGCCTACCCAGTACGGCGAGTCCATCGTCATGCGTCTGCTCAGCCAGAGCGGGGGCATGCTGGGCCTGGAGCGGCTGGGCATGCCTGCCGCCATGCTGGCAAAATACCGCAACATCATCCGTCGCCCCAACGGCATGGTGCTGGTGACCGGGCCCACCGGCAGCGGCAAGACCACCACCCTGTACGCCACCCTGTCCGAGTTGAACACCCTGGAAAGCAAGATCATCACCGTGGAAGACCCGGTGGAATACCGGCTGCCGGGGATCAACCAGATTCAGATCAACGAAAAAATCGAGCTGACTTTTTCCCGCGTGCTGCGTTCCGCCTTGCGCCAGGATCCGGACATCATCCTGGTGGGCGAGATACGCGATCACGAAACCGCGCAGATCGCCCTGCGCGCCGCCATGACCGGCCACCTGGTGCTGTCCACCCTGCACACCAACGATGCGGTGAGCACGCCGATACGCCTGCTTGACATGGAAATCCCCAAATACATGGTGGCCGCCTCGCTCCAGGCCGTGCTGGCGCAGCGGCTGGTGCGGCTGATCTGCGACAGTTGCGCCGAGGCCTACGCCGTCAAGCCCACCGAGCGTGAATGGCTCAAGCTGGAACTGGGGGACAAAGTGGATCAAGTCGCCTATAAGCGCGGGCGCGGCTGTTCGCATTGCAACGGCACCGGTTACCAGGGGCGGATCGGCGTCTACGAAATGCTGGAAATGTCCGGTCCGGTGGTGGATGCGATCAATCGCCTGGATGTGGCGCAGTTCATGGAAGTGGCGCGCCGGCATATGGCCGGGCAGACCATTCGCCGCCATGCGGTGGCGCGCGTAGCCCAAGGCGAGACCACGGTGGCCGAGGCGATGCGGGTGAGCAGCCAGTTCGAAGACTGAGAGGATCCCCCGTGGTTAGAAGCTGTTTTAAACCCAGATTGTCCATTGAAATGCACGCATGTAGGAGCGCCGCCCCCGGCGCGAATGCGGTCGCAAATCGCGGCGAGGGCGCCGCTCCTACCGGAATTTTTTAATGGTTTCTTAAGTCAATATGCCCTATTTTGCATACAAAGGTCGTGACGCCCAGGGCGCGGTTGTGCGGGGCGTGCTGGAAGGTCCCGATAGCGGCGGCGTAGCGGGACAGTTGTCCGGCCAGGGCATCACGCCGGTGGAGATCGTCGCCACCGGGGCGCCGGTCGGAAAGGGGGAGGCACGGTTCCGCCTGTTCCGGGAAAAAATTCCGGCGGAAGACGTGATGCTGTTCAGCCGCCAGATGTATACCCTGCTCAAGGCCGGTGTGCCGATACTGCGCGCGCTGGCGGGGTTGCAGGAGTCCGCCAGGAGCAGTGCCTTTGCCGCTATCATCGGGGAAATTCGCGCCGCCCTCGACAGCGGTCGGGAACTGAGCGCCGCCCTGCGCCAGCACCCCAAGGTCTTTTCGCCGTTCTACGTCAACATGATCCAGGTGGGCGAGATGACCGGCATGCTGGAGGAGGTTTTTCTCCGCCTCTTTCACCATCTCGATTTCGAAAGAGGGATGCGGGAACGGGTTCGTTCCGCCCTGCGCTACCCGACCTTCGTCCTCATCGCCATGGCGGTCGCGGTCACCGTCATCAATCTGTTCGTCATTCCCGCCTTCGCCAAGGTATTCGCCGGCTTCAATGCGGAACTGCCGCTCATGACCCAGGTGCTGCTTGGAACCTCTCACTTTTTCGTCACCTTCTGGCCTTTGCTGCTGGCGGGGGCGGTGGCGGCGGTAGTCGGCTTCCGCGCCTACGTCGCCACCCCCGTCGGCAGATACCGGTGGGACGAGATCAAATTGCGCCTGCCGCTCGCCGGGCCGATCATCCTCACGGCTACCCTCGCCCGCTTCAGCCGCAGCTTCGCCCTTGCCAGCCGGAGCGGGGTGCCGATCGTGCAGGGCTTGAACTCGGTGGCCGAGGTGGTGGACAACGCCTTCATCGCCAGGCGCATCGGCCAAATGCGCGACGGCGTCGAGCGGGGCGAAAGCGTACTGAGCACGGCGGCAGCCACGGGGGTCTTTACCCCGGTGGTGCTGCAAATGATCGCGGTGGGCGAGGAAACCGGCGAGCTGGACGACCTGATGCAGGAGGTCGCCGAAATGTACGAGCGCGAGGTGGATTACGACCTCAAATCCCTCAGCGCCAAAATCGAGCCGATATTGATCGTGGGGTTGGGCATCCTGGTGCTGATCCTGGCGCTGGGCGTGTTCCTGCCGATCTGGGATCTGGGCAAGGTGGCGCTGCGCAAATGAGCGGTCGGGAAAAGGGCTACACGCTGCTGGAATTCTGGGTGGTGGCCATTGTCTTCGGCATCCTGGCGGCGATATTGCTCGACCGCCTGCTGTTTTACCAGGAGGCGGCGGAAAAGGCCCGGATGGAATCCACGGTCGCCACCCTGAAAGGCGCCCTGCGTCTAAAAATCGTCGCCCTGATGGTGCAGGGAAGAACGCCGGAGTGCGCAAGGCTGGCGCAACAGAACCCGATGGACTGGCTGGAATCGAAACCGGTCGATTATCTCGGCGAGTTCAGAGGCGCCCCGCCGGAGAGCGATCTGCGCGGCTGGTACTACGAGGGCGCGGCGCATGTCCTGGTCTACCGGGTCAACAACGGGAGGCTTTTCGTGCCGGACAGCCGGGGGCAGCGGCAGGTGAGGTTTGGCATCACGCAGCTTCCTGGCGATCTGCGCGACAGCCGGGACGCATGTGTTTTCCTCATCAACGCCCCCATACTGATGCCTGTCGAGCCGTACCGGTGGTTGTAACGGTTGCGGATTGCGGCTATATTGAAATTGTCGATGCACGGTCGGTTTGCCGCCATGTGCGGACAAAGGGATCGAACCGGTTTTTAGTCTGAAAAGGAGAAGAAAATGAACGCGAAACAGGCAGGCTTCACCCTGATCGAAC
Organism: uncultured Sulfuricella sp.; assembly: GCA_964351305.1. GTDB lineage: Bacteria > Pseudomonadota > Gammaproteobacteria > Burkholderiales > Sulfuricellaceae > Sulfuricella. Next base: position 4,668 of record CAYGNO010000067.1, read on the forward strand.
TGGTGGTGGTTCTCGTGATTCTCGGTATCCTTGCCGCGACGGCCTTGCCGAAATTCATCGACCTGCGCGATGAAGCGGCCGTGGCGGCGACCGCGGGCGTGGCGGGCGCGGTCAACTCGGCCTTTGCGATCAACTATGGCGGCTATGCCGCCGCGGGTACCGCCAAGGGCGTAGCGATTAGTGGTTCTGCGATAGCCATTTCTGCCGCCGTCAATTCGGTGCTGGCGGGTGCGGGGTTGCCGGCGGGCTACGCAGTCGCCACCGCCGCCGCCACCTGTACCGCCGCTGCTCAAGGCATTGCCATTACCGTGTCCCGAACCGTCGCTCCGACCACAACCGCGGCGGCGACGCTGATCTGCACCGGCTGATCGGGCGGTGGTTTCAATTACCTTGCCGGGCGGAGCGATCCCCCCGGCTATTTTTTGGGCGTGGTGCAGGCGGGAAGAGATCATGGGTGAGGCAAGGGGCAGGATTGCGGAGGTCTGTCAGCGGCTGGCGGATGTTTTTCGGCAGGCGGTGCCGCTTCAGCCTCCGCCCGGCAAGGGAAAGAAGCGACCGACGGAGAAGGAGGTTGAGGCGGTCACCGCATCCGGGCTGGAGAAGTTTTATGCGACGGCGCGCGAGGAACGCGAGCGCCGTCGCCTGGGCATCCTGGGCAGGGCGAGGGTGGCGCTCTGCCTCCAGCAGCGGCTGCTTGAAGCCGGCTATCCCGCACCGCTGGTCAAGCAGGTGCTCTTCGCCATGCTGGTGTCGGCCTTCGTCGGTCGCTAGGCTGTTCAACCCAGATTGTCCATTGGAATGCACGTGCACATGTAGGAGCGCCGCCCCCGGCGCGAATGCGACCGCAAATCGCGGCGAGGGCGCCGCTCCCACAGAGGTGTTTTGGCTCCAATGGACAATCTGGATTCAATTACCGTCATTCCCGCGCAAGCGGACATGAAGGTAATTGAACGGTATTGGCGCCAAACCTTACTCCTCGAATCGATCGGCTATCATGATGCAAGGTCTGACGGCATTTCTCTGGCGGCGGCTGGCCGCGTGGCGGTCGGCGCGGGAACTCGTTCCGGCGAGAGGCTCCATGCGCGCGGCGGAACTGTTCCAGGGCGCGGGGCGCAAATTCCTGCACGTCGGCTGCGGGCCGGCGCGCAAACCCAATGTCGGGCCCGGACTGCGCGGCGATGATTGGGCCGAGATCCGGCTCGACATCGATCCCGCCGCCGAGCCGGACATCCTGGGTACAGCGTTGGATATGTCGGCTGTGCCGGCGGAGTCGGTGGACGCCGTTTTCTCCTCCCATACGCTCGAACATCTTTATGCCCATGAGGTTCCATTGGCTTTGGCCGAAATGCGTCGGGTACTCAAGCCGGATGGCATCATGGTGTCGACTGTCCCGGATTTGCAGTCGGCGGCCCAAATGATTGCCGAAGATCGACTCTTCGACACGGCCTACATGTCGCCTGCCGGCGCTATCACCCCGTTCGATATTCTGTATAGCTACCGCGGCTTCGTCGGCCGTGACCGGCCTTACATGGCGCACCACGGCGGTTTTACCCTGACCACGCTGATGGCGGCCTGTACCGATGCGCAGTTTGCTTCGGTCGTGGGAGCACGGGGAAATTTTGCCCTGTGGGTGCTGGCATCCAAGTCGCCGCTGCCGGAAGAGGAACTCGGGCGGCTGGCGGCGCAACATTTTCCGCAGGGGTGACATCGTGTCCGCACCGGGCAGTTTGAGTGTGCGCCTGTGGCTGTGGCTGGGCGGCTGGCTCGGGCGCAAGGGGCTGCCCCTGCTTGCGGCGACCTGTTACCGCAACGGCGCCGCCGGCAGCGGGCGGCTGGCGACCGAGGCGTCATTCCGGCTCGGCAAGCAGATGCTGGATCAGGGGCGCAGCCGCGAGGTGGAAGGCGTCTGCAGGCGGGCGCTGGCACACGATCCGGGTCATGCCCGTGCGTGGTGCACCCTGGGTGCCGCGCTGCGCCAGCAGGGGGATATGGATGCCGCGCGGGAAGCCTACGACAAGGCGCTGGCGCTCGATCCGGCTTACGCCCAGGCGTGGAGCAATCTGGGCGAGTGGTGGCTGGCGAAGGGCGATGCCACGGCGGCCTTGCGCTGCCTGAGGCGCGCGCTGGAACTCGATTCGCGCCTGCTCGAAGCGCTCAACAACCGCGCCGCCGCGCTCTACGAGCTGGGGCGCTTCGCCGATGCGGAGGCGGCTGCGCGCCGGGCGATCGAGATTTATCCCGACCGGGCGGCGCTCCACGTCAACCTGGGCAATGTGCTGTTCCATACCGGCAAGGCGCGGCCCGCCGTCAAGTCCTTCCGCAGGGCGCTGGAATGCGATCCCGCCTGCCCCGAAGCGCATCTGGCGCTGGCGACCCTGCTCGGCGAGACCTATCGCCTCGCCGAGGTGCTGGACTTCGTCGAGAAGGAAATCGCCGCCAAGGGCGAGAGCATCCAGCGCCTGGCCTGGCTTGCCGCCGCGCAGCAGGCGCAGGGGGATCTGTTCGCCGCCGAGGCGACATGCAGGAAGATCCTCGACAAGCAGCTGGCCAACGTGACCGCGCTCGTCACCCTGGCCGGCTGCCTCAGCGCCTGCGGCGACCACCGCGGCGCCATCGAACTGCACGAGAAGGCGCTGGCGAGCAATCCGCAGATGGCCGCGATCTATTCCAACATCGCCTTCGACGCGACCTATCTGCCGGATATCTCGGCGCAGGAGGTGTATGCCTATCACCGCGAATGGCACAAGCGCTTCGAGGAAGAAAAACACGCGCAGCGCTTCTCCCGCGACGTCCGCCCGCAGCAGCCGGAGCGCCCCTTGCGCATCGGCTATGTGTCGGGAGACTTCGGCCGCCATCCGGTCGGATTCCTGTTCCGGGACGTGATGCGCCACCATGACAAGGCGCAGTTCGAGATTCATTGCTATTCGATGATGCGCGCCGACGACGATGTCACCGTGGCGATCCGCGAGCAGGCGTCGGCCTGGCATGATGTGCTGCTCGACAGCGACGACGAGGTGGCGCGGAAGATTTACGCCGACGAAATCGACATCCTGGTGGATCTCTCCGGCCATACCGCCTACAATCGCCTGCCGGCGTTTGCCCTCAAGCCCGCGCCGGTGCAGGCCACCTGGATCGGCTACTTCCATTCCACTGGCCTCGACAGCATCGACTACTTCATCACCGACCCGCATACCTCGCCGCGAGGCTGCGGCCAGTTGTTCTCGGAAACGCCGCTGTGGCTGCCCCATTCGCGTTTCTGCTACACGCCGCCCGACTACGCGCCGGAAGTGGCGCCGGCGCCGGTGCTGGAGCGGGGGGGCGTCACCTTCGGTTGCTTCAACCGCGTCGAAAAACTGGTGGAACCGGTGATTGCGGCCTGGGCCGCCATCGTCAACGCCACGCCGGGCAGCCGGCTGCTCGTCAAGGCGGGCGCCTTGCGCAACGAGGCGCTGGGCGAACACCTGCGCCAGCGTTTCGCCGCCCTGGGGCTCGCCGGCGACCGCCTCGAACTGCGCGGAGGTTCCGCCCACCCGGACATGCTGGCCGAATACGGCGACATGGACATTGCGCTCGACCCCTTCCCCTTCAATGGCGGCATGACCACGCTCGAAGCGCTGTGGATGGGGGTCCCGGTGATTACGCTGGCCGGGAATTCCGTGGTGTCCAGGCAAACACTGTCCGCCCTGGAGAATATCGGGCTGCCGGAATTGGCCTATCCGGATGTGGCGTCCTACATTCGCGGTGCGATTGCCCTGGCAGCCGACCATCAAAGGGTGGCTGAGTTGCGCCGGGAACTCCGGTCGCGCATGTCCGCCAGTCCGATTCGGCAAGCGGAGCAGTTCACCCGTGACCTGGAACATCTCTATCGCCGGATGTGGCATGCCTGGTGCAAAGGGGAACGGCTGAAAAGCGATCTGTAAGGGTTATACTTTGTGCATGACTTAAGCGATGGTCGTTTATGAACAGTAGCTTCGAGCGGTTAGGGCGATGGCGATCCCATGGGGGCTTCACCCTGGTGGAGCTGGTCGCGGTGATGATCATCGTCGGCATTCTCGCCGCGGTCGCGCTGCCCCGTTTTTTCGACCGCGCCGATTTCGACGCGCGCGGGTTTTACGACCAGACCCTGTCGGTGATCCGCTTTGCGCAAAAAGCCGCCGTTGCCCAGCGGCGGCGCGTGCTGGTCACGGTGACGGGCGGCGGCGTCAGCGCCTGCTTTACCAATGCCGGGACTTGCACTGCGGCAAATAACGGTTGCGCCGGCAATATCATCGGACCCGACGGCAACGCGCTGGCGGCGCCCGTCCCCAACGGCGTGACCCTTTCGCCGGCAACCAGCTTCACCTTCGACGGCCTGGGTTGCGCCAGCGCCGGCCAAACGCTCACCGTGTCGGGCGGCGATTTCAGCAAAACTATCACCGTGGAGCCGGAGACCGGCTATGCGCGTTAATAGTCCAGAGTTCCGAGTCCTGAGCCCTGAGTCCGGGCACTCGGCACTCGGCACTCAGCAAGGCCTGACCCTGATCGAACTGGTGATTTTCATCGTCATCGTCAGCGTGGCGGTGGTGGGAGTCTTGGCGGCGCTGAATCTTGCCGCCCAGCACAGCGCCGATCCCCTGCCGCGCAAACAGGCTTTGGCGATCGCCGAGGCGCTGCTGGAAGAGGTGGAGTTGATGCCGTTCACCGACTGCGACCCGGATTATTACGAACCGGTCGCGAAAACCTGCGCGCCGGGAGGAGATGAGACGATGGGGCCGGAGACGGGCGAGGCGCGCGGTTCGCTCACCATGCCCTTCGACAACGTCAACGATTACCATAATTTCAGCCTGGCGGGCGGCGGCTCCGATATCGGCGGCATGGTGACCGTGCCCGCCGGTTACAGCGCGACCGTTGCGGTGGCGCAGGATGCCGCCTTCGGCAAGGCGGGGTCGCCGTTGCCGGCTGCGGACGTGCTGAGCATCGCGGTGACCGTGACCTACAACAACGGCAGCGACAGCCTTGCGCTGGCGGGCTACCGCACCCGCTACGAGCCTAACCCATGAGGAACAGGCAACGCGGATTCACCCTGGCCGAGGCGATTATCGTCATCGTCGTCACCGGCATCCTGGCTTCCATCGTGGCGGTGTTCATCCCCATGCCGCTGCGGGGCTACGTCGAGACCGCCGCGCGCGCCGATCTGACCGACGTGGCGGATGCCGCGCTGCGCCGCATGGCGCGCGACTTGCGGCTGGCATTGCCGAACAGCATCCGCACGGGAACGGACGGCAGCGGCAATCCCTATATCGAATTTCTGCTCACCGCCAGCGGCGGGCGCTACCTGGCCGAAGAAGACAACCCGACGGCGGGCAACATCCTGGATTTCGCCACCGCCGCCAACAAGACTTTCGACGTGGTCGGCCCGATGCCGGCGGTCGCGGCCGGGAATTCCGTCGTGGTCTACAACCTCGGGCCGAATATGAATCCGGCGGATGCCTATGCCGGCGGCAACCGCGCCCAGGTCGCCAGTGTCGCCGCACCTGGCGTGACGCTGGTTTCCAACCCCTTCGCTGTCCAGGCAACCAAGATGCGCTCGCCCAACCGCCGCTTCCAGGTTGTCACCACGCCGGTGACTTATGGTTGCGTCGGCGGCACGCTGACCCGCTACTGGGGCTACGCGATCTCTCCCAGCCAGCCGACTCCGCCGAGCGGGGCCGGCCTGCAAACCGCGCTATTGGCGATGGGAGCGACGAGCTGCGCCTTCTCCTATACCAGCCTCGCCAACGTGCGCAGCGGGCTGGTCGGCCTCGGCCTGACGTTGCAGAACAGCACGGGCGAAACGGTGTCGCTGTTTCACCAGATCCATGTGGACAATACGCCATGAGCATGCGCACCCGGAACATCGGAACGACAGCTTGCCCGCGCGGTTTCGCCCTGGTGACCGCGATTTTCCTGCTGGTGGTGCTGGCGGGCTTAAGCGTGGCCATCGTCAGCGTGACCAGCATGCAGCATGTCGGCTCCGCACTGGACGTGCAGGGCGCGAGCGCCTACCAGGCCGCGCGCGCGGGCGTCGAGTGGGGCGTCTACCGGCAATTGAGGGACGGCGTTTGCGATTCGGCTTCCTTTGCGCCGCCGGCGCCGATGCTCAACGCCCTTACCGTGACCGTGATCTGCACGAAATATCCTCCTGGCGCGCCATCGAGTTTAGATGTTTACCAGATCACGTCGACCGCCTGCAACCAGCCCAGTGCGGGCAGTTGCCCCGGCGCGGGAGGGGGGATGGGCTACGTCGAACGTCAATTGCGGGTGAGTTTTTAGAAATGGATAATGAGCAGAGGCAGGTCGGATCAAGCGGAGCCGACAAACTTCCGTGCCGAACCGGTATCCCCATGGTAAGGGAGTTTGATATGAACCCAGATTGTCCGTTAGAGCTAAAACACCGCTGTGGGAGCGGCGCCAGCCCTCCCCTCAATCCCCTCCCGCAAGCGGGAGGGGATTGAGG
>CAYGNO010000068.1:0-11092 GCA_964351305.1 uncultured Sulfuricella sp.
GCCCCGAGCCCCGACTGCGACACCGCCCGGCTTCCCCCGCGTTGACGGCGAAACCCAGAAGCAGCGCGATGGAACGCGCCGCAGCATTCTGGAGCAGGAACTGGCTGCGGAGCAGAACTTGCTGGATGAGGCCAAAAAAGCACTGACCGAAGGCGAGGCCACGCGCTTGGGCGGCGAGCGCAACTACCAGAAATACCTGGATCGGGTGCAGGGCCTGAAAGACAATGTCACTCTGCACGAAAAGAATGTCGAGGCGCTGAACAAGGAACTGGCCGGCGTAAGGTAACCCCCTTCACCCCCTGGCGCGACTCTTGCTACACTCGTAGCCAACTACCCAGGGATGATGCACCCGTGACAACCAAACTCTTTGCCGGACTGGAACACCTGACCACCGCCGTGATCCTGCTCGATCAGGATCTGCGGGTCGCTTATCTCAATCCATCCGCGGAAAACCTGTTCAAGCTCAGCCGCAAACATGTTGCCGGTATGCCTCTGCAGCAGGTTTTTGGCGATGCCGAAACGCTTCCCAAGGCCGTCGAGTCGGCGCTGCTTACCCAAGCCAGTTTCACCGAGCATGAAATTCTCCTGAACACCCCCGGCAACCATAGCCTGTCCGTCAGTTGCACCGTCACTCCGGTGGACATCGGCAACGTCAGCCTGATACTGGAATTTCACCAGATCGACAAGCAGATGAAAATTGCCCGCGAAGAGCGCATGCTGGTGCAGCAGCAGGCCAACCGGGAACTGTTGCGCAATCTCGCCCACGAAATCAAGAACCCGCTGGGCGGCCTGCGCGGCGCGGCGCAGCTCCTGGAACACGAGCTGCCCCGTACCGGCCTGCGCGAATATACCCAGGTGATCATCCAGGAAGCCGACCGCCTGCAGAAGCTGATGGACCGGCTGCTCACCCCCAGCCATCTGCCGCATCTGCGCGCCACCAACATCCACGAGGTGCTGGAACGGGTGCGCAGCCTTACTCTGGCGGAAACACCCAAAGGCATCACCATCCGGCGCGACTACGACACCAGCCTGCCGGACCTCGTGGCGGACCCGGAACAACTGATCCAGGCGGTGCTCAACATCGTGCGCAACGCGGTGCAATCCATGCAGGGCAAAGGAGAAATCATCCTGCGCACCCGCATCGCGCGCCAGGTGACGCTGGTGAAAAAACGTTACCGCCAGGCAATACAGGTGCAAATCATCGACAATGGCCCCGGCATTCCCGATGCCATCCGCGAAAAAATCTTTTATCCCCTGGTTTCCGGTCGCGAGGGGGGCAGCGGCATGGGGCTGACCCTGGCGCAAACCCTGATCAACCAGCATCAGGGCACGATCGAATGCGACAGCCGGCCCGGTCACACCTGCTTTACGCTGCTGCTGCCTCTTACGGATACCAAAACCGAACAAACCAGAAACCAAATAGAGTGATGGGTAATGGGAGATGAGTGATGGTTGAGAGGTTTGCATCACCCATTCCTCATCACCCATCACCATATAGCTTATTTAAACCCCAATTTCTTGTCGAATTTTGACACCATTGGCCACAATATAGAGGCGAAGGAGCACACAAATGAAAGCCGTCTGGATCATCGACGATGACCATTCCATCCGCTGGGTGTTCGAAAAGGCGCTGGCGCGGGAACAAATCGAGTTCCGCTCCTTCTCCACCGCCCAGGATGCCCTGTCCGCGCTGGAAACCGACACCCCGCAAGTGGTGGTGAGCGACATCCGCATGCCCGGCACCTCCGGACTGGAGCTGCTGCAACAATTGAAGGAACGCCTGCCGGGAGTGCCGGTGATCATCATGACCGCCTACTCCGACCTGGACAGCGCGGTTTCGGCCTTCCAGGGCGGCGCCTTCGACTACCTGCCCAAGCCCTTCGATGTCGACCATGCCGTGACGCTGGTGCGTCGCGCCTTGGACGAGAGCGTTCGCCAGGCGGCCAAGCCGGAGGCAGCGGAATCCGTCACCGAAATCCTCGGCCAGGCGCCGGCGATGCAGGAAATTTTCCGCGCCATCGGCCGCTTGTCCCAATCGCACGTCACCGTGCTGATCAACGGCGAATCCGGCACCGGCAAGGAGCTGGTGGCGCGCGCCCTGCACCGCCACAGCCCGCGTGCCGAGATGCCGTTTATCGCCCTCAACACCGCCGCCATTCCGAAGGATCTACTCGAATCGGAACTGTTCGGCCATGAGCGCGGCGCCTTTACCGGCGCGCAGGCCCTGCGTCGCGGGCGCTTCGAACAGGCCGACGGCGGCACCCTGTTCCTCGACGAAATCGGCGACATGCCGCCCGATTTGCAGACCCGGCTACTGCGCGTGCTCTCCGATGGCCAGTTTTACCGCGTCGGCGGTCACCAGCCGATCAAGGTCAACGTGCGCGTCATCGCCGCCACCCACCAGAACCTGGATCAGCACGTCAGGCAGGGTCTGTTCCGCGAAGACCTGTTCCACCGCCTCAACGTCATCCGCCTGCGCCTGCCCCCCTTGCGCGAACGCGGCGAGGACATTCCGCTCCTGGCCAGGTATTTTCTGCAGAAAAGCGCGCGCGAACTGGGGGTGGAACCGAAAAAACTGTCGCCGGCAGCAATGCGCTATATCAGCACGCTCAGCTGGAGCGGCAACGTGCGCCAACTGGAGAACGTCTGCCACTGGCTGACGGTCATGGCGCCGGGGCAGAACATCGAAATCGCCGACCTGCCGCCTGATCTGCGCGAAGATCAGGCGGCAAGCGCCGAGAGAAGCTGGCAGGAAGCATTGGGACGCGAAGCGGACAAGGAGTTCAACCGCGGCGAGCAGGGCGTGATGGACAAGTTCTCCCGCGACTTCGAGAAAATATTGATCGCCTGCGCGCTGAAGCACACCGCAGGCAGGCGCATCGAAGCCGCCACTCTACTGGGCTTGGGACGCAACACGCTGACGCGCAAGATACAGGAACTGGGTCTGGAACAGGGCGGAACGGCGGAATAACCCCGCGCTTATCCCGTGCATGCGGCAAGACAGCGCAATGCGCCAAGGTCCTTCAGCAATATGGTGTCGTTATGCGTTTCGATCATGCCGTCGCTGCGCAGGCGCGCCATGATGCGCGAAAAAGTCTCGGGCTGGATGCCGAGGCGGGAGGCAATCACCAGCTTCGGCACCAATAGGCGTATGCAGGGTGATGGCATCACGCCTTCGGGCACCTGTTCAAGCAGATATTCGGCAAGGCGCTGCGTGCCGCTGTGCAGAGTGAGCCGGTCGATCTCGTTGATCATGCCATGCAAACGCTGGCTCATACTCGACATCAGACGGAAACACAGTTCGACGTTGTTGCGCATTTGCGCCATGAAGTCCTTGCAATCGAAAGCAAACACCGTCGATGGCTCGATTGCCGCAGCATGGAGCGGGTACTTGCCGGCGAACATCACCGCTTCGGCAAACAACTGCTTCGGCCCGGCCAGGTCCATGACCTTTTCCGTGCCGTCCACCGAGATCCGGTAAAGTTTGATCATGCCGCGCTGCACCAGATAGAACTGGTGGCAGGGTTCGCCTTGGGAAAAAATGGTTTGGCCCGCATTTAGCTCCACCACTTGCCCATGGCTGGCAACCTGCTTCATCTCCGCATCGGAGAGCTGTTCGAAAAGGTAACTTTTCCGGATTTGCAGGATATGCTGTTCGTTTAATGCCATGGCCGAAGTATAAGGCAACTTTGACATATATCAATGCGTTTCTATGAACCTGCACTGATAATCTGAATTCTTAGGAGTCGCCCCATGCACAAACGCAACCGACTGTTTGTCTCAATCGCCTTGGCCTACGGACTGCTCGGCGGCATGATTGCGATCGTCCGGCTGATAGACCCGAGCCTGATCCCCGGCAACGTGCCGCGCATGCACGGTCACATCATGCTGCTCGGCCTCATCCTGATGATGATTTACGGCATTGCCCTGCACGTCCTGCCGCGCTTCGGCGGCTTCCCTCTGTATTCCGAACAGATGGCCGACTGGCAACTGTACTGCGCCAACGCCGGCCTGCCGCTGATGATCGCCGGATGGCTGGGCTGGCGCGACATGCTGGTGATGGCCGGGGGCGTGCTGACCTACGGCGCAATCGTGCTGTTCGGCCTGAATATGATCCTCACTGTCCGCGCCAGAGGGCGGAGCAGAAGTAGTCCCGAGCAATGAAAATCGAGCTGATCGTTTCCGGCGTCTGCCCGTACTGCCTGGAAGCGGAGAAAGTCTGGCGTGCCGCCGCCGCTGCCAGTGGATTCGAATTTACCGTAGTGGACATTGCCCAGCCGGAAGGCGCAGCGCTGGCGCAGCGCCTCAAGCTGCAAACCGTCCCGGCGCTGCTGATCGACGGCACACTGCGGGCGGTCGGCGTGCAAAGTCCAAAGGAAGCCCTCAGCCTGCTCCACCCCGCCCGCCAGGAAGCGCACGACCGGATGCAGCAAATGGGATTTACCTTTTCCCCGGACAACCGCTGGTCTATCCTGGCAGCGCAGGCTTACCTGATGCTTGCCGGCCTGGGGCTGCTGATGAATGGCAGCCTCCTCAGCGACAATGCCGCCCGTCCGGCGTTCCTGCACCTGTTTACTCTCGGCTTTATGCTGTTCATGATTTACGGCCTTGCCAGCCACATGCTACCGCGCTTCACGGGCAACCCGATCCACGAGGGCGCCTGGTCCTGGCTGCAAATGGGTCTGGCTCATGGCGGGGTAATCGGCTATGCCGTTGGCTACTTTGCCGGCTGGCACATTCTGACAGTCGCAGGGGCGGTGCTGGCGTGGCTGTCGCTGGCGATATTCGCTTACCGAATCTGGCCGGTGCTGTGGCCAGAGCAAGCCTAGAACTCGACCGTTACCGGCGCGTGATCCGAGGGCCGCTCTGCCTTGCGCGCTTCCTTGTCGATCGTGCAGGACTTGCAGGTTTCAGCCAGCGCAGGGCTCAGCAGGATGTGGTCGATGCGCAACCCCATATTGCGGCGAAAGGCGTTCATGCGGTAATCCCACCAGGAATAGATTTTTTCCGGCTGCTCGAACAGGCGGAAACTGTCGGCCAGCCCTAAATCCACCAGACGCCGGAAAGCCTCGCGCTCCGGCAGGCTGAACAATACTTGGCCCTCCCATGCCTTGGGGTCATGGACATCGCGCTCATCCGGCGCGATATTGAAATCGCCCAGCAGCGCCAGTCCGGGGTAGCGCGCCAGTTCATCGGCCAGCCAGTCCGTCAGGGCCTGCAGCCAGCCGAGCTTGTACTGGTACTTGTCGGAATCCACGCTCTGGCCGTTGGGAACGTACAGGTTGATGATCCGCACGCCAGCGATGGTTGCCGCCAGCACGCGCTTCTGTTCGTCCGCGAAACCGGGAATTGCGGTCGCCACTTCCGAGACCGGGGTTTTGCTCAGCAGCGCCACGCCGTTATAGGTCTTCTGGCCGCTGAACACGGTCTGGTAGCCGGCGGCGGAGATTTCTGCCGCCGGGAAATTCACATCCTCCAGCTTGGTTTCCTGCAGGCACAGCACATCCGGCTGATGGGCGGCAAGCCAGTCCAGAACCTGCGGCAGACGAACCTTGAGGGAATTGACGTTCCAGGTGACCAGCTTCATGAAAACTTACGGCTTGCCCTCACCGCCAGCCGTTACAGGCTTCTGCCCGTCCTTGGCGTCAGCTTTTACCGGCTCTTTCGACTTGGGCCTCAGGAATGGGACGCTCTTGGGATAACCGGCCTCGTCCAGTGCCGCGTTCCAGGCTCCAGGCTCGTACCCCTTCAGGCGAGTTACCGTGCCGACCGCCAGCACCGGCACTTCCAGGGCTCCAATCAGTTTCTTCAGCTCCGCCTGGACATCCGGCATGCCGGCATCTTTTTCGTTGAACGGGACGCCGCGTTGGGTCAGATGTTCGCGCGCCTTGGCGCAGGCTTCGCCACACCCGGAATTATACAGAGTGACCGGGAAATTCTTTGCCGCCAGGCGGGAAGCATAGGGTAGCTGGACGTCATCCGACGGCGGTGTACCGATGGTCTTTTCCTCGACCTTCCTGGCCGCCGAAGGCGGCGGGGGCTGCTCGGAGTAATGCACCTTGCCATCGGTGTCCACCCAACGGTAAAGGGAGGCGGATTGCGCCGAATATACCGCGAACATGCAGAAAATGCAGAAAAAAACCGCGAGTTTCATATCCGAAGTCCATGCAAACGCTTACGGTAGTAAGCCCTGAGAGCCAGGACACCGATCGCCACCCCGAAGGCAAACGCGCCGAATACCAACAGCAGCAGAAAGGAAGCCGGTGAGCGGCCCCCCGCCTGGTTTTGCTTCTGCTCCACTTCGCGCTGCAGATTCGCCAGCTCCACCCGCACCGCCACCAGCTCTTGCTGCGCGGCCTCAAGTTCAGCCTGGTTTTGGCTGGCATTCTGGGTCTCCGCTTTGCGGATATCCAGAAACTTGCGCAGCACCCAGCCGGTTTCTCCTCCGGCAGCTTTGACCTTCGCGTAATCCTGATCAACCTCGATCACCTGCACTTCCACGCCTGGAGGCAATACCCTGATGATGCGGTAATTCTCCGCCTTGCCGCTACGCATGTTGACGTTGGCCGTATCGGTCACCAGCGCCGTTTGCGCCGTTGCCATCCCGCCCCACATCAGCATCGCCAGAAACAGAAAAATCTTCATCTGCTCAACTTGTTATATGAACATGTTTAAGTAATATCACAGATAAAACCAAAAAATCAAGCTTTTTATTTGGCGGTTCATTCCGCCAGCTCAAATCCCGGTCATGCCGTTATGCCTTAACAGCGCGTCGATGCTCGGTTCGCGGCCACGGAATGCGGTGAACGACTCCAGCGCCGAGCGGCTGCCGCCCACGCCGAGAATCTCGCTCCAGAAACGGTGGCCGGCCTCAGGGCTGAGCACGCCGCTTTCCTCGAACAGGCTGTAAGCGTCCGCCGACAGGACTTCCGCCCACTTGTAGCTATAATACCCCGCCCCGTAGCCGCCAGCGAAAATGTGCGAGAAATTGTTGGGGAAGCGGTTGTAGTCGGGAGGGAACATCACCGCGACGCGGCGGCGGATTTCGCCCAGCAGTTGCAATGCCGTCTTGCCGCTATCCGGGTCGAAATCGTAGTGCAGATGCATGTCGAACAGCGAGAACTCGATCTGGCGCACGGTCTGCATCCCGCTCTGAAAATTCTTGGCGTCTATCATCTTGTCGAACAGCGCGCGCGGCAAAACCGCTCCCGTATCCACGTGCTTCGCCATGTGGCGCACCACTTCCCACTCCCAGCAGAAGTTCTCCATGAACTGGCTGGGCAGTTCCACCGCATCCCACTCTACCCCGCTGATGCCGGACACGCCCAGGTCCTCGATGCGGGTAAGCAGGTGGTGCAGGCCGTGGCCGAATTCGTGGAACAGGGTGATCACTTCGTCGTGGGTGAACAGCGCCGGTTTGCCGCCGACCGGAGCGGAAAAATTGCAATTCAGGTAGGCCACCGGCACCTGGAGCGCGCCGTCACGCCTCCGCCGGGTGATGGCATCGTCCATCCAGGCGCCGCCGCGCTTGTGGTCGCGGGCGTAAAGGTCGAGGTAGAACTGGCCGACCGGTTCGCCCTTGCTGTCGCTCAGGGTGTAGAAGCGCACATCGTCGTGCCACACCGGTGCCGGGGTTTGCTCGATGTTCAGGCCGTAGAGCGTTTCCACCACCTTGAACATGCCGGGGAGTACCACGGTTTCCGGAAAATACTGCTTCACCTCGTTATCGGAGAAGGCATAACGCTTGAGGCGCAATTTTTCCGCCGCATAGGCCACGTCCCACGCCTGCAATTCGGCCAGACCCAGCTCGTCGCGGGCGAATTCTTTCAGCTCCCTGAAATCCTTCTCGGCATAAGGTTTTGCCCGCTTTGCCAGATCGTCGAGAAAATCCAGCACCTGCTGCGGCGATTGCGCCATTTTGGTGGAGAGTGAAACGTCGGCGTAATGCTCGAAGCCGAGCAGTTGTGCCGCTTCCCGGCGCCGCCTGAGGATATCCGCGATCAGCCCGGTGTTGTCCCAGTCTGATTTACCAAACTCGGAAGCGCGCGTCACATAGGCGCGATAGATTTGCTCGCGCAGGCCACGGTTTTCCGCGTACTGCATCACCGGCATATAGGAGGGCGCATGCAGGGTGAATTTCCAGCCCGATTTTTCATCCTTCTGCGCCGCCTCGCGCGCCGCCTGCAAGGCATCGGCGGGAATTCCGGCCAGTTCGGATTCGTTTTCGACGATCAGCCCGAAATCATTGGTCGCATCGAGCAGGTTTTCCTCGAACCGGGCGGACAGAGCCGACAGCTCCTCCTGGATCGCCTTGAAGCGCGGCTTCTTGTTCTCGGCCAGTTCTGCGCCGCCCAGGCGGAAATCGCGCACTTCGTTGTCGATGATCTTCTGGCGCGGGGCGGACAGCGCCTCGAATTCCGGGGCGCTGCGCAACGCCTTGAATTTCCCGAACAGGGCCAGATTTTGAGACAAGTCGGCGTAGTAGGCGGTGATCTTCGGCAGATTCTCGTTGTACACCTCGCGCAGCTCCGGGCTGTTCACCACCGCATTCAGGTGGGAAACCTGGCCCCAGGAGCGGGACAGGCGCTCGTTGGCATCCTCCAGCGGCTGCACGAAACTGTCCCAGCCCGGCGCACCCGCTTCCGCCGCCAGCCTGTCCGCCAAAGCGCGGTTTTCCGCCAGCAGGACGTCCACCGCAGGAGTGACGTGTTCGGGTTTGATTTCAGGGAAACGGGGCAGGCCGGAGAAGTCGAGCAAAGGATTCATGGGTAAGGTCTCTGGTTAGGCGAAACGGGAACGGATTATACTATGGTCATTCACCCCATATTGGCCCGGGATCATGCAAAATCAAGTCGGCTCCAACATCGCGCCCTATCAGGGCAGCGCCCCAAAAATAGCGGCCACGGCCTGGGTCCATCCCAGCGCCCAAATCATCGGCGACGTGGACATCGGCGAACGCGCTTCGGTGTGGTGCAATACCGTAGTGCGCGGCGACGTGAATTTCATCCGCATCGGCAACGATACCAACATCCAGGATCTGTGCACCCTGCACGTCAGCCACATTCGCGCGGACAGTCCCGGCAGTGGCGCAGCGCTGATCATCGGCGACCGGGTGACCGTAGGCCACAACGTCATCCTGCACGGCTGCGAGATCGGCGACGAATGCCTGATCGGCATGGGCTCGATTGTGATGGACAAGGTCGTCCTGCAGCCGCGGGTGCTGCTCGGCGCGGGCAGCCTGGTGCCGGAAGGCAAGGTGCTGGAAAGCGGTTATCTGTACCTGGGCCGGCCAGCCAAACAGCTGCGCCCGTTGACCGAGGAAGAACTGGCCCACTTCGCCTATTCGGCCGCCCACTACGTCAGGCTGGCGAACAATCACCGCCAGGGCTGACCCCTGAATTTAGAGCGTATAAAAAGGAAAAATCATGAATATCAAGACCATCGCCACCACCCCATTTACCGACCAGAAGCCCGGCACCTCGGGCCTGCGCAAGAAGGTCACCGCATTCCAGAAGGCGCACTATCTGGAAAACTTCGTCCAGGCGATTTTCGACACCATAGACGCGCCGGCCGGCAGCACGCTGGTGCTCGGCGGCGACGGTCGCTACTACAACCGCGAAGCGATCCAGGTTATTCTCAAGATGGCGGCGGCGAACGGTTTCGGCAAGGTGATGGTGGGCCAGGGCGGCATCCTGTCGACTCCGGCGGCCTCCGCGATGATCCGAAAATACGCGACCTACGGCGGCATCATCCTGTCGGCCAGCCACAACCCGGGCGGACCTGACGGTGATTTCGGCATCAAGTACAATACCGCCAACGGCGGCCCCGCGCCGGAGAAAATCACCGAGGCGATCTATGCCTGCAGCAAGGCGCTGAGCATCTACAAATTGATCGAGGCCCCCGACATAGCACTCGACCAGCCCGGAGTATTCACCATGGGAAAGATGAAAGTCGAAGTAATCGACCCTGTGGCCGACTACGCCGAACTGATGGAATCCCTGTTTGACTTCGCCGCCATCCGCACTATGCTCAGTGGCGGCTTCCGCCTGTGCTTCGACGCCATGCACGCGGTCACCGGCCCGTATGCCCGGGAAATCCTCGAAAAACGGCTGGGTGCGCCGACCGGCAGCGTCATCAATGGTGTACCCCTGCCAGACTTCGGTGGTGGCCACCCTGATCCCAACCTGACTTACGCCCATGAACTGGTCGAGATCATGTACGGCGCCGAAGCGCCCGATTTTGGCGCAGCATCCGACGGCGACGGCGACCGCAACATGATTCTGGGGCGGCGCTTCTTCGTCAACCCGTCCGACAGCCTTGCTATCATCGCCGCCAATGCCGCGCTGGCGCCCGGCTATGCCGCCGGACTGGCCGGCGTGGCGCGTTCCATGCCGACCAGCGCGGCCGCCGACCGGGTCGCCGCCAAGCTCGGCATCCCCTGCTACGAAACACCCACCGGCTGGAAATTCTTCGGCAACCTGATGGATGCCGGCAAGGTCACCCTGTGCGGCGAGGAAAGCTTCGGCACCGGCTCCAGCCACGTGCGCGAAAAGGATGGCCTGTGGGCGGTACTGTTCTGGCTCAATATTCTCGCCAGCCGCCGCCAGTCGGTGGAAGATATCGTCCTTCGCCACTGGGCGGAATACGGCCGAAACGTCTACTCGCGCCACGACCACGAGGGTCTGCCGTCCGATGCGGCCGCCGGCGTCATGGCCCACCTGAAGGGCCAATTTGCCAAACTGCCGGGCCAGCGCTTCGGCAGCTACCAGGTGAAATTCTGCGACGACTTCAGCTACACTGACCCGATCGACGGCAGCGTCAGCACCGGCCAGGGGCTACGCATCGGCTTCGAAGACGGTTCGAGTAGCGTCTTCCGTCTCTCCGGCACCGGCACCGAAGGCGCCACCCTGCGGATTTATCTGGAAGCGTTCGAACCTGATCCAGCCAGGCATGGGGAGGATGCGCAGCAGGCGCTGGCGGAGTTGATCGGGATTGCCAATAATTTGTCGGAGTTGAAATTGCGGACGGGGCGGGAAAAGCCGACGGTGATTACTTAAGCCACCGTACACTCCCTCGCCCCATGGGGGAGAGG
>CAYGNO010000069.1:0-3009 GCA_964351305.1 uncultured Sulfuricella sp.
TAGCGCTTGGTCGAATCCCAGCCGCCGTCATGCAGGAACTTGGCGGATTCGATCGTGGTTTCCTTCAGGTTTTTGATGTCCGAGTAATCCACCAGCTTGATCATGCCGGTTTCCTTGATGTTGACCACCCATTCAGGCTTGCCCTCGGTCGCCACGATAGAAGCCACGCGCGGCTCGGGATGATACTCACCGTCCACGTCCTGGCCGCGGGTAGACATGATCTTCAACGGCTTGAGCGTTTCGCCATCGGTAATCACGTACTGTGGCGGCCAGTAGGAACCGGCGATGGCGTACTTGTCTTCGAAGCCCTTGAACTTGGAGGTTTCCACCGAGCGGGCTTCGATACCCACTTTGAGGGTTGCCACTACGGTGGGTTTCTCGAACCACATGTCGATCAGGTCAAGCTTGCCGTCGCGACCGATCACGTAGACATAACGGCCGGACTTGGACACGCGGGAAATATGCACGGCGTAGCCGGTCTTGACGATGCCCCAGATCTTCTTGGTGTCGCCGTCGATCAGCGCCACTTCGCCGCTGTCGCGCAAGGTCACCGAGAACACGTTCGGCAGGTTGATCTTGTTCATCTGCTTCTTGGGACGGTCTTCCGGCTTGATGACCAGCTTCCAGCTGTTCATCATGTCCTTCATGCCCCACTCCGGCGGCGTATCCGGCTTCATCTGGATATAGGTGGACATGTCGGCGATTTCCTGCTTGGTCAGGATGTCGTCGAAGTTCACCATGCCGCCTTCGGTGCCGTAGGAAATAATCTTGTTCAGACGGCTATGGCCGAGCTTGATGGTGCCTCCCTCGACAACCGTGCCGTCCGGTTTCTTGGTGGAGGTTATTGGCTCCAGGTTCTTACCCGTGGCCCCTTTGCGTAAAATACCGTGGCAACCGGCGCAACGCTCGAAATAAAGCTTCGCGCTTGCAGCCTTGGCTTCCGGCGACAAGCTTGGCTCATCGGCAGCACTTGCAACGTTGAACACCCCGGCCACGGCCAAAGCCAGTGCAGAAACGGTAAACTTTTTCATCACCAAACCCCCTATCAGACGAGTAAATATCACACTGCGTTTTCAAATCTGGAACACCTAAAATATTCAAGTACACGTGCGCTTAACACGATGGCCAAATAATCCCCCACTTGAAATATGGTAACCTTGACCTATATCAAGACTTTCTAATTTTTTAGGGAAATCCGCTGCTGCGCCGCTTTGGCCAGCCTGGAACTTTTTCAGCCAGAGACCGGTCGCATGAGAAGGTAGACAGGAATTTAATCGTTTTTTGATTTGCGTCAAGGCGATTAAAAAGCGTTGGGCACAAGCTGGCTACAAACAGCTAGAATTCAATTTTGTTATTATTGTTATCGTAAAGGTAAAGGCCAACAATGAACATTTCAGGCATCGTGGTTCATGCCAGTCCGGACAAAATCGATAGAGTTCGCGCGCAACTGGAAAAAATCCCCGGCGTGGAAGTCCATGCCGCCAGCGCCGAAGGCAAGCTGGTCGTCACCATCGAAAAACCCGGCGACCGGGAAATCACTGACATATTCGATGAAATCAGCAAAACCTCGGGGGTACTCTCCACCGCGATGGTCTATCACCATTTCGAACCGGACAGCGCAGAAGCCGCATAGCGTCACCCGCATATGAGCGACACCAACGGCAAAACACCCGGCGCCAGGCAGTCTACACGGCGCCAGTTTCTGATCGACATGGCAAAAACCGCCTGCACCGTCGGCCTGATGGGCACGGGCCTGGGTCTCTATGCCAAGCAGGCGAAGGCGTTGCCGCCGCTTGCCATCCGCCCGCCCGGCGCTTTGCCCGAGACCGATTTCCAGGGCGCCTGCATCCGTTGCGGCCTGTGCGTGCGCGACTGCCCTTACAATATCCTCGAACTGGCCAAGCCCGAACACAACGTCGCCACCGGCACGCCTTATTTCGTGGCGCGCAACCTGCCCTGCGAAATGTGCGAGGACATTCCCTGCATCAAGGCCTGCCCCACCGGCGCGCTCGACCACCAACTCACCGACATCAATAAGTCGAAGATGGGGCTGGCGGTGCTGATCGACCACGAAACCTGCCTCAACTTCCTCGGCCTGCGCTGCGACGTCTGCTACCGCGTCTGCCCGGTGATCGACAAGGCGATCACCCTGGAAACAGTACCCAACCTGCGCACCGGCAAACACGCCATGTTCCTGCCGACGGTGCATTCCGATCACTGCACCGGCTGCGGCAAGTGTGAAAAGGCGTGTGTGCTGGAAGAGGCCGCGATCAAGGTTTTCCCGGTCAAGCTGGCCAAGGGCAAGCTCGGCGACCACTACCGCATAGGGTGGGAAGAGAAAAAGAAAGCCGGAGAGAGTCTGGTGGCACCCGATACCGAACACCAGTACACCCTGCCGGAAGGCTACAGGTATGAGCAGGGTCGCGGCCTGATCCCGGACGGCGGCGGTGAATCTGCGGCACCGGGGGCGCAACCCGGAATCCCCAAGGCACTGCAGGGGGATAAACTATGAGCGCGGCCAAGCAGATCGGCGCCGAAGCAGTTGCCGAAAAAGGCTGGTTAACCAGCCACAAATGGCTGATCCTGCGGCGCACCTCGCAGCTCGCCATTCTTGCCCTGTTTCTGGTCGGGCCGCTCGCCGGCGCGTGGATCGTCAAGGGCAACCTCGCCTACAGCCTGACGCTCAACACCCTGCCGCTGACCGATCCCTACGTGTTGCTGCAATCGCTGCTGGCCGGCCACATACCGGAAAAAATGGCGCTGATCGGCGTCGCGATCGTGCTGGTTTTCTACTTCCTGGTTGGGGGCCGTGTCTATTGTTCCTGGGTCTGCCCGGTCAACATGGTCACCGACGCGGCCGCCTGGCTGCGCGGCCGCATCAATATCAAGGGCGGCGCGCACATCTCGCGCAAGCTGCGCTACTGGGTACTGGCAATGACGCTGGTGCTGGCGGTCGTCACCGGCACCATCGCCTGGGAGCTGATCAACCCGGTATCGATGCTCCACCGC
>CAYGNO010000069.1:3109-11062 GCA_964351305.1 uncultured Sulfuricella sp.
CGTCACCGGCACCATCGCCTGGGAGCTGATCAACCCGGTATCGATGCTCCACCGCAGCCTGATTTTCGGCATCGGCATGACCTGGACGATCGTGCTGGCAGTATTCCTGCTCGACCTGTTCGTCAGCGCCAACGCCTGGTGCGGCCACGTCTGCCCGGTCGGCGCGTTCTACAGCCTGCTTGGCAAATGGAGCCCGCTGCGGGTCAGCGCCGCCAAGCGCGAAGCGTGCAACGACTGCATGGACTGCTTCGCGGTCTGTCCCGAACCGCAGGTGATCAGGCCGGCGCTGAAGGGGGCGAAACAGAATGCCGGCCCGGTCATCCTCTCGCCCAACTGCACCAACTGCGGACGCTGCATCGACGTGTGCTCGAAGGACGTGTTCCGCTTCGGCTTGCGTTCCGCCAAATAGGTAGGGTGGGCACGTTTTGTGCCCACGCGGTAAACTCAAGCGCCTCCCGCCACCGCCCCCCAATAGGCCTTGTGGCGGGCGACGCTGACCTCCCGGTCAACCGTTACCTCGATCAGGTTTGGCCCGTCGTGCTCCAGCGCCGCCGCGAGCGCGGCGTTGAAATTCTCGCCGGATTCCACCTTCTGAAATTCAAGACCGTACATCCGCGCAGCGTGGGAAAAGTCCAGGTCTGTCGGGGTCAGCCAGGCACGCTTGAAATCCTCCAGTCCGGCCTGCGGCAAATAGCTGAAAATCCCGCCGCCGCCGTTGTTCAGCACGACAAAGGTAATGTTCAATCCCCGCGCAGCCAGCAAGCCATTCATGTCATGGTAGAACGCCAGATCGCCCAGCAGCGCCACCACCGGCTTGCCCAGTGCGGCGCACAAACCAAGCGCGGTGGAAACATTGCCATCGATGCCGCTGGCGCCACGGTTGCCGACGATGCGTAGCGGCGCCTCGCCGCCCGCGACAAAGCTGTCGAGATCGCGGATCGCCATGGAATTGCCGCTGAACAGACAGCCTCCCGCAAGTTGACTCAGCAGAGATTCCACCGCCTCGGCCTCGATCGGTTTCGCGGCGACTTGAGCCAACCCGGCGGCGCGGCGCTCCTGCACGACGAAATCCTCCAGCCACGCAGCGGGCGCCGAAAGCGGTCGCGCCGCGACCAGGGCTGCGCATACCGCATCGGCATCGGCGCGCAGCATACGGGTGGTTAGACGCAGCGGATCGGGCCAGCGCCCGTGGGCCTCCACCAGGAAATGCGCTGCCTCCATGCAGGCCGCCAGAGTGTTCTGCAACTGTCTGGACACCGGCATGTTGCCGAAGCGCAGCACCCATTCCGGACTATGGGTTTCAGCAAAATCGGCGCGTCGCAGGAAGGCATCGTAACGGCTGAAAAACCGGGAGCGATCATGCGCACCGAAGCGCAGATTGGACAGCGGATCGGCCAGCACCGGGCAGGCCAGTTGCTCGGCGAGTTGCGCCAGCGCAGCGGGGAAACCATCCCGATACTCGCCCTCACCACATACGATCAGCCCCGGCCTGCCGGACATATCTGTTGCCCAGCGGGCGATTTCATCCGCTGGCGGCAGCATGGCCGGGTAGCCTACTGTCTTGGGTATGGCGGTCACTTCATATTCCGGCAAGGCGCCAGAAGGCACCAGCGGCTCGCGCAGCGGCACATTGATGTGCACCGGACCGGGCAGCGGCCAGCGGCTTTGGTCCGCCGCGCGAGCGGCCAGCCAGCCCAGATTTTGCAGCGCTGCCGTCGTCGTTTCCGCCAGCGGCAATTCGTGACTGGCGCGCACTTGAGCGCCGAACAGTTTAACTTGGTCGATGGCCTGATTGGCGCCGCAATCGCGCAGTTCCGGCGGGCGGTCGGCGGTCAGCAGCATCAAGGGAATCAAGCCGTGATTGGCTTCGATCACGGCGGGAAACCAGTTGGCCGGCGCCGAGCCGGAAGTGCAGATGAGCATGACCGGACGGCGGTCAGCCTTGGACAGGCCGAGCGCGAAAAAACCCGCGCTGCGTTCGTCCACCTGGATCCAGGTGCGCAGGCGCGGATGGCGCAGGCAGGCCAGCGCCAGCGGTGTCGAGCGCGAGCCGGGAGAAATTACGGCATGCTCCACTCCCGCCGCAACCAGGCCATCCACCAGCGCCATCGCCCAGCGCAGGTTGGCAGTGGCGGCATCGCTCATGACGATCCTCCCAGCACGCGCAGCATGGCACTCAGCTTGGCCTCGGTTTCTTCCAGTTCGGAGCGGGGATCGGAGCCGGCGACGATGCCCGCTCCGGCATACAGTTCGGCATCGTCGCCGTCCAGCCAGGCGCAGCGCAGCGCCACCGCGAACTCGCCGTCGCCGTCGTAGCCTATCCAGCCGGTGGCGCCGCTGTACCAGCCGCTCCGCTTTTCGCCGTGGCGCGCCAGCCAGTCCAGAGCGCGCCGTGCGGGAGCGCCGCCTATCGCCGGCGTCGGATGCAGGCGCTCGACCAGATTCAACAAGCTCACGCCGGGATCGGCAGTACCCCGGATCACGCTGCGCAGGTGACGCAGTTCATGCAGCTCGAACACCTTCGGACGAGCGGGGATTTGCAGGAATCCGCATACCGGCTCAAGGGCGCGGACAATCGCGTTCACCACCAGGCGGTGCTCGTGCAGGCTTTTTTCGTCGTCCAGCCGCCCGGACTGCCAGTCGGTGCCCGCCAGGGCATCGCTCACCACTTGCCCGGCGGCAAGCGACACCAGCGACTCCGGCGTGGCCCCGAGCAACACGCCGCCTTTGGGAAAGAAATGGGTGAAATGAATGCAGCCGGGATAGCGCGTCGCCAGCGCCGCCATCAGCGCGGCGGGAACAAACGGCTGCGTTGAACGGACGCGGATGCTGCGCGCCAGCACCACCTTGTCGAGTTCGCCGGCGCGGATGTCCATCACTGCGCGCGCCACCCGTGCCAGCCAGACATCGTCGTCGGGCTGGCTGGAAAGCCGCCGCAGAGAAACGCTAACCGGAGGGGGAGCCTCTCGGTTCAAAGCCGCCACCACCTCGCTCGCCAGCGCCATCCAGCCGGCCAGCACCGCATCCGGCGAACCGCCCCGGTCGCAGGTGAAGGTCATGGCGCTGATTTCTTCGCGCCGCTGCACCAACAAGCTCGGGATCGTCAGACGTGAATTAGGCACGTCTCCCGCTCCTTCCTGGCCGAAGGCAAAGCCGGCCAGAGCGGCCGGCTGGAAACCGAGGCCATCCGCATCCACCGCCTGCCAAAGGCGGCGGTATTCAGCAAAGGCGGCATCCAGTGCGCGGAAGCGGCCTTCGCCTTGCGCCTCGACGCTAGCTGCCACGCCCAGGCCGAGCAGGAAACGGCCATCCGCAGGCCGGGCCCAGTAGCTGCAATCGTGCAAGCCCCCGGGCAATCGGTCGAAGGCCAAATCCGGAGCCTCCAGAGTCAGGCTCAGCAATCCGCTGCCACCGCCATGCCGGCGCAGCAAGCTGCCGAGGCGCGTTTCCAGGGCTTGCAGCAAGGAAGGATAGCGGTGTGCCGGTTGTGCCATGATATTCTAATTCTACTCCAACTTTTGCCTGACCAAATCGCGCAGAGCCTGCCGGTCCAGCTTGCCAAGCGCATTGCGGGGCAATGCTGGGAGGCGGACAAAGCGCCGCGGGCGCATTGCACCGGACAACTCGTTGCGGCACCATTTTTCCAGCGCTTCGTCATCGGCTTCGGCAACCATGGCCGCCACCAGAAAGTCGCCCCAAACCTCATCCGCCACCGAGGTCAGCGCGGCATCCGCGACGCCCTGGCAGCGCTTCAGCACCTCCTCCACTTGCTGCGGATGAACATTGGTTCCGCCGCTCACCAGCATGTCGTCATGGCGACCCAGCACGGTCAGGTTGCCGTGCATGTCGAGAAAACCCAGATCGCCGCTGGCGAACCAGCCCCGAGCCAGCCCCAGCCCAGTTTGCCGCTGCGGGTTGGCGTAGCCTGCCATGACCGCAGCCCCACGGATGCGGATGCGACCGATACCGGAAGTAGGCAGCCCGTCTTCGCCCACCACTTCCACGTCGAACCCCGGCAAGGGCGAACCGACTTGGCCAGGAGCCCAACCCTTCGGAATATCGCAGAGGGTCGCCACCTGGGAGCCGGTTTCGGACATGCCGTAGCTGGCGCATACCGGCCAGCCTGCATCGCGGGCACGTTCCGCCAGCGCGGCGGACAGCGGCCCGCCGCCGATCAGCGCAACCTTGAGCGCAGGGGGCGGCGAGGCGCGGCCAGCATCCAGCAGCCGGGCCAGCATCGCCGGCACCAGCGAAATATGGGTGACGCGGTATTTTTCGAGGTCGTTCCAGACCCGTAGCGGGTCGAAGCCCTCATGCAGCACCACCGCTGCACCGGCCTCGGCGCAACGGTAGAGGATCGCCATGCCGCCGATATGGTAGAGCGGCAGGCAGGCCAGCCAGGTATCCCCCGCTTGCAGCGGCAGGCGGCTGCCCGAGGCCAGCACCCCGGCCTGCAAATTCACACCGCCCAGCATCACGGCTTTCGGCTCGCCTTGGGTGCCGCTGGTCGCGATCAGCAACTCGATGCCATCCGCTACCGGCCCGCCAGCTGCTTGCAGCAACACCTCGCGCCGCTGCGGAGAAAGTGCGGGATTAAGCGGAAAAAAAGCACGGCCAAGCCGGGAAGAGGCATGGGCGGACAGCGCCGCCTCGGCCATAGCCTCGGCTTGCAATGCCAGCACGGTTCCCTGCGCGCACTCAAGCTGTTGTGACAGGGTATGCGCGCGATCAAGCAGATTACGGTAGCTCAGGACTTCGTCAGGCAGGATCAGCGCTACCGCGTCGGGGCGGGTGGCGACCACTCGATTGACCCAGGAAGCGAGCAGGTTCAAGGCGGTTTATTCTGCTTTCGTCGCAGTATGCAGGCAGGCGATGCCGAAACTCAGGTTGCTGTAGCGCACGTCGGCAAATCCGGCCTGCTCCATGGTGATCTTGAATGCCACCTGGTCGGGGAAGCGGCGGATGGACTCGACCAGATAGGTGTAGGCTTCCGGTTCGCGCGCAATCCATGCTCCGAGGCGTGGAATCACGGTGAACGAAAACAGGTCGTAGAAAGGCCTGATCGGCTCCCAGGGACGGGAAAACTCCAGGCACAGGAAACGGCCTCCCGGTTTGAGAACGCGCAACGCCTCTTTTAGCGCGTGTTCCAGGCTGGTGACGTTACGGATGCCGAAAGCGATGGTGATGGTGTCCACCGATGAGGGGGCCAGCGGTATGCCCTCGCCGCTGCCGGCGAGCCATGCAACGTGGGGGATGCCGCGCTCGCGGCCAACGCCCATCATTGCCAGGCTCGGATCGCACACCATCACTTGGCGGTTGCCATCGGCCATCAGTCTGGCCACGTCTCCGGTGCCGCCTGCCAGGTCGACAATGACTTGCCCCGGCAAGGGTTTCGCGGCGCGCGCCAGGGAACGCTTCCACAGGCGGTGGATGCCGAAGCTCATGGCGTCGTTCATCAGGTCGTAGCGGCGGGCAACGCTGGCAAACACCCTGCGGATGCGGCGGCGCCGTTCGTCCTGGTCAACGTCCTGGTAGCCGAAAGTATGGGAAAGGTCGGGCATCATTTACCACAGAGAAAACTGGAACATAAATGTAGGGTGGGTTAGCGGTTTTTTGCGTAACCCACCAAGCGTTGCGTAGCAACACAACTCATTTTTAATTGAGGCCTGGCGGCACATCTGGTGGGTTACGGCACAAACGGCGTGCCTAACCTGCCCTACATCAATCTGACTATGCTCTGTACCTCTGTGGTTAAAAACTCAGATCAGGGCAGATCGCCGCGGCGGAACAACAAAAAGCCGCCGGTAGCCGCCAGCGTACCCAGCACTACCGGGTAGATCAGAGCATAGACCTTGAACAGCGGGCCGCCGAAGTAATCGAAAATGACGTAGGCTGCCGGACCGATCACCACCAGTTGCGGGTCGAACAACATCAGCGCGGCGGTGCGGAACACCTGTAGCGGGTTGGCCAAGGCTGCGGCGACGACCACTTCGGGCGAGACGTGCCCCTGTATCATGATGCCGAGAAGGATCAAGTCCAGGAACAGCAGCATGGTCAGCCAGACCAGGAAAGCCGCGCCCTGGGCAACGTCGATCGAGCGCGCCAGCGTGGAAATCAGCATGCCGATACCAAGGAAACACCAGGAAATGGCGGCCAACAGGCCAGTGTAATACAGGAACATTTCCCACGGCACTTCGACTTCCTTGATCATGGCCCAGCCGGCAGCCGCTGCCATCGCCGCGAACACCGGCAGGAACACCACCAGGTAGCGCCCGACGATCTTGCCCCAGAACCAGGCGGAGAGCGAAACCGGCAGGGACAGCAGGTATTCGAACACGCCCGCTTCGCGGTCACCGGCCACCGAACGCACGGTAGTGATCAGCACGAAGATCGGCAGGATCGCCATGGACAACTGGATGTAGGTCACCAGCAAACGGGAAAGCCCGATGAAGCCGAGCACGCGCGATTCGGTCAGGCCGAAGGCGAACAGCAGCGCGACGATGCCGCCGAACACCAGGGAGTAGATCATGAACCAGCGCGCGCGCAGGGATTCCACGATATCGAGTTTTGCGGTGAGCCAGAGATGCTTCATATTTTGTTCTTAAAAAGGTTTTTGTTTAAAAAGCTGTTAGCCACGGATTAACACGGATAGACACAGATTACTTGTCCCGCTTTTATCTGTGTAAATCTGGGCTAATCCGTGGAAAAAATATCGTTTCCCGTTTTTACTTGTCTTTGGCCAGCAACTGCTTCCTGGCCTCGTCAAAACCCATGCTGCCGGGTAGCGCTTCATCAGTGGCGCCATAACCGTAGCCCATCGGCGTGCGCTTGCCTGTCATATAATAGGCGCTGCGAGCATCCAGCCACTTGCCGCTGCGGTAATCGGTCACCCAGATTTCCATTGCCGGATCGTTGCCCCAAGTCTGATCCTTGAGCCAGTGCACCGCGCAGCCGATGTCGTCGAACTTGAACACCTGGTTTTTCGGCCCACCACGCACCTGGACGGCGTAATGCCGGTCGCTGACTGCCATGCTGCAGCGTTTGCAGGTATCGCGGTCCCACTTGAGCTCGACCGGGCCGGTTTCCGGCTCGCGTGAGCAGGCGGCAAGGAGCAACGCCACTGCACCCAACAAAAATATTTTTGCCGGCAGACGCATCATTGCCCTGCGCTCCGCTCGACTTCATCCAGGGAAATCTGGGTCAGCAACCCGACATAGCGCGACAGCATGCCGAGGAAGCGCAGGCGATCCGGACCGGCAATCGTGCCTTCCCAATCGGTGCCGTTGCCACTGTCGCGGAAACTCCAGCCCATCAACGCCTTGGCGATGGCTTCCTCGGGACGGCGCAACGTCAGACGGCAGGCCAGCTTGCCGGAAAGCGAGGCATCGTCCGCCACGCGGTCGTCCAGCACCACCTTGCCGCGGTCCATTTCCAGTACGCGGTTGACCAAGGGAGCAACTTCGTCGAGGCGATGACTCGAAATCAGCATGGTGGTATTTTGCAGCCGCTCCGCCAGCAATTCGAAAAAGATATGGCGCGCATCGGGATCGAGGTTGGCAGCCGGTTCATCCATCACCAGGACATTGGTATCGCGTCCCATGGCGATGGAGATCAGGAGTTTCTGCTTCATGCCGCCGGACAGCTTGACGAAAGGCAAGCGGGCAATCTTGCCGAGATCGAGACCGAGACGCTGGGCAACGTCTTCCATACGCTTCTTTTCGCTGTTGCACAGCGAAGCGGCAAAACCGACCAACTGGCCGACAGGCATTTTCAGAGGCGGCGGCAACTGCGGCACGAAGCCGATCTTTTGCAGCACCTTGGTGCGCTCGCGCCGTGGCACCAGCCCGTTCACCGTGACCTCGCCATCGTAGACGTACTCGCCGAGCAGACAGCGGATGAGGGTGGTTTTTCCGGCGCCGTTGGAGCCGACCAGGGCAATCCGCTCGCCGAGCT
>CAYGNO010000070.1:0-10808 GCA_964351305.1 uncultured Sulfuricella sp.
AGGTCGTTCAGGATGCTGTTGGTGACGGCTTCGTGAAATGCGCCCTCGTTGCGGAACGACCAGATGTACATCTTCAGGCTCTTCAGTTCGACACATTGCTGATCCGCGATATAGTCGAGATACAGCGTGGCGAAATCGGGCTGGCCGGTCTTCGGGCACAAACAGGTGAATTCCGGGATTTCCATGTGGATATGGAAATCGCGTTCCGGGTTAGGATTGTCGAAGGTTTCCAGGGTTTTGCTGGGTTGGCTGGACATGTGCGTGTATTTTTTCTATGTGCGGGATGCCGGCAATTATAGCCTGATGAGTGGCATTTGGCATCGACGGATGTTATGATGACCATGTAAATGACCATGAGGGTTGCCCTATGAATACCGTCAGTGTTGCCGAAGCCAAAGCCCATTTGAGCGAATTGCTGAATCAGGTCGAAGCGGGTGAGGAGATCGTGATTACCCGTCGCGGACAGCCGGTGGCGCGACTGGCGCCGGAGAGAAAGCCCCTGAATCCGCTGCCCTTGCCTTCCCTGGCGGAGTTCCGCGCCACCATGCCAGAATCGCCTGTTTCCAGCGTTGATTTGATCCGGCAGATGCGCGACGAAGGGTACTAATGTTCTATTTTGATACCAGTTTTATCGTTCCGTACTTTTTACCCGAGGCGGCTTCGCTGCAAGTAGAGAAGTTTTTGCGCAAGTTCGAGAGCGGCTTGACCATCAGTCAGTGGACGAAAACCGAATTCTCCAGCGCGGTGGGGATGAAGTGCAGAAGGGGCCAGATTTCCCCGGAGGAGGCCGGCGTTGCGCATGGCCGTTTTGAGGAAATCGTTGCCGCGTATTTTCGCGTCCTGCCGGTTCAGGAGAAAGATTTTGCACTGGCCGCCGAGTATTTGCGGCATTGGGATCGCGGCTTGCGCTCCGGGGATGCTTTGCATTTGGCCATCGCAAAAAACAATCATGTCCAGTGCCTGTATAGCTTCGATAAAACCATGATCGTTTCGGCAGGGCAAATCGATTTGCCCGCCAGTTCCGGAATCTGAGCCGTTGCGCCTCACCCACATCAAACTCGCCGGCTTCAAGTCCTTCGTCGATCCCACCACGATTCCCGTCCCCGGGCAGCGGGTGGGCGTTGTCGGCCCGAATGGGTGCGGCAAGTCCAACGTGATCGACGCGGTGCGCTGGGTGCTGGGCGAATCGCGGGCGCGGGAGCTGCGCGGCGAATCCATGCAGGACGTGATTTTCAGCGGCTCTGCCACGCGTAAGGCGGTGAGCCGGGCCAGTGTCGAGCTGATCTTCGACAATAGCCTGGGCAAGGCCGCCGGGCAATGGTCGCAGTACGCCGAGATCGCCGTCAAAAGGATACTCAGCCGCAACGGCGAGTCCGCCTACTACATCAACAACCTGCATGTCAGGCGTCGCGATATCACCGATATTTTCCTGGGTACCGGGCTGGGAGCGCGCGCCTACGCCATCATCGAGCAGGGCATGATCTCGCGCATCATCGAGGCCAAGCCCGAGGAACTGCGCGTTTTTCTGGAAGAGGCGGCGGGAATTTCCAAATACAAGGAACGGCGCCGCGAAACCGAGCTGCGCATGAAGGATACCCGCGAGAACCTGTTGCGCGTCGAGGATGTGCGCCAGGAGCTGGACAAACAGATCGGCAAGCTTGAAACGCAAGCCGAAGTGGCACAACAGTATCTGGCCTTGCAGGCTCAATTGAAGCTGTCGCACAACCTGCTGGCGCTGCTCAAAAAACGCGAGGCGGCAGCGCAGTGCGAGCGCTGGCAACGGGAAGTGACGCGCCTGAGCAACGAGCTGGAAGCGGAAAACGCGCGCCTGCGCCAGGCCGAGAGCCAGCTGGAACAGTCGCGGGAAGCCCATTACGCGGCCAGCGATGCGCTGCATGAGGCGCAGGGCGGTCTTTATGCGGCCAATGCCGAGGTTTCCAGGCTGGAGCAGACCTTGCAGCACCAGCGTGAAAGCCGCCAGCGCCTGGCCACTCAGTCCACCACCCTGCGCGAACAGGGCGAGCGCCTGACAAGGCAGCGCGACGAGGCGCTGGCAGCCCTGGAGCACTGGCGCGGCGAATTTGCGGTGGCGGGTGAGCGCGTGGCGCGGAACAAGGAACAGTTGGAGCGGGAGAGTCGCAATCTGCCGCTGGCCGAGGAGAGTTTCCGCGATTGCCAGCGGCGCTACAGCGAGCTGCAAAGAAGCCTCGCCCAGGCCGAGCAGGCGAAGCAGATCGAGGAAACCCATCGCGCTCATGCGCAAAGGAACCGACAGCAACTGCAATCGAGGCGGCAGCGTTTGGAGCAAGAGGCCGGCAGCTTGCCGCGCTTCGATGTCGCAGCGCTGTCGCAGAAAGAGGTCGAGCTTGCCGATGCGGCAGTCCGGTTCGAGACGGTTCAGGCTGAATTGGCACGGCTGCTTGCGGAGTTGCCCGAACTGGAAAAGGGTGCGCGCGAAGCCAGGGACGGGCTGCAAGCGGAGCAGCGGCTGGCCACCGGGCTGGAAGCCCGGCTGAACGCCTTGAAACACCTGCAAAGCCGCCTCGACCACAACCAGAAATTGCAAGCGTGGCTGGCAAAGCACCGGCTGGAAAGCTTGCCGCGGCTGTGGAACAGCCTGCGCATAGCAGCAGGCTGGGAGGATGCGCTGGAAAGCGTGCTGGGCGAGCGCCTGAATAGCATTGCGCTGGAAAATATCGAGCAGGCGCAGGGGTGGCTGGGGGATGCACCGCCGGCGGCGGTCACCGCCTTTGAAATTGCCCCCTCTCCCCTTGCGGGAGAGGGTTGGGGAGAGGGGGTAATTCCTTTGTCCCATTATGTTTCCTGGATAGATAACAGTGTCCCTGCATTCCTCGACGACTGGCTGGCCAATATCTATGTGACCGAGAACGCCGCCGAGGGTTTTGCCCGGCGTAAAGAGCTGCCGCGCGGGGCGATGCTGGTGTCGCGCGCGGGCCATGTTTTTACCCGTCACAGCATTCGTTTCCATGCGCCGCAAAGCGAGCTGCACGGGGTGTTGGCACGCCAGCGCGAAATCGGGCTGCTGCAGGCTGATCTTGAAGTGAAGCAGGCGGCGCTGGCGCAGCGGCAAACCGCGATGGTACAGGCCGACTCTGCGCTGGCGCAGCAGCAGAAAGAGATTGCCAGGCTGCGCAGCGCTACGGGCGAGGCGCAGCAGAAGCAGCACCGCCTGCAACTCGAGGTACAGCGGCTGGTGCAGGTCAGGCAGCAGGCCGAGCAGCGTCAAAAAGGGATTTCAGCGGAACAGGCGGAAATCGACGAACTGCTGGAGTCGGAAGGCGAGCAGTTTGCTGCGGCGGAAGCCAGCCTGAAACAGGGTAACAACCAGATCGAGGCGCTACGCGAGCAGCAGGATGAAATCCGCCAGGAGCGCTCCGGCGTCGAGCAAAATCTCAACCGGCAACGCGAGGCGCTACGGCAGACGGAGCGCGCCGCGCAGGAGGCGGTGTTCGTCGAGAAGAACTGCCAGAACAAGATCGGTGAGCTGGAAGTTTCCAGTGCCCAACTCGCCGAACAGGCACGGGAAGCGGTCATCCAGCTTGAAAACCTGCTCGCCGAGCAGCAGGGGTTCAGCGAGGAACCGTTGAGTCAGGCGCTGCAGCAGGCATTAGCCCAGCAGCGCGAAAAGGAGAAGGCTCTGGCGCTGGCGCGCGACGCCTTGGCCGAGGCGGCGAACAGCCTGCGCGAGCTGGAGCAGCAGCGCATGAGCAGCGAGCAGAAACTGCAGCCGCTGCGCGACCAGATCAGCGAGCTGCGCCTCAAGGAACAGGAAGCGCGTCTTGGCCAGGAACAGTACGAGGGCCAGCTCAGGGAAGCCGGTGCCGACGAGGCGGAGCTGGCGCAGCGGATGGAGAAAAACCTCAGGCCCAATGCCCTGCAAGGCGAGATCGCCAGGCTCACGGCGGAAATCGAAGCGCTCGGCGCGGTCAACCTGGCCGCGCTGGAAGAGCTGCAAGGCAGCCGGGAGCGGAGCGGCTATCTCGAATCCCAAGCCAACGACCTGAACGAGGCCATAGCCACGCTGGAGCAGGCGATCCGCCGCATCGACCGGGAAACGCGGGAGCGCCTGCAAAGCACTTACGATGAAGTCAACCGCAATTTTGGCGAGCTTTTTCCGTCGTTGTTCGGCGGCGGGCAGGCGCGCCTGGTGTTGACCGGCGAGGAGCTTCTCGACGCCGGGATACAGATCGTCGCCCAGCCGCCGGGCAAGAAAAACAGCTCGATCCACCTGCTGTCCGGCGGGGAGAAAGCGCTGACCGCGCTGGCGCTGACCTTTTCCCTGTTTCAGCTTAATCCGGCACCATTCTGCCTGCTCGACGAGGTGGACGCACCGCTCGACGACACCAACACCGAACGCTTCTGCGAGCTGGTGAAAAAAATGTCGCTGCAAACCCAGTTCGTGTACATCAGCCATAATAAAATCACCATGGAAATGGCGGAGCAGCTGATTGGCGTCACCATGCAGGAAATGGGCGTGTCGCGCGTGGTGGCGGTGGATATCGAAGAGGCGATGCGGATGAAGGATGAAGTGCCGGCTTGAGTTATAATTTGCGCAAATTGTAGGAGCGCCGCTGGCGGCGCGAACAATGTCCGTGATTCTGGCCGCGAGCGGCCCTCCTACAGAGAATGTTTAAGTTTTGGGGTAATGCGATGAGCGAATTGCAAATCAGTTTGCTGGCGATCGGTCTTCTGATCGTTGTCGGCGTGTACGGTTTTAACCGTTTCCAGGAAAGGAAGTATCGGCGCATTGCCGAGAAGGCTTTCCCCGTCAGACAGGAAGATGTGCTGCTTGAGAGCGGCTCTGACACTCTTCCCGACACCCTTACGGATGCGCGCGAAATTGCCGGTTTTCGCAAAGAGTCGCGGATCGAGCCGGTCGTTTCGGCGCCGCCGGAGGAGATGCCGGTGGAGCCGGCAGAGGAACTGGCTGCACCGGAAGAAATCATCGAGGAAATCGAGCCTATCCCCGCGCTTGAATCGCAGCCGGAAGAGGGGGTAAGTCTGCCCCTCGTCGCTCAGCACGAAGACAGGCCGGTCGTGTTGCAGGATGAAACCATCAATTACCGGGTTCAGCTTCATCCGGGCGAACCGGTTGGAGTCGCGGCTCTCATTGAGGCGATACAGCGCCAGGGAGATTTCGACAAGCGCGTACGCTGGCTCGGCATGAATCCACTGACCGGCGGATGGGAAGCGGTCGGGCAGGGGAGTGCCGAGGAATATCTCAATATTGCCGTAACATTGCAGTTGGCGGATCGTTCCGGGCCGGTTTCCGAGCAGGATCTGCTGGCGTTCTGCGGCCAGGTTCAGGCGGTAGCCGACGAACTGGTGGCGATCGCCGAATTCCCCGACCGGCAGCCCGCCCTGGCGCTCGCCGCTGCGCTTGACCAGTTCTGTGCCGATGTCGACGTGCTGATCGGCGCGAATATCATCACGCAGAACGGCGAAGTTTTCGCTGCCACCAAGGTACGGGCCATGGCCGAAGCCGCTGGAATGAAACTGCAGCCGGACGGCGCGTTCCATTATTTCAACGATGAGGGCGCGGATTTATTCTCGCTGGCCAATCTGGACCCGACGCCGTTCTCCGCAGAAAACATCCGCCAGCTCAGCACCCATGGCATCACCTTTCTGTTCGATGTGCCCAAGGTTGCCGACGGCGTGCGCGTATTCAACCAGATGCTGATGGTTGCCAGGCAGATGGCCTCCTCGCTGGGTGGGCAGGTTGTTGACGATAACCGCCGGCCTCTGAGCGATGCCGGAATCGCCAGGATCAAGCAGCAGCTTGCCGACATTTACGCAAGGATGGAGGCGCAGCAGATCAAGAGCGGCAGCGCCCGCGCGCTGAGGCTGTTTTCTTGAAAGAGAATGTAGGATGGGTGGAGCGTAGCGATACCCATCATTTGAGCCGCCATTTGATGGGTATCGCTACGCTCCACCCATCCTACGCGTTATGATAACGCCCTCCGACATCACCGCTCGCGCCCAATTCCTGCGCGAGGAACTCGAGCGGCACAACTACCTTTACTACGTTCTTGATGAGCCGGAAATTCCGGATGCCGAGTACGACAAGCTGTTCCGCGAACTCGAGCGGCTGGAGGCGGAATATCCGCTGCTCGCCACGCCCGATTCCCCCACCCGGCGCGTCGGCGCCGCGCCCATCGCCGAATTTTCCCAGCTTACTCACCGCGTGCCCATGCTTTCCCTCAACAATGCGTTCGAGGATGAGGAAGTGGCGGCGTTCGACCGGCGCGTGCGGGAGGGTCTCGGTGTCGAGATGGCGGAATACGCGGTAGACCCCAAATTCGATGGCCTGGCGATCAGCCTGGTCTATGAAAATGGCATCCTGGTTCAAGGTGCGACGCGGGGCGACGGCTACACCGGCGAGGATGTGACCACCAATCTGAGGACGATCAAGGCCATTCCGCTGCGCCTCCATACGGCGAACCCGCCGCAACTGCTTGAAGTGCGCGGTGAGGTGCTGATACTCAAGGCAGACTTCGAAAAGCTTAACCGCCAGCAGCAGAACAAGGGCGAAAAGGAATTCGCCAACCCGCGCAACGCCGCCGCCGGTTCGCTGCGCCAGCTCGACCCGCGCATTACGGCTACGCGTCCGCTGACCTTCTTTGCCTATGGCCTGGGTAGTGTCGAGGGGGTGAATTTGCCGCGCAAATTAAGCGCTGTCATGGATTATCTGGCAACGCTGAGAGTGCCGGTTTGCCGTGAGCGCAGGGTGGTGCAGTCTGTTGCAGGGCTGCTCGACTACTACCGCATGATCGGCGCCCGGCGCGATGGCCTGCCTTACGATATCGACGGCGTGGTGTACAAGGTCAACGACCTGGATGGCCAGGAGCGGTTGGGGTACGTCGCGCGCGCGCCGCGCTTCGCCGTTGCCCACAAATTCCCGGCGCAGGAAGCGATGACCGAGCTGCTGGGGATTGACGTGCAAGTCGGTCGGACCGGCGCGCTGACCCCTGTGGCACGGTTGAAGCCGGTTTTCGTTGGCGGGGCGACGGTATCCAACGCCACGCTGCACAACGAGGATGAAATTCGCCGCAAGGATGTGCGCATCGGCGACACCGTGATCGTGCGTCGCGCCGGTGACGTCATCCCGGAGGTGGTGGGCGTCGTGCCGGGAAAGCGTCATCCCGGAGCGCAGGAATACAGCTTGCTGGAACAATACCCGGTGTGCCCGGTGTGCGGCTCCCATGTCATCCGCCTGCCGGACGAGTCGGCGGCGCGTTGCAGCGGCGGGCTGTTCTGTCCGGCGCAACGCAAACAGGCTATTCTCCATTTCGCCAGCCGACGCGCCATGGATATCGAGGGCATGGGCGACAAACTGGTGGATCAGTTGGTGGACAAGGAACTGATCCACACCCCGGCCGACCTGTACAAACTGGGCATGGATACCCTGGCCAATCTCGATCGCATGGCGGAAAAATCCGCGCGCAATACGCTGACGGCGATCGAAGCCAGCAAGAACACCTCCCTGGCGCGGTTCATTTTCGCCCTCGGCATCCGCAACGTGGGCGAGGCTACAGCCAAGGATCTGGCGCGCCATTTCGGCGGCCTCGACGCACTGATGGCGGCGGACGAGGGTGCACTGCAACAGGTGCCGGACGTGGGGCCGGTGGTGGCGCAGAGCATCGCCCAGTTTTTTGCCGAGCCGCACAACCGCGAGGTGATCGCCCAGCTTATCGCCGCCGGTGTGCGTTGGGAGGAGGGCGCGGGGTCGCCAATCAGCACCAGCCCGATCAGCGGGAAAACCTTCGTGCTGACAGGAACCTTGCCGAGCTTGACACGGGATGAAGCCAAGGAAAGAATCGAGGCTTTGGGCGGCAAGGTGAGCGGCAGCGTGTCGAAGAAGACCGATTATGTGGTGGCTGGCGCAGAAGCGGGCAGCAAGCTCGTCAAGGCTCAGGAGTTGGGTGTTACGGTGTTGGACGAAGCAGGATTGATGGCGTTGCTGGAAGAGAAACTATGATAAAAATAACCAAGGCGGTTTTTCCGGTGGCGACCGGCATCACCGGGCGCGGCAAGATCGACTACCTCAAGGCGACTATCCAGTTCGCCCTGAGGCACCCGGAAGTGAGCGGCGATTTCCACAGCTATCTATCCACTCTGGAGGTGTAAAATGATTTCGGCGCAAGAAGCACTGGATATTTTTGATGGGGCGGAGCAAATCTGTCCCGCCGAGGAAGTCGCCGCCACCGTCAAAAGGATGGCCGGCGAAATAGGCGCATCCCTTGGGGAATCCCACCCGCTGGTGTTGAGCGTGATGGGAGGGGCCGTGGTGTTTAGCGGCCAGTTGTTGCCCCTGCTCAATTTCCCGCTGGATTTCGATTACATTCACGCTACCCGCTACGGTAATGAAACGCAGGGCAACACCCTGCAATGGAAGGTGATGCCCAAGGAGAATGTAGCGGGGCGGGTGGTACTGGTGCTCGACGACATCCTGGATGAAGGCCACACCCTGGCGGCGATCCGCGACAAGGTGCTCGAGCTTGGAGCCCGCTCGTTTTACTGCGCCGTGTTCGCGGACAAGGAGTTGGGCCGGACCAAGCCGATCCGGGCGGATTTCAGCGGAATCAGCCTGCCCAACCGCTATGTGTTCGGCTTTGGCATGGATGTGCGCGGGGCATGGCGCAACTTGCCCGCGATATACGCGGTCAAGGAAGAACAAGCGTAGGGCAGAAAAGCGTAGCGCCTTCCGCCGTATGAATTACCAAAAAAACGGCGGATAACGCTACGCTCATCCGCCCTACGGCACTTTACATACTCAGGACTATATTTAAATGTTAGGAATTATCGGCGGTACCGGATTGGCCCAACTGGCGAATCTGGAGATCACTCATCGGCAGGTGATCCGCACCCCCTACGGCGAGCCCTCCGGCGCGCTGACCTTTGGCAAGATCAAGGATCATGAGGTGGTGTTCATGGCACGGCATGGCTACGGCCACTCCATCCCGCCGCACGAGGTCAACTACCAGGCCAATTTGTGGGCGCTG
This sequence comes from uncultured Sulfuricella sp., assembly GCA_964351305.1. Lineage (GTDB taxonomy): Bacteria > Pseudomonadota > Gammaproteobacteria > Burkholderiales > Sulfuricellaceae > Sulfuricella. The sequence goes on from CAYGNO010000070.1 coordinate 9,024, forward strand.
CACGCTCAGGGGGTGAGGAATGTCGTGTCGATCGCTACCGTCGGAGGAATCAACCCGGATTACGAGCCGGGCGCCATCGTCATCCCCGACCAGATCATCGACTATACCCACGGACGCAAAGCCACTTATTTTGATGGCAACAATACATCAGTAACACATATCGATTTCACCGAGCCCTACTGCGAAAAAATGCGCGCGCAATGCATGCAGGCGGCATTGCTGTCCGGCGAGAAATTCATCGATGGAGGGGTCTATGCCGCAGTGCAGGGCCCGCGCCTGGAAACGGCAGCCGAAATCAACCGCCTCGACCGCGACGGCGCCACCATGGTGGGCATGACCGGCATGCCGGAAGCGGTGCTCGCCCGTGAGTTGGGGCTTTGTTATGCCGCCATTGCCGTGGTTGCCAATCACGCCGCGGGACGAAATTCCAGCAAACATGCCATCAGCTTCGAGGAAATCGACGTCGTGCTGAAGCAGGCCATGCAGCGTGTAAGAATCATCCTGGAACATGTCGTGGGGCTGGATGGCGATTAGAGCCGTATTACGCATGGGCGATCCGCGCCTGCTGGAAGCCGCAGTCCCGGCCACCTCTTTCGATACCCCCGAATTGCACGCACTGGTGCGGGACATGCGTGACACCATGGCAGCTCTCAACGGCGCAGGGTTGGCCGCGCCCCAGATCGGGACCGGCCTGCAGGTGGTGATTTTCGGCGTGGCTTCCAACCCGCGCTACCCGGATGCCGAGCTGGTGCCGGATACGGTGCTGATCAATCCGGTGCTGACGCCTCTCAGCGGCGAAATGGATGAAGGCTGGGAGGGTTGCCTGAGCATTCCCGGCCTGCGCGGCCTGGTGCCGCGTTACAGCCAGTTGCGCTACCAGGGCTTCGATCAGTTCGGCAACCCGATAGACCGCACCGTGAGCGGTTTCCACGCGCGGGTGGCGCAGCACGAATGCGACCATTTGCAGGGCATGCTGTACCCGATGCGTATCAGGGATATGAGCCAGTTTGGGTTTGTCGAGGAATTATTCCCCGACAATGCGCCCGTTGCCGAGTAGCCGGGAGACCAGTGGGGTACGGGGTGGAGGTTTTGGATTGGAGCGGGTGGCCGACTTTGCATCGTCACAGGTGGCGGGTATGGTGTGGAATACGTAGCGGCGGTCAGGCGGCCACGCGCAACGGCACCACGTGCTGGCGAGGCTGTTGTTCTGCCTGCCAAAGATCGTAAGCCGCCTGCATCCGAATCCACAAGCCAGGAAGCTGACCAAGCGCTTCGGAAATTTTGATGTCCATTTCAGCCGTAATACCGGTGTGCTGGTTCAGCAACTTAGAGAGGTGTGGGCGGGATACGCCAAGGTGCGCGGCGAACTCTCCCACCGTGAGACCGAGTTCCGGTAACACGTCTTCCTTTAGAATTTCGCCTGGATGGGGCGGGTTATGCATCCGCATGATTCTCTCCTAGTGATAGTCCAGATAATCCACGAGTTCAGCTTCACCGTTTTCAAAACGGAAAATGACCCGCCAATTCCCGTTTGCCGTCACGGCCCAGCCGGGTAGGGTGGGCACGTTTTTGTGCCCACGCGGTTGATTGCCTATCCGCGTGGGCACGATAAAGCTGTGCCCACCCTACCCGACTGGAGAGTCGTGTGCGGGAGAACCGCACACACGGTTCGGGGGGGAGGATGCTAGCGCCCCATTGCCTTTTTGTACAAATAATTGCAAGATTAAGCTTAATCCCAGATTGTTCATTGGAATGCTCGTGCCTGTAGGAGCGCCGCCCCCGGCG
>CAYGNO010000071.1:0-10793 GCA_964351305.1 uncultured Sulfuricella sp.
CTCTTGCGACAATGCCGACAAGCGCGCCGCTTCGGGTTGCATCGAAGGGCGCGCGAGGCCGTATAGCAGCACGCCCTGCAGCGGCACTTTTTCAGCCCGCAGACGGCTGATGAATTTCAGATAAGCCTCCCGCTCAATATCTGCGGGAGGTTGTCCGTCGAATTCAAAAACACAGGTTTGCAGCCAGGTCGGGCATAACAGCGCAGCCATCCGCAAATTATCATGCACTTTTTCTATCGTCTGGCGGGTACTGTTAATCCTGCGCATCCCATTCGCCGTGGCGCTGTCCAGCTTGAACCACACCTCTCCGCCCAAGCCAGCCATTTTTCGCAAGCCTTCCTTGACCTTGGCGCGCTGAATAAGGCTGCCGTTGGTGATCAACACCAGCCTGATCTTTCCGGTCAGATCGAATTCCGCCATGACTCTGCCGATCAAATCGACAACCTGGGCGAACTCCCTGGCACTGGTCGGTTCGCCATTGCCGGACAGGGCGATATCGTTAAGCCGCCGCGCATCGGCCGGCACCCGTCGTTGCATGAAATCGCCTTGCAGCAATTCCCGCAAAAAACCGCGCAACTCCCCCGCCAGCTTTTCCAGGTCAACCTCAGGAGCGCCGCCGCGCTTGAGGCCGGGCACCTGACAATAAATGCAGCGCCAGTTACAGGCATTGTTGGTATTGAGGTTGATCCCCACCGAAACGCCACCGGCACGGCGCGAGATCACCGGATAGACATAAGTCATCCCCGCGCTGTCGCGGTCATGGTCGTAAATATTCAGGACTTGGAGCATAGCGCCGATTTTAAGGCTTCACCTTCCACACCGCCAACAAATTCAGCGCGATGATATAATCCACCAAGAATCGACCACCACCCTTGGCCCTCCAATATGCTGATCACGCGCAGACTCGAATTCGATGCCGGCCACCGCATCCCGCAACATAAAAGCCAGTGCCGCCATATGCACGGCCATCGTTACGCCATCGAGATCAGCCTGTCCGGCAACATCATCAATACGCCCGGCGCGTCGGAAGAAGGCATGGTGATGGACTTTTCCGATGTCAAGGCCATCGCCCAGAAGCATGTGGTGGAGCCGTGGGATCACGCCTTCCTGGTGTATGCCGGCGACACCGTCGTTACCGATTTCCTGGGAACCATTGAAGGACACAAAACCGTTGTGCTCGACTGCGTGCCCACTGCGGAAAATCTTGCCGCCAAGGCGTTCCAGATTCTGGAACTGGCCTACCGCGACACCTACGGCAACAATCTGCGCCTCGAACGGGTGCGGATTTACGAAACGCCCAACAACTGGGCCGATGCGGTAAGAGGGGATATCTGACTGGCCGCAGGGTGAGGTTCGACCCTTGGCGTAGTCTTACCCCCAGATTTCCGGCGGCACGCAAAGCCTCGCCACCGGCACATCACCCAGCAGGTGCTCGTCGACAATCGCGGCGACATCGTCCTTCGTCACCTTGCCGTACATCACGCCATCGGGGTACACCAGTACGCTCGGCCCCGTACCGCAAGGACCGATGCAGCCGGTCATGGTGAGGCGGAATTTCTCGCCCAGGTCGCGCTTCTGGAACTCGAACATGAATTCATCCAGCACTTCGCCGCACCCGTTTTGATTGCACGAGCCCTGCGGATGGCCGGGGCCGCGGTTCTGGGTGCAGATGAAGATGTGTTTCAAAGGTTTTGCCATGATTTCTCCTGATGTGCTTTACCGGTACTTGTGCCCTTTGGGTATCAACCGAACTTGAACAGAATCCCGTAGCCGCCGCGCGGGTACTCCCAGTCCACGTTGCGGTAATCGTCGCAGATGATGCGGCAGGTGCCGCATTCCAGACAGCCGTCGGCGATCAACACCACCTTGCCGTTGCCTTCCAGGGTGTAGCAGCTAACGGCCACGAATCGGCATGATGTTCGGGCAAATTCTCGATGAACAGGTTGCTACCGTGAAACCTGCCTTGCTCAACGCTTATGCAACCACTGTGCCAAGTCCAGAAAAAATAATTTAACACCCTGTTTATATTCAAATTTATCAATTTTTATGGGCGCCAAGCCGTGTGTCGCAAAGCCGACAAACAGGACGGTGATGTCGGAAAGTCTTCGAAAATCCAAAAGCACTGTAGGTCAGGCTTCAGCCTGCCAGAAGCAGGCGCCTCCAGGCGACTGTCAGGCTGAAGCCTGACCTACACAGGCAATGCGGGAATGGAATTTGCTGCACCCCTCGCCATGGACGCCAAAACCGACAATTTCAAAGGCCACAGCACCAACCTGGTAGGCATCCCCACCGGCCTGCTGGCCAGCGCCGCCTTTAACGACTACCCGCTGCCGCTGTCGATCAGCGGCGTGCGGGAAATGAACCGGCCGTTTTTCGAGATGCTGGCCAAGGCGCCGAACTCCGCCGAGGCCGGCTGGATGTTCGAACACTACATGGGCATGCTGTTCGGGCTGGACGGGACTGCGCTGGCAGGCGACGAAGGCGGCGGCAAGCGGCGCTTCCGCTCCAGCTACCGGCGCCTGCTGGAGGGCTGGGGGTTCGACTCCAGCGGCCCGGAGGGAGCGGTACTGAAAGGCTGGGTGGAAAGCCGCTTCGGCCTGCTGCCCACCTTCCACAAGGAGAGGCTGGGCCGGTTTCCATCGCCCGCCTGGATCGCCTACGTCGAGCAAAAAATGTCGAGCCGCTTCCACAACAACAGCATCAGCCTGCAACTCGACATCCTGTACGAGTTCTGCCAGTGGATGCTGGCGCCGGGGCGCAGGCACATCACCCTATACCGCGGCATCAACAATTTCGACGAACACCAGGTGATCGAACGCATCGATAAACGCACCGCCGTGATCCGCCAGAACAACCTGGTTTCGTTCACCGCCAACCGGGTGATCGCCGACGAATTCGGCGACATCATCCTCGAGGCCAGAGTGCCGGCGGTGAAAGTGCTGTTCTTCAACGGCCTGCTGGCCGGGCACCCGCTCAAGGGCGAGGGGGAGTACCTGGTGATCGGCGGCGATTACCGGGTAACGATGAGTTATTTCTGATGACGTATTCATCACCCATTACCCATTCCCCATCACCCGCCTTCCTGCGCAGCAGGGCGCTCGGCGCCTACCTCGGCCTGGCCTGCGGCGATGCCCTGGGCGCCACGGTGGAATTCCTGATACCGCGTGAAATCAAGGCACAGTACGGCACCCACCGCGAAATCACCGGAGGCGGCTGGTTGCGCCTCAAGCCCGGCCAGGTGACGGACGACACCGAAATGTCCCTGTATCTCGGCCAGGCGATCCTGAACAGCGGCGGCTGGAACCTCACGGCGGTAGCCGATACCTTCGCTGCCTGGCTCAAATCCAGGCCTGTGGATGTCGGCGCCACCTGCCGCCGCGGCATTCGCCGCTACATGCTGCAGGGCATCGTCGAGGGGCCGCCATCCGATTCCGACGCTGGCAACGGCGCAGCCATGCGCAACCTGCCGGTGGCGTTGTTCACCCTGGGCAACGACGCCCTGTTCGTGCGCTGCAGCCTGGAACAGGCCCGTATCACCCACCACCACCCATTTTCCGACGCCGGCACGCTGGCGCTGGGGCGGATGGTGCAAACCCTGATCCTCGGCGGCGGCATCAGGGAATGCCGCGCCATCGCCAACCGGCTGATCGAACGGCACCGGCAGTTCCGCCTTGATCCCTATCCGGGTCGTGCCTCCGGCTATATCGTGGATACGATGCAGACGGTGCTGCACCACTTCTTCTACACTGACAATTTCGAAGACTGCGTGGTGGAAACCGTCAACCGGGGCGAGGATGCCGACACCACAGGCGCGCTGGCCGGCATGCTGGCCGGCGCGCTGTACGGCGCGGAGGCGATCCCCGGGCGCTGGCTGGAAAAGCTCGATCCCGAAGTCACGCGCCGCATCCACGAACAGGCGGAAGGGCTGCTGCAACTCTCTGCACCAGATACCCGTGCGGCGCTGGTATCATATGCACACGAAAGGAAAACGCATGAACCGTCAGAAATGGATTCCATCACTCCTCCTCGGCCTGCTGGCCACCCCCGCAACGGCGGATGAAGTGCGGGTCGCGGTGGCGTCCAACTTCGCTGCGCCGATGGAAAAGATCGCGGCGGAATTCGCCCGCGATACCGGGCACAGGGCAGTCATCTCCTCCGGATCAAGCGGCAAGTTCTACGCACAGATCAAAAACGGCGCGCCCTTTGAAGTCTTTCTCTCGGCCGATGAATCGACCCCGGCGAAACTGGAACAGGAAGGGTCAGGCATAGCCGGCTCCCGCTTTACCTACGCCATCGGCAGACTGGTGCTGTGGAGCCCGAAGCCAGGCTATGTCGATTCCCTGGGTGAAGTGCTGAAGAAAGGCGACTTCCGCCACCTTGCCATAGCCAATCCGAAACTGGCCCCTTATGGCCGGGCCGCGCAGGAAGTGCTGGACAAGAAAGCGCTGTGGCAGCCCTTGCAGCCCAGGCTGGTGGTGGGTGAAAACATCGCCCAGGCCTGGCAGTTCGTCACCAGCGGCAACGCGGAACTGGGCTTCGTAGCCCTGTCCCAGATCAAAACGGAGGGCGGAGAACCGCACGGCTCATTCTGGAATGTTCCCCCGACGCTGCACGCCCCAATCCGGCAGGATGCCGTGCTACTCGTCAAAGGCAAGCCCGCAGCGGAGCAGTTGATGAAGTACCTGAAATCGGACAAGGCGGCTGCGATCATCCTGCGTTACGGCTATGAACTGCCCTAAGCCATGCCCACCCCATTCGATTTCGCCCCGATCTGGCTGACCCTGCGCCTGGCGGCGATCACCACCCTGCTGTTGCTGCTGGTCGGCACGCCGCTCGCCTGGTGGCTCGCCCGCACCAGATGCTGGCTGAAGGGACCGGTCGGCGCCGTGGTGGCGCTGCCGCTGGTGCTGCCGCCGACCGTGCTGGGCTTCTACCTGCTGGTCGCCCTTGGGCCGCAGGGTACGCTTGGGCAGTTCACCCAGGCGCTGGGGCTGGGCACCCTGCCCTTCACCTTCGCCGGGCTGGTGGTTGGCTCGGTACTCTACTCACTGCCCTTTGTCGTGCAGCCAATCCAGAACGCCTTTGAAGCTCTCGGCGATCGCCATCTGGAAGCGGCGGCCGCACTGCGCGCCAGCCCTTTGGACAGCTTCTTCACAGTGGCCGTGCCGCTCGCCAGGCCCGGCTTCATCACCGCCGTGATTCTGGGTTTTGCCCACACGGTGGGCGAGTTCGGGGTGGTGCTGATGATCGGCGGCAACATTCCCGGCGCGACCCGGGTCCTGTCGGTGGCGATCTACGACCACGTCGAGGCGATGGAATACGCCCAGGCCCACTGGCTCGCCGGCGGCATGTTGGCGTTTTCCTTCCTGGTGCTGCTGGCGCTGTACGGCTCCGGCAAGCGTACGCGGAGGGCCGGATCGTGAGCGGCATTAGCGCCCGCTTCGGCCTTGCCCTGGGCGAGTTCCGGCTGGACGCCGGGTTCGATGCGCCGGGGCGGGGCGTGACCGCCCTCTTCGGCCCTTCCGGCTCGGGCAAGACCACCCTGCTACGCTGCCTCGCCGGCCTGGAACGGGCGCAGGACGGCTATCTGAAAGTCAACGGCGAAATCTGGCAGGACGACAGCAAGGGTATTTACCTGCCCACCCATCGCCGCCCCCTCGGCTACGTGTTCCAGGAGGCCAGCCTGTTTCCGCATCTCGATGTGCGCCGCAACCTGGAATACGGCTGGAAGCGCATACCGGCAACGCAAAGGCGGGTCGGTTTCGACCAGGCGGTGGAGCTGGTCGGCATCGGCCAACTGCTAACCCGCGACCCGGCGCGCCTTTCCGGCGGCGAGCGCCAGCGCGTCGCCGTCGCCCGCGCCCTGCTGGTAAGCCCCGACCTACTGCTGATGGACGAGCCGCTGGCGGCGCTGGACCTGGCCAGCAAGCGCGATATCCTGCCCTACCTGGAACGCCTGCACGACGAGCTTTCCATCCCCGTCCTCTACGTCAGCCATTCCCCGGACGAGGTGGCGCGGCTGGCCGACTACATGGTGCTGATGGATCGGGGCCGCAGCGTGGCGAGCGGCCCGCTCAAGGATATGCTGGCTCGGCTCGACCTGCCGCTGGCCCACGGCGACGAGGCCGGGGTGGTGATCGACACGGTAGTGGGCGAACACGACGAAACCTATCATCTCACCCGGCTCGACTTTGCCGGCGGCGCCATCAGCGTCGCCCGCCAGCCCCATGCCTTGGGACATCGCATGCGTTTGCGCATCCATGCCCGCGACGTGAGCCTGGCGCTGGAACGGCACATTGACTCCAGCATCCTCAACATCCTGCCGGCCAGAGTGGTGGAGATCGCCGACGAAAACCCCGCCCAGGTCATGGTGCGGCTCGATGCCGGAGACGTCCCGCTGCTGGCGCGGATTACGCGCAAATCCAGCGCCCTGCTGGGCCTCAAACCCGGCATGGCGGTTTTCGCCCAGGTGAAGAGCGTCGCGCTATTGGCTTGACCTGTTTCTTCTGCCCCCCTGTAGGAGCGCCGCTTGCGGCGCGAACATCCAAAACTTGCGGCGCGAACAACCACAGCTTCGGCCCGCAAGCGGGCCTCCTACCATGCCACCCATGCCATGCGCCCCGCGAACAGTCTTCTTCGGCTACACTAACCGGCATGGCTCATCAATCGCGCTTGCGCCAGGGTCGGGTTTCCGTCCCCGGCCAAACCTACCACATCATCACATCCACCGACGCCCGTCAGCCGGTCTTCGGCGACCTGAGGACAGCCCGCACCGTCATTCATGAAATGCGCCGGATGCATGAAGAGGGTTGGCTCCATTCCCACGCATGGGTATTGATGCCGGATCATCTGCACTGGCTTTTCACCCTGAGTGAACGAGCTTCGCTATCAACTGCCATGAACCGCTTCAAGTCCGCCAGCGCACGTTCGATACGCCTGCATCAAGGAGGAAACAGAACGACCTGGCAAAAGGGATTTTTCGATCATGCCGCCCGTAGCGACGAGGATTTACGTACTATCGCCCGCTACATTATCGCCAATCCATTGCGCGCCGGATTATGCAACGTGATAGGAGACTACCCGTGGTGGGATGCCGAATGGCTGTAATACCCGTACCACCAATTCGGCCCGCAAGCGGGCCTCCTACCAACCCCCCGTAGGAGCGCCGCTCGCGGCGCGAACAGCCTCGGCAAGAAAACCCGCCGGCGTGATGTCCAGGCGATGGATGTTCTGCTCTTCCAGGAACTTGATCTCGTTCCGGGTCGGTTCGCCTGGCAACACCGCCCAGTGCGGGCCGTCGCTGGAGCGTTTCATGGTCTGGCGGGCATAGGCGCGCTCCAGCTGGTTGCGGAAATGGCAGCCGATGAAGAGGAAGCTGCGCCCGGCGCGCAATGCCTGCACTCGCGGCGGGATCGGGGTCTGGATGTCGATCTCGGTCAGCACTTCGACGAAGTCCGAGTCGGAAACGATGAAATTGGCCGCTGGCGTAATCGAGCCGAAAGGCTTGTAGAGCACGGTTTGCCACCCGGCTGCCTGCGCTTCGCTGGTTTCGGCGCCGTCGGCCTGATAATACTTGACCCACTGGTCGCGGTGCTCGGCGCGGCTCACGCCCTGTATCTGGCCCCAGTTCGGACGATCCGCCAGCGCTGCCTGCGCGGCGGCATCGTACCAGGTGTCCACCAGCAGCGGCAGCTTGGGCAGGGCGGCGAAATGGCGGTGCAGGACGGAAGGCGCGACCGGGGGCTGGAAAATCTCGCTCATCACCGCGACCAGCGTCTTGCGGTGCTTGAAGTTTTCGATGTACTGCGCCGTCGCCGTCATGTTGGCGCGGATCTTGAACGGCACGGTCACCCTGGCGGAAAGCCGCGCGGCCAGCGCTTCGAACGAGGCCGGCACCGGATTCTCGCCGCCCTGCTCCAACAACCCCGGCCCGAGGTAAGGTACCACGCCGCCTTTCGCCAGCGCCTCCGAAATTTCATGCAATACGGCGTCCATCGTCATTCTCCCAGTTTGCGCGCTTCGACGGTCAGCGGCAGGCGGGTGTCAGCCGCCATCTCCGGCAGGGCGAATTTCCAGCCGTTGGCGAGCGTCACCACGCCGCCCCACATCTCCGGCTTTTCCATCGAAACGACGGGCTCTTCCAGGTCCTTTTTCGCGATATAGGCGGTCAGCGCCCCAGATGCATCCTTGCGGATCATTACCTTCATTGGTGTTCTCCCAAAGCGCTTCCCGTCTCCGCCGTATCCAGCTCCCGCGCCTTCATGCCCACGATGTAGCCGCGCTCGTAGAAATCCACGCCGTAGATGTAAAACTGCTGGAGGAAGGTGCCGATCTTGGCTACGTAGCCCACGTCGCCCTTTTTCACCAGCACGTCACCGATTTCCTTGCCTGGAAAAGTGCCGTCGTTGCGGATATTCATCAGCGAACGCACCTTCTGTCCGTATTCGAAATGCGGCGGACCGTCGATTTCAATTGTGTCGCTATCGCGGCTGATTTTCATGGCTAGACTGGCTTGCGCACCAGGCTCACCACGTTCGCCGCGGCGGTGGAACTGCCGCACCCCCCGCCGCAGGACTGGGGCATGTTCGGGTTCACGAACACCAGCCGGGTCTGGGTCATGCTTTCCTCGAAACCGATGATGACGCCGTCCAGCAGTGGCACCGATACCTCCGGCACGAACAGGCGGATATCTTCGTGCATCACCACGGTGTCGCCGGGCAACGGCTCTTTTTCCACGGAAAAGTCGTAGTCCATCCCGGAGCATCCTCCGGGCTTCAGCACCAGCCTGAATCCTGAGCCGGCACCGCCGTTGAAGCGGATCATGCGGCGGATGAAATTTTCCGCCGGAATCGCGATAGTGACGTTCATGGCAACTCCTCAGGCCGCGTAACGCGGCAAACTTTTATCCACCACCACGCAGCCGTCCACCGGGCAGACCTCGACGCACTGCGGGTCTTCACCCTCGCATTCGGTGCATTTCTTCGCCTCGATGATATAGGCGCCGTTCTTCTCCTTGATCGCGACGTTGGGACAAACCGGCTCGCAGGCGGTGCAGGCGGTGCAGGTGGAAGAGATGATCTTGTAAGGCATGGTTTTCTCCTTTAAATAAAAATTCGTTATGCTGCGGTCGCTGCCTCCGTCTTTCTCCTTCCCCCTTGCAGGGGGAAGGCCGGGATGGGGGTAGAAAGATGAGGTAAAGATGCTGTGTCGGTAACTCCACCCTCTCACCCCCATCCTAACCTTCCCCATAAAAGGGGGAAGGGGCAGGAGCGGTGGTTATTTTGAACATATCGTTTTGGCCTGAGTAGTTACAATAATTCGTTATGCGGCGGTCGCTGCCGCGGGCTGCGCCGTTTCCATGCGCTGCTGGAACCAGGCGATCAGGGAAGGCTCGATGTATTCGTGGGCGTAGCCGTCCACCACTTCGATGCCGGCCGTGGCCAGGTCCTTGCGCGGGCACAGGCCGATCTTGGAAGTGAACACCGCGGCGCAGTCCTTGATCGCGGCGGTCACGCCTTCCAGGATATCTTCCTCGCCCCAGCCGCCCTGGCAGTAGTTCACGTCCTGCCGTTCATCGTCCGCCATAAAATCATATTGCTGAGGCGGCAGGGCAGGCGCGCCTCCCGCACCGGGCGCTTCGCGATACCGCGTCGGCTCGCCTGCCTTGCGGTGGCCGACGAACTTGGCGCCCGCGCCGCTCAGTTCGTAAATCTGGAACTCGCTGGCATGGCCGAAGTGCTGGTTGATCCGTCCGCCGCCCTTGGTGGTGACGGCTGCCAGCACCTTGGCGCCGCCCGCCTGCCCGGTCAGGGCGGCGAGTTCGGACGCGCGCGCTGCCTCCTGGTCGCGGCGTTCGCGCTCGACGTATTCCCGGTAAGCCTGGCGCGGTTCTGGATCGTAGGCCACGTCCACCGCCGCAATCTTGTCGGCGCTGAATTCCGCGCCCCTGTCCTCGCCCAGCAGCCCCACCGCATCGGCGCGGCACTGGCGGCAATGGCGCATCAAATTCATGCTGCCCTCGCAACTGTCCTGCAACTCCTTCAGCTCCTGCGGCGTCGGGCCGCGCTGACCGGTCAGGCCGTAATGGGTGCCGTGCGCCGGGTCGGAGATCAGCGGCATGATGTTGTGGAGGAAGGCGCCGCGCGACTTCACCGCCCGGTTCACCTCCGCCAGGTGCCGGTCGTTGACGCCGGGGATCATCACCGAATTGATCTTGACCAGGATGCCTTTCGCGGTCAGCATCTCGAGCCCCTGCATCTGGCGCTCGCCCAGTATTTTGGCGGCGTCGCGTCCCTTCCAGCGCTTCCTGTTGAAGTAAATCCACGGGTAAATCAGCTCGCCCACTTCCGGGTCGGTCATGTTGATGGTGATGGTGACGTGATCGACGTTGAGGTCGGCGATGGCCTGCACGTGATCGGGCAGCGCCAGCCCGTTGGTGGACAGGCACAGCTTGATGTCCGGCGCGTCTTTCTGGATCAGGCCGAAAGTGCGGAAGGTCTTTTCCGGGTTGGCCAGCGCATCGCCCGGCCCGGCAATGCCGACCACCGAAAGCTGGGGAATCTCCGCCGCCACCGCCAGCACCTTCTTCGCCGCCATCTCCGGCGTGAGCTTCTCGCTCACCACGCCGGGGCGGCTTTCATTGGCGCAGTCATACTTGCGGTTGCAGTAGTTGCACTGGATGTTGCAAGCCGGCGCCACCGCAATGTGCATACGGGCAAAATGGTGGTGAGCCTGCTCGCTGTAGCAGGGATGATCCTTGACCTTGGCCCACACCTCGGGCGACAGATCGCCCG
>CAYGNO010000072.1:0-10704 GCA_964351305.1 uncultured Sulfuricella sp.
ACTGCGCCGGGAAACGATGCGTTCCAGGTTTTCCAGGAATTTCCGGATGTCCTCCCGGGTTTTGGTCTCCGTGGCGCAAACCAGCAGGGCGTTGCCCAGTTCCGGATACCAGGGCGTCAGGTCCAGCCCGCCCATTATGCCCTGAGCCTCCATGGCACGCAGCACATCGGCGACGGGGAGGTCGAAGGTGATCACCACCTCGTGGAAGAAGGGCTCGGAAAACACCCGCTCCACCCCCGCAATCAGGCATGCCTGTTCGGCCAGCATCCGGGTGTTGGCGTGGCAGGCTGCCGCGACGCGCTCCAGACCTTCCTGGCCGAGCAGCGCGAGATGCACCGTCGCCGCCGTCGCCATCAGCCCCTGGTTGGTGCAGATGTTGGAAGTCGCCTTGGCGCGGCGAATATGCTGCTCGCGCGCCTGCAGCGTCAGGCAAAAACCGGGCTTGCCGTCCATGTCCACCGTGCGGCCGACAATGCGCCCCGGCATCTGCCGCGCCAGCGCCTGCTTGCAGCACAGGAAGCCGAAATAGGGGCCGCCCGACGACAGCGGCGCGCCCAGCGGCTGCCCCTCGCCGACGGCGATGTCGGCACCCTTGCTTCCCCACTGGCCGGGCGCCTTGAGCATTCCGAGGGAAACCGGATTGACCGCGCCGATCACCAGCATGCCCTGAGCATGAGCCCAATCGGTCAGTTCGTCCACCTCCTCCAGCACGCCGAAAAAATTCGGCTGCTGAATCACCAGCGCGGCAAAATCCTCGCCTTCGAAGCGTTTCAGCGATTCGGCCACGGTGTCGCCGCCGCCGGTGCAGTAGGGTACGGGAACCAGCTCGATGCCCTGGCTCTTCACCAGGGCATCGGTCACCTGGCGCCAGATCGGATGCACCGCTGCCGGCACCAGAACACGGCGCGCCGACTTGTGCGCGCGCACCGCCATCAGCACGGCTTCGGCCAAGCCGGAAGCGCCGTCGTACAGGCTGGCATTGGAGATATCCATGCCGGTCAACGAGGCCATCATGGTCTGGAATTCGTACAGCAACTGCAGCGTGCCCTGGCTCGCCTCGGCCTGGTAAGGCGTGTAGGCGGAATAGAATTCGCCGCGACCGGCGATCTGCCACACTGCTGCCGGGATGTGGTGCTCGTAGGCGCCGGCGCCGATAAAATTCAGATAACGCCCATCCTGCTCCGCCCGTTCCTGCATCAAGCGGCCAACGGCCATCTCGTTCAGGGCCGGCGGCACACTTACCAGCCGGTCGGCGCGCAGCGCAGCCGGGATTTCGTCGAACAGATCTTCGACCGAAGCCGCGCCTATGCTGGCCAGCATGGCCTGGATATCTTCTTCGGTGTGGGGAATAAATGGCATAAACACCCTTTTAAATCATGTGGCTACTCAGGTACGGCGATTTTTCTCCTTCCCCCTAAAAGGGGGAAGGGACTGTGGATCATCAGTGCGCTTCGCTCTCCACCAGCGCCTGATAGGCGGCAGCGGCGAGCAGCCCGTTCAGGTCGGCGGGATTGCTCGGCTTGATCTTGAACATCCAGGTCGCATAGGCATCCTGGTTGATTTTTTCGGGCGCATCCACCACGTCGGCGTTGACGGCAATCACTTCGCCCGCCACCGGTGCATAAACATCGGAAGCAGCCTTGACCGATTCCACCACGGCGCACTCTTCGCCGGCAGCAAGCTGGCGACCGACGGCGGGGTTTTCCACGTACACCATGTCGCCCAGCAACTCCTGGGCATGATGGGTGATGCCGACCGTGACCGTGCCGTCGGCCTCGCTCCGGGTCCATTCGTGGGATTTGGTGTATTTCAAATCGCTAGGGATGCTCATATTTTTCTCCTTAAGGTTAATTCTTTCACCGCGGAGGGCGCGGAGGACGCAGAGGAGAAACACCCACTCTACTTCCAATTAAACATTTCACCCTCGGGATTCGCAGAAGAGCCGAAGGACCCCCCCCGCGTCCTCCGCGTCCTCCGCGGTGAGAGCTTTATATCAATGCCTTACCGTTGCGTGCAAAGGGCAGCTTCACCACTTTTGCGTTGAGTAATTTGTCGCGGATTTCCACCTGCACCACGTCGCCGACTGCGACTTCCAGCGGCAGGCGGGCGAAGGCGATGGACTGGTTCAGGGTGGGGGAAAAACTGCCGCTGGTGATCTCGCCCGCGCCATGGGGGGTGACCACTTTCTGGTGGCCGCGCAGTACGCCCTTGTCGAGCAGCACCAGACCCAGCATCTGCATTTTCACCGGCTTCGCCAGCAGCGCCGGCTTGCCGATGAAGTCGCGCGGGCTGGTCAGTTCCATGGTCCATGCCAGTCCGGCTTCGAGCGGGTTAACGTCCTCGTCCATGTCCTGGCCGTAAAGATTCATTCCGGCTTCCAGGCGCAGCGTGTCGCGCGCGCCCAGGCCGATCGGCGCGACACCCAGGGCATTCAGGGTATTCCACAAGCCCGCCGTTCCCGGTACCGGCAGCATGATCTCGAAACCGTCCTCGCCAGTGTAGCCGGTGCGTCCGATAAAATACTGGTCGAATTCGACCGCCTGGAACGGCTTGAGGGATTCGGTCGCGGCGCGGGCGGCGGGGATCGCCTGCCACACCTTCTCCCGTGCCTGCGGGCCTTGCACCGCGATCATCGCCAGGTCGCGGCGCGGCTTGATGGTCAGTTGCGGCGCACGGGCAGCGCGTTGCTGTTCCATCCATGCCACATCCTTGTCCGCCGTGCCGGCGTTGACCACGATGCGGAACCAGTCCTCGCGCATGAAATACACGATCAGGTCGTCGATCACGCCGCCGGCCGGGTTCAGCATGCAGGAATAGAGCGCCTTGCCGGGCTCCTTCAGCTTATCGACGTTATTGGCGAGCAGGTATTGGAGGAATGCGCGGATGCCGCTACCGGTGACGTCCACCACCAGCATGTGACAGACGTCGAACATCCCGGCGGCGCGACGCACCTGGTGATGTTCCTCGATCTGGGAGCCGTAGTTCACCGGCATGTCCCAGCCGCCGAAATCGACCATGCGGGCACCCATGTCGCGGTGGGTTTGATTGAGCGGCGTTTGTTTCAGCATTATTTTTGTGCATTCCTTAAAAACGACATTTTACCGCAAAGGACGCAAAGGTTTATTGCGGATAAAACAGAAAAACCCGATAACCCGCCGCTTTCAGGTCTCCCAGGTCGAAATTCAGCTTCACCGTCACCTCCTCGTTCGGCGCCATGCCGCGGTTAAGGTCGGCGCCTTTCGCATATTCCCCGGGAGTAAATATCCGCCGCGCAATCATCTGGTCCTGGGTGTCGGTCAGGGTCAGTTCGAGTTGCGGATATTCCTGGGCAAGTTTGGCGCGATTGCGCAAAATGGCGCTGAGCGCAACCAGATTGGCCTGCTGCGGGTCAGCCTCGAGATTGGAAGTCTCTATGCTGAGCAAATCCGGATTGGCGGGCAGACGGATGATGCACCGCAGAACGCCGCAGAATTGCTGCAAAAACGGCTTGAATTCAGGATGGCGGGCAGCCAGGTCGGAGCGGAAAAAATAGAGTCCCTGAGCACCCAGACTCGCCAAAAGCAGGAGGACGCCGATCAACCACAGCCAGAAAAATCCGCGTCTTTTCGGCTTTTCCTCAATCTCGACAAAAACGTCTTGCGCGGCAGGCTCGACAACGACAGGTTCCGCGGGGGCCGGCAATAGAAACTCCGCCGTTGCGGGTGGTTCGGACAATGCCTCTTCGTCCCATTCAGGAATGGAACTCTCTGCTTCCTCAGGGGATTCGGCTAACAACTCATCCACCGCTTGAATCGGTTGCACGAGCCCTTCCTCAACCGGCGCTTCTTCAAGCGAAGGTGCTGCAAGCTCCTCAGCCGGGAATTCCTCTACTGCCGAAGGCTGCTGCTCAGCCATTTCTTCAGGTAACGCGGCCTGATCACCGGGCCCTTCGAAAGGAAGCCTCGACTGCCCCTCATGCTGAAGTTCCTCCAACTCGTGTTCCAGATAGGCGTGGGCATTGAATACCTTGGCACAGCGCCCGCAACGCACGTCCCCGCCATGCGCTTCCATCTGTTCCGGAGTCACCCTGAAACGGGTATGGCAGGCTGGACAGGCGGTGACCATCGCCATGACTATCTCTTCACCCCAGCCAGGCATACCCAGCCCTCAACCTCTCCGGCAATGCCGATGTCGAACCATTGCCGGTAGACGGCCTGAGTCTCTTCGGCTTGGGGAGCCAGCACCCCCGACAGCACGATCTGTCCGCCCGGACGGACAGCCTGGGCCAGCATTGGCGCCAGTACCTTGAGCGGGTTGGCGAGGATATTGGCGACGACCACGTCGGCCTGGATTTTAGGGGCTTCATCGGGCAGATAGAATTCGGCCGCCGCCTGGTTCTGCTCGGCATTCTGCCTGCTGGCGAGCACCGCCTGGGGATCGATGTCGACACCCAGCGCACGCCCGGCGCCCAGCTTCAGCGCCGCAATCGCCAGGATGCCCGAGCCGCAGCCGTAATCCAGCACGCCCTCGCCGCCGCGGATATTCCGCTCCAGCCATTGCAGGCACAGGTGGGTGGTGGGGTGGCTGCCGGTGCCGAAGGCCAGGCCGGGGTCGAGAATGAGATTGATCGCAGCGGAATCGGGCGGGGTGTGCCAGGTGGGAATGATCCACAGCCGTGGCGAAATCTTGATCGGGTCGAACTGGGATTGGGTCAGCCTGACCCAGTCCTGCTCGGCGACGGCATCCACGCGGTATCGCGGAGCCCCGGCCAGGCGCGCGGCCTCGGTGGCGGCGGCGACAATGGCCGGGATATCTGCATCCTCCGCGAACAAACCGCTGACGATGCTGTTTTGCCACAGGCTATCGACCGGCTCGCCCGGTTCGCCGAAGATCGGCTGCTCCCGGTCGGTTTCGGCGTGGGCGTCCGCTATGTCCGCCGCCAGCGCACCCAGATCGAGCAGGGCGTCGCTCAGCATGCCGGCGGTTTGTTCGTCCGCCTCGATTTTCAGCGACAGCCAGGCCATGCGGATTCCTTGGGAAATTATTGAGGCTTGGCTTTCGCGGCGGCCAGCTTGTGCTCCAGATAATGAATGCTGGTGCCTCCCTGGACGAAGGCGGCATCGCGCATCAGGTCCTGATGCAAAGGAATGTTGGTCTTGATGCCCTCTATGACCATTTCGGAAAGGGCCGTCTTCATCCGGGCGATGGCCTGCTCGCGGGTGGCGCCGTAGGCGATCAGCTTGCCGACCATGGAATCGTAGTATTGCGGCACCACGTAATTCTGGTACACGTGGGAATCGACCCGGATGCCGGGGCCGCCGGGCACGTGGTAGACCGCGATGCGTCCGGGCGAAGGCACGAAGGTGTAAGGGTCCTCGGCGTTAATGCGGCACTCGATCGAATGCCCTTTGAGCTGGACATCTTTCTGCTTGAAACTCAACTTCAGGCCGGCGGCAACGCGGATCTGCTCCTGCACGATGTCGATGCCGGTGATCATTTCCGTCACCGGGTGCTCGACCTGGACGCGGGTGTTCATTTCAATGAAGAAAAACTCGCCATTCTCGTACAGAAACTCGAAGGTGCCGGCCCCGCGATAACCGATCTTGCGGCAGGCTTCGGCGCAACGCTCGCCGATTTTGTCGCGCAATTTGGGGTCGAGGCCAGGGGCGGGAGCTTCTTCGAGTATCTTCTGATGGCGACGCTGCATCGAGCAGTCGCGCTCGCCCAGAAACGCCGCATTGCCATGCTCGTCGGCCAGCACCTGGATCTCGATGTGGCGCGGATTTTCGAGAAACTTCTCCATGTACACCACGGGATTACCGAATGCCGTCTGCGCTTCGTTTTTGGTCATGCTGACCGCGTTCAGCAACGCCGCTTCGGTGTGCACCACGCGCATGCCGCGCCCGCCGCCGCCGCCGGCCGCCTTGATGATCACCGGATAACCGATGTCATTGGCAATGCGGACAACCTCGTCCCCATCTTCCGGCAGGGCACCTTCAGATCCGGGCACGCAGGGCACGCCGGAAGCTTTCATCGCATCCTTGGCGCTGACCTTGTCGCCCATCAGGCGAATCGTTTCCGGGCGCGGGCCGATGAACACGAAACCGCTTTGCTCCACGCGCTCGGCGAAATCGGCGTTTTCAGAAAGGAATCCGTAGCCGGGATGGATCGCCTCGGCATCGGTCACCTCCGCCGCGCTGATGATCGAGGGAACATGCAGATAGCTCAGGGTGGACTGGGCCGGGCCGATACACACCGACTCATCGGCGAGCTTCACATACTTGGCATCGGCGTCAGCCTCGGAATGCACCGCCACGGTCTTGATGCCCATTTCGCGGCAGGCGCGCTGGATGCGCAGGGCGATTTCGCCGCGGTTGGCAATGAGTATTTTTTCAAACATATGAAATCCTATTTGAACCGCAGAGGGCGCGGAGGACGCGGAGGAGGGCACCCACCAATAGTCGGGTTTCCTCTGCGTCCTCCGCGTCCTCTGCGGTGAAAAGCCTTTAACCGATAATAAACAGAGGTTCGCCGTATTCGACGGGCTGACCATTCTCGACCAGAATCGCCTTGATGACGCCACTCTGGTCCGCTTCGATTTCGTTGAGCAGCTTCATCGCTTCAATAATGCAGAGGGTATCGCCCGCGTTCACGGATTGACCCACCTCGACAAAATCCTTCGAGCCGGGCGAGGCTGCACGATAAAACGTACCCACCATCGGCGACTTGACGGGATGACCGTCGGGCTGAGCAGCAACAGCGGGCGCAGCATCAAGGGCTGCCGGTACGGCAGCGGGTGCAGCCGTGGGCATGAATGATTGATGCGGGGAATACATCATCGTCTGCGGCGGGTTCTGGCCATAGCGGCTGATGCGCACGGTTTCTTCGCCTTCGGTAATTTCCAGTTCGGCAATCCCGGATTCACTGACCAGATCGATCAGTTTTTTGACTTTTCGCAAATCCATAATTTAGTCCTTAAACTTGGTGTTGCAGCGCGAATTCCAGCGCCAGTTCATAACCTTTCGCCCCCAGGCCGCTGATAACGCCAACGGCCAGATCGGAAAAATAAGAATGGTGGCGGAAGGCCTCACGCGCAAACACGTTGGAAAGATGCACTTCAACAAAGGGGATGGCCACGGCCGCGAGCGCGTCGCGCAATGCAACGCTGGTATGGGTATAGGCCGCAGGATTGATGATGATGAAACCCACTGCCTCGGCTTTTGCCCGCTGTACCCGGTCGATCAGTTCGGTTTCGCTGTTGCTCTGAAAGTCTTCCAGCATCGCGCCGGCATCCTGCGCCATACGCTGCAGACGATCATTGATCTGCGCCAGAGTGGCATGTCCATAATGACCCGGTTCGCGCATACCCAGCAGATTCAGGTTAGGGCCATGGAGGACGAGAATTCTGGTATTGACGGCTTGCGTCATGCCTCCGTCCTTTCCCTGATTTTCGTTTTCATGGCGGCAAGTTTGCCGCAAAATGGGTGAACTTGTCCAGTTTTTCCCCGAAGTTGCCAACCTGGAGGGCTCATAAATTCGCTGGATAATCGCGCTGGATTTTGATTAATCTGGATAAAGCCTGTCGTTTCCCATTTTTAGAGTAGGGGTAATATGATTTTTTCCATCCGGGCCAGGGTTAACCCGCCCACTTCGCTGGCAACTATTTTGCCGTTACGGTCTATGACCACGGTAAACGGCAATCCTCCCAAACGATTGCCGATTTTCCTCGCCAGATCCACGGCCTCCATTTCCCCCAGCAAGATCGGATAATTAACGCCGATCTCGTCGGCAAAGGCCTGCACCTTGATCTTTTCATCCAGCGCCACGCCGATGAACACCAGGCCCCGTTCGCGATGCTTGTCCTGCAAGCTGATGAAATCCGGCATTTCCTCGCGGCAAGGCGGGCACCAGGGCGCCCAGAAATTCAGCACCACCACCTTGCCGCGCCACTGCTCGAGGGGTTGGAGCTTGTCATCGAGATCCTTGAAGCTGGCAGCAAACACCGGCTCGGCAGAGACTTCCTGGGCTGCGGCCTGGCTGGCCACCTGTTTTGGCTGTTTCGGAATGGCGAAATAGGCTGCGGCCAGGGCGATAACGGCGCCTGCGGCAAGCAGCAATAATTTGGTTTTGGACATGAAAGGTTTTGGGGAAGATGGGTTAACGGATTATAGCATCCAGCGTAACGATAAACTTCTCCGGCGGTTCATAGCCGATCACGCGCGCGTCGCTCAACTCCTTGCCGCTTTTGTCGAAGAAAACGATGCCGGGAGGCCCGAACAATCCAAATTTCTTGAGCAACGCCTTGTCTTCCTCGCTGTTGGCCGTGACATCGGCCTGCAGCAGCACCACATCGCGCAGCTTGGCCTGCACTTTGGCATCGCCGAAGGTGAAGCGCTCGAGCTCCTTGCAGGAAACACACCAGTCGGCGTAGAAATCCAGCATCACGACTTTGCCGCTGGCCTGCTTCAACCGGTTTTCCAGCTCCGCCACATTTTTCACCCGCTCGAACTTGAGAGACTCCACGCCCGCCGCTTTCGCTTCAGCACCTACGGTACCTTCTCCACGCAACCCCGACAAGGGCTGCAACATGTCGCGATTGCCGGAAAGGACGCCGATCAGCAACGCCACGCCGATAATCAGCGCAACCACCCCCACCCCTTTCCAGAACTTGGCGTAGCCGCTGGCCGGGTGCGGCAGCGGGTCGATGGCGCGCAAATACATGGCGGAAACAATCAGCAACCCCGCCCACAACAGCATGTGAACCGCCGAGGAGATCACCGGCGAAATCAGCCAGATCGCCATGCCCAGCAGGAGCACACCGAAGAAACTCTTCACCGCCTCCATCCAGGCCCCCGCTCTTGGCAGCAGTGCGCCGGCGGAAACCCCCACCAGCAGGAGCGGAGCGCCCATGCCCAGCGCCAGGGAGAACAGCGCCGAGCCGCCCAGCACCATATCGTGAGTCTGACTGATATACAGCAATGCCCCAGCCAACGGAGCCGCCACGCAAGGGCCCACGATCACCGCCGAGAGCGCGCCCATGGCGAAAATTCCGGTTAAGCCACCACCCCCGACGCGGTTGCTGGCCTCGGTGAAGCGGCTCTGGATGAAGCTAGGCATCTGCAGCTCGTAGAAACCGAACATCGAGAAGGCCAGCGCCACGAAAATCAGGGCAAATCCACCCAGCACCCAGGGGTTCTGCAGGGCGGAGGAAAGCAGGGTGCCGGACATGCCCGCCGCCACCCCGACAGCGGCATAGGTGAGCGCCATGCCGAGCACATAGGCCAGCGACAGGACAAAAGCGCGGGATTTGGTCAGCGCGTGTCCCTGCCCGACGATGATGCCGGAAAGAATCGGGATCATGGGAAACACGCAGGGAGTGAGCGCCAGCAGCAGGCCGAAACCGAAGAAGCTCGCCATGATCAGCCAGAAGCTGCCGCCCTTGAGCAAAGCACCGATACGGGAAGACTCATTGACCTGCGCCTCCACCGGTTTGGAGGTTGCGCTCGTTTCAGCACCCGCGACTGTAGTGGACTGCTGCACAGCCTCAGCCGACGCAGCGGCAGCCGTTGGCATAGTCAGTGCAATCACCTTCTGCACTGGCGGATAGCAAATCCCTTTTTCGCTGCATCCCTGGTAGGCGGCGACCAGACTGACAGCCTGTTCGCCATTGCCTTCGCGCTTCAGCTTGATGGTCGCCTGGAACGATTGATGGTACACCTCGGTATTGCCGAAATTGGGGTCGGTCTTGATCTCGCCCTGGGGCAGGGCCACCGAGGCTATGCTGGCGCCGCCGCCCTTCAGGGAGAACTTGATCTTGTCGCGATACAAATAATAGTTTTCGGCGACCGTGAAACTGGCCAGCAGGGTGTCCTTGTCGACAGCCTTGACTGCCAGCTTGAATGCCTGGTCCGCCGGCAAGAACTCGTCCTGGCCACCGCCCAGCAGCTTGAGGAAAAAAGGTTTCTTTTCGGTCTCCGCCCGAGCACCGGGAAGATCGATTTTTACCATCTGGGTTTGCGGCGGATAGCACACCCCCACATCCGCGCATCCCTGCGAGACCGCCTTCAGGGTGATCCGGGATGCGCTGCCGCGGGTATAAGGCAGACGAATCACCAGATCGTGGCGGTAGGTTTCCACCTTGCCGAAATACTCGTCCTGCTTGATCTTGCCGGCGGGCAGTTGCGGTGTTCCGAGGATAACGTCCGAGGGTTCCGCCTGGAATTTGAATTTTTCCTTGTACAGGTAATACCCTTCGGCGATCTGGTAGCGCACTTCGAGGGTCTGGCCGTCCACTGCGCGGGCGGAAAACTTGAATGCCTGCTCGGGTTCGAGCAGATCGCCCTCGCCGGCACTCACCATCGAGGAACACAACAGAAAAAAAGCTATCAAACAACGCATATTCAACCAATCAAAACAAGAGCCCTTCACGTTCGCCCCTCTCCCGCTTGCGGGAGAGGGTTGGGGGGTGAGGGCAGCCCCTCAGGAGGGGTCAGGGTTAATCGTTTCAGCCGCCAGCCATTCGAGATAGGCAGGCAAGCCGGCGGTAATTGGGACTGCGACAACTTCGGGAAGTTCGTAAGGGTGACACTGACGGATGGTTTTTTCAACCTTGCTGTAATGCGCCCTCAGTGTTTTAATCAGCAGTGTGATCTCCTGCGCGTTTTCGATTTGGCCTTGCCAGCGATAGACCGACTCGCACGGCGCGAGAATGTTGACGCAGGCCGC
>CAYGNO010000073.1:0-10639 GCA_964351305.1 uncultured Sulfuricella sp.
ACCATCGACTTCTTCGCCGAAAACGCGCTGGAGCACGAGCGTACCGGCGAGATGATCGACCGTATCGGCCTGGTCAACTTCCTGGAAGGCATCGGCGTGGAGATCGACGCGAACATGATTCTTGAGCCGCGTTCCAATCCTTATGCACGTATGGACGGATGGGACGAAGAGGTCGAGAAGGCCAACCAGCGCAAGGCAAGCGCAGCCTGACACATCGAGGCCGAGAGCGGGCTTCCTTGGTAACCCGCATGCCGGAAGGCATGCGGGTTTTTCTTTTTAGGCTTGCGGAATGGCTCCGCTTGATTCCAAAGCCATCAGGCTTTCTGCCTCCTGCTGCAGGAGAGCGATCTTGTCGGCGATGTCCGGGGAGCGATTACGGCACGCCACTTCCAGGCGCAAGGCGGCAATTTCAAGCGCGGAAACGCCACAGTAGAGCGCGCCGCCACGCAGCCTGTGAGCCAGCTCCCCCACTTTCTCAAGATCGGAAGCCGAAAAGGCTGCCTGAAAGGCATCCAGGCAGGAAGGCAATTCAGCCAGCTGCATTCTCAACGAGATCAGCCAGCTCTGTCTGCAACCGCCCGCCCGCTCCATGCCCAGCCCGGCATCGATGATCGGCAGGTCGGAGTGAGGCGAATCGGGGAAATTCTCCTCCACAGTCCACTCCTCTTTCTTTCCGGCACCCTGGGCACAAACAGGCGTGAGCGGAACCCATTTCTCGATGGTCTTGCGCAGCGCCCCCTCGATCAGGGGTTTTTCCAGGTAGTCATCCATCCCGGCGGCCAGGTAGCGCTCTCTATCCCCACTCAGCGCATTGGCGGTTAACGCAACAACGGGAGTCGCCTTGCCCCCCTTCTGCAACATCCTGATGCGCCTCGTCGCCTCGATACCATCCATCGCCGGCATGTGCACATCCATCAGGATCAGATCGTAGTGCTGCCTGCCGCAAGCCTCCACGGCAGCGACGCCATCCGCCGCTTCGTCCACGGCAATACCCCATTGATGCAACAAAATCGTGTTCAATTTTCGGTTGATTTCATTATCGTCCACCACCAGTATCCGTAACTGCGTCGGCAGCGCGGCCTGTGTCGGATTTTCCTCCTGAAGCGCAGAATTTCCCCGCTCCTGGCTCTCGAGATGTCGTGAAGGAAGTAAAGCCGTGTCCCCACCCGCTTCCTTGAGGCACAGCGAAATCGTGAATCGGGATCCTTTGCCTGGCGCGCTCTCAACCGCGATAGCGCCATTCATCAATTCAACCAGACGCTGGGAAATTGCCAGCCCCAGCCCTGTGCCTCCGTAGCGGCGGGTGATCGAGGCGTCCCCCTGGCTGAATGGCTGAAATAACTGTCCCAGTTGCGCGTCGGTCATACCGATTCCGGTGTCAGCCACGCAGATTTCGATGTGGGCGGAGCCGTCTCCTCCATCCAGATGCTTCACTGTGACGGTGATTGCGCCTGAGCGGGTAAACTTGATGGCATTACCGAGGAGATTGGCCAGGACCTGACGGATACGGGACGGATCGCCCATCAGGTTGGCGGGCATGTCTCGGTCGATCTCCAGAATCAGTCGCAATCCCTTGCTCTGGGCGCTGGGCGTATAGAAGAGGATGAATTGCTCGATCAAATAACCCAGATCGAACGCCAGGCATTCAATCGACAGTTTGCCCGCTTCGATCTTGGACAAGTCCAGAATGTCGTTGATAATCGCCAGCAAGGTCTGGGAGGAAGTTTCGCAAATCTTGAGATAATCCTGCTGGACCTCGTCGATGCGGGTTTTGCCCATCAAACCAAGAAATCCGATCAGGCCATTCAACGGCGTACGGATTTCATGGCTGACGTGGGCGAGGAACTGGCTTTTCGACTGATTGGCCAGTTCCGCGCTGGCTTTGGCTCGCTCAGCCTCTTCCTTGAGCCTTGCCAGATCTCTCGTCCGCTCCTCGATGCGCTCCTGCATCTTGCTGTAGGCCGATTGCAATTCTCCCGCCATAGTATTGAAACCTTGCTCCAGTTCCGCCAGCTCGCCGCCGGAGTCCACCGCGACGCGAGTATCGAGCTTGCCGTCGGCCATGCGCACGACCGCACCGAGCAGGCGCGACAGCGGATGGGTAACGTCGCGGCTCATGCGTAGCGCCAGCAGCAAAGCCCCGAAAAATCCGAAAAATCCGATAGTCATGCTGATCATGATGAAACGGGTTTTGCGCTGCTGGGTAGCGGCTGTGGACAGCTCCACGTAAACCCGCCCGAGCACTTTCTTTTTCTTGCCGTTATTAGGTTCCTCGCGGTCAAACAGGCCATATTCGTCGATATCGTTTTCACTCTGGTAAATCGGCGCGGCAAAAACCAGGGAATTCTTTCCGATCGAGTCGACCTGGCCGACGTCGGCGAGCTCGACCGCTTTATAGTCGAACTGGCTGGGTCGACCGCTCACTGCGAGGATTTTGTTGCGGTCATCGGTAATGATGATCGCGTTGACGTCTTCTTCCTTCATCACCGCCTGAGAGAGCGCCTGAAGAATTTCGCGGTTGCCGGAAAACGCGCCGTATTCGCTGGCCGGCGCAAGCTGACGGGAGATCAACATGCCCCGCGACCTCAGGGCGCCATCCATTTCCGCGATGCCGCCGATCATGATCAGAATGCTCAGCAGAGTGGCGATGACGACCACCGGGAACATCGCCAGGAACAGTATCCTGTATTTGATGCTCCAGTGTTTCATGGTTCGCCCTCTGAAGCGCGCTTCAGTTTGTTGCCCAGGCTGGCTTCATCGTCGAGGCTGATACCGAGCGAGCGGGCAACCTGGGTATTGACGCCGACCGAGAAATAGCGGGGCGGCTGGGGCAGCGGCAAACGCCGGTCTGCCGCCAGGCGCTGGATCATTTCCGCTGCCTGCTGGCCGATTTGCTCCGGCACGCTGAACACCGCCGCAATCGCGCCCGCCTTGACATAGGAAGGTGAAAATCCGAGCAACGGCACTTGATGACGGTAGGTGGTAAGAAGAATGCTCTGGACGGTATTGCGGTTGTAAATCAGCGGATCGGGAACCGCCAGCAGCGCATCGCTTTCACCCAACAGCCGCTTCAATGCCGGCAACAGGTCGGCTTCGCCATCCACCGTCTCGATGATCGCAACAAAGCCGGCGGCCTTGGCCGCCGCACTCAGCGCCGTGGCAAGTTCGGTGGAATTGGGGGGCAGCAGGATACCGACTTTCGTCCGACCGGGAAGAGCATGGCGAATCAGGGCAAACTGGCGCGCCCACGGCTGGTCAAGGTAGATCGCGGAAAAATTACGTGGATCGCCCAGGCGCCCGCTCTGCCGGGCAGTTTTCTCGAACGCGGCACGCGGCACCAGCACGCTGAGCACGGGTTGAGGAAGATTTTTTTGCGCCAGCGCCTCCATTGCTCCAGCACCGACCGCCACCAGCAACTGTCCGGAGTCGGCACGGAGGGAGTCCCCTTCCTTCAGCGCTATCACTTTGACCGGCAGCCGGGCTGTACCGCCACCCTGGGAAAGGGCCGCGCGCAGCTTGTCCGCCACCTGGGCGTAGGCGCCGCCTTCCTCGCTGAGCACCACGGTCACCCCATCCAGCGCTGCTGCCGCGCGCGGCAGACAGAACATGGACAAGGTGAGGCATAGAGCGGAGAAGAGGCGCCAGTAGTGCATCAGGGTCCAGGGGTTCGGTTCAGATTGAGCCGACAGGCTGGGAACGGGTTAATCCGAAATTTAAGCATACCCTGTAAATTATCAGAAACCCTCCCCGATTCGTATAGGGGATTCCCTCATAATACTGCGGGCTATCCATCACAATCAGAGATCGAGCTTCAGATTGAGCCAGGCGCTGCGACCGGGCGGTTCGTTGTCGTGACGGAATTCGAAGTAACGCGCATCGGCCAGATTCTGCACCACGAGCGCCAGTTCGCCCCTGGTCGTTCCGGCCTGGAAGGCATAGGCCAGGCGGGCATCCCAGCGTTGATGCGAATCGACAAAATACATTCTATTGTCCTGTGGGCCAGTATCCGTCTCTGGAAAATGTGCCGCCCCCATCTGATAGCCCATCAGACTGCCACTCCAGCGATGGTCGAAGCGGTGGGTGAGCATCATGCTCTGGACGCTGGGCACCGCATCGGTATAGGTTATCGTGGCCTGGTTAAGACTGGAAACCAGGCTGCGAGAAAAACCATAAATCAGCCTGGTACGGGGGCCGACTTGCCATTTCATCTGGGTTTCGAAACCCTTTACCGCAGCATTGCCTGGATTGAGGTTGCCCTGTCCTACAGACGCCCCGTTTTCGACGATCAGATCGCTGAATTCATCCCTGAACACCCGGAAATCCACGTTCAAATCGAAAAACTTGCCCAGATAGCCGATTTCGGTGGAATCCACCCGTTCCGGCCGCAATTTTTGTTTGACCACCCCCAGAGCCAGGTAGGGATCGGCGGCGACTTTCTCATAATTGGTCGGGGTGCGCGTGGCTTTGGAATTGCTGACACGCAAGGTATGCCCGGGCAGGAAATGCCAGTTGGCCGCGACACGCGGCGTGATATCCGTTCCGGTAAAGCTGTTTTCCTCCAGCATCGCCCCCAGGTTGAACACCAGATCGGGGTGCGCGCGCCACTCCAGGTTGCCGAACAGGCGGCCCAGGCGAAACGGCTTGGTATCGATAGCGGGCACCCCGGTAACGC
Organism: uncultured Sulfuricella sp.; assembly: GCA_964351305.1. Lineage (GTDB taxonomy): Bacteria > Pseudomonadota > Gammaproteobacteria > Burkholderiales > Sulfuricellaceae > Sulfuricella. The sequence goes on from CAYGNO010000073.1 coordinate 4,673, forward strand.
TATTTCTCAAATAGTACGGCGCATAAACGGCGTCATAGCGCATGCTGCCGCCCCACACCATGCGCGTGCTCTTGCTGGGCGAGAACGCGTGCTGCACCTCCAGATCATGGCGTTGCGCAATCACATCCATGTTGTGGCTAGTCGCACCATCGGTATCGGTCCCGTAGCTGCTCTCATAACCATGGTAGTACTGCACCGACAGCTCCCCGCCATCATCCAAGGCGCGCCGCCAGTGCAACTGTTCGAAATGATTGTCGGCGCGTTTCCAGAATGGATGAGTCGTCCCGGCATCCCCTTCCTGCCGGTCACCGCCGTTGTAGCCAAACTGAAATTCCAGTTCGTCCGTCGCATTGACCCGATAATCGCCACGCAGGGTAAACAGCTGGACTTTCCTGTCGTCGAACTTGTTCTTGTCCCACCCACCCTGCGTGGACAGGGCATTCACGATGGTGGGATCCTCGCCCTTGTCGTTGCGTACGCCAGCCGTGATGCGATAGGTCAGGTCGCCATTGCGACCGCCGTAGCGCGCCACGCCTTCCTCACGGTTGCGACCGGTGGTGAGGGAAACGAACTTGCCCTGCGTTTCCGAAGAATGGCGAGTGATGATGTTGACCACCCCCATGAAGGAATTAGCGCCATAACTGGCGGCATTCGGGCCGCGGATCACCTCGATGCGCTCGATGTCGTCGAGGGCGACAGGAATGTCGCTCCACATAACGCCGCCGTACAAAGGCGAATAGACCGAACGTCCGTCCACCAGAACCTGCATCGAGCGCGCATAGGGATCGGACAACCCATGGTAGCTCACGGTGTTGTCCATGGTATAGGCGCGTGTGGAATGGTAGGACACCACCATGCCCGGCACCAGCCGGAACACCTCCGCCAGATCCCATACGCCGGATTCCTTGATCATCTGGCGGTCGATCACCGTCACCGCCGCGGGCGCTTCGTCCACCCGCTGGGAAAGACGCGAGACGCTGAGCACGACGGGCATCTCGTCCAGATAGGCGCCTTCCGAAAATGCGCTGTTTTCACCCGCCGATACCATGCCGACAGAAAGCGACAGGGCGCATCCCAGCAAGCCATGCCCGGAGCTAAAGCGGAAAATAAAAAGGGGATTGCGCACGTCGGCCTCCCAGGCCTGGGTTTTTATTGTTGGCCTATGTTTTTATTGTTAAATAGGCCAACTGATTTTTTGGAATTATTGACAAATTACCAGAAAATCGTTGCATTCGCATAGGGTTTTTCCTTATTCGATATGCGGCCTGGAAAGTCGCAAATCTGCGTCTTGATCCCGCTAATCGAGCCAGCGCACCAGATAGAACAGCCTGAAACCCTCGGAAGAACGCGAGGGGCCGAACAGCACGGCGGGCACGAGCCGCTTGGCTGGATCGGCGCCGGTTCGCGCCTCCTCCTCGGAAGCTTTCACCTCCACGCAGTTTTCAGGAAAACGCTTGCGGTTAGGACTCGGCGCATAAACCAGCGCGTAGCATTCGTGGGCAAGGTCGGTATCGGGGTCGATCAGGGAGGATTTCATGGTCGTTCGCTCTCATTATTATCCATTAGCCAAACCGCTGTGGGAGCGGCGCCCTCGCCGCGATTTTCGGCCATATTCGCGCCGGGGGCGGCGCTCCTACATGCATGAGCATTCCAATGGACAGTCTGGGTTCAATCAGAGTTGCTATTCCGGCTCCTCCGGGGGAGTCGAATCGACGGCATCTTCTCCGTCTTGAACGGGTTGGGGCGCCATTTTCTTCCTCTTGCCTTTCTTCACTGCATCCAGCCGCGCTTGTTCCGGCAGAGGCCGGGCCGAGTCGATAAGCGGCTTCAAAGTGGGCAGCAGGTTTTTCAGGACTTGCGTGGAAAGCGATGAAGTGAACTCATAATTTTCCGCATCCGCGCCGGGCACGAATGCGGTTAACGTACCGAAGAAACGGTCCCCGATGAAGAACACGAACGTGGCGGAGCGGTTCACCGCGCGGGATTCCTTGATCGTGCCCGCTGCGGAAAAAGTGACGTAGCGATGGTCGCCGGTGCCGGTCTTGCCGCCCAGCGGAATCCGCGTGCCATCTTCTCTCACGATAGCGTGGGCAAGCCGCGAGGCCGTGCCCCCCTCCACCACATCGATCAGCACGCTGCGCACCGTAGCCGCCAGTTCAGGCGTAAACAGGCGCTCGACCTTGATGGGGGCGCGCTCGACGACGGTTTCATAGGGTGTGTCCGCACCGAAGCGCATGCGCTCGATCGGCACCGTGGGAACCCGGACCCCATCGTTGAGAATGATGCCCATGAGTTCGGCGAGCGCAGCGGGGCGATCCGCCGAGCTGCCGATGGCTGTTGCCAGCGACGGAACCAGAGCGTCGAACGGGTAGCCGAGCCGCTTCCAGCCACGGTGAATTTCCAGGAAAGCCTCCACTTCGATCAGGCTGCGGATGCGGATGTCCTGCGCGTTCCTGTGCATGGTCTTGAGCAGCCAGTCGTAGACGGCAATGCGTTCGTCGCCGCTGGCCTCGATCGCGTCCTTGTACCGCGCGCCGGGGTGAGCGGTCAGGTAGCGCGCGAGCCACAACTCCAGCGGGTGGACGTGCGCAAGATACCCCCGGTCGGCCAGCGGGTATTTGCCGGGTTCGTAGCCATCATACAAGGCGCGGAGGGTGTGCCCGTCCGAACCCCTGAAACCGGGCAGGCGCAATTCCATGAATGCGGCGAATTGATCGGGCGTGGCCTGCGGATTGATGTAGCGGTAGGCGGCAGCGAGCCGCCGCGGGGTGGGCCGGATGCCGGAAAAGAAAATGTCGGCGATCTCGTTTGTCGATTTGCCTTTGTATTTCAGGTAGAAGCGACCGACGAACTCCCGGCTTTCCCTGTCCGCGAAACGCCTGAGGTATTCCTGGCGCTGCGGGTTGTCCATGTCCTTGAGGATACTCGCCCCCGGTGTCTGGAACATAGTGTAGCGCACGATATCCCGCATCAGGCGGATGTAAACCAGGTTGACGGAAAAGCGGGTTGCCTGGCGCACGCTCATGACCCTGCCATCGTCCTCGTGCTTGAAGTTGCTGAAGACGTGCACGCCGCCGCCGGTAAAAAACTCCTCGTGCGGGCTGGCCGAATACTTGCGCTCCATGGCGACGTCCAGCATGGCCGCGAGGCTTTTTTCCCCGCTTCGCAACAGATGGTCGACCGCCCAGCGGGTAAGGTTGTCTCCGGGCTCCACTTTCACTTGCCGCAACGCTTTCGGCGGCAATGACGCATAGTGGCCATGCAGCTTTTCGACGATTTCCAGGTAGGTCACCAGCGTTCTCAGCTTGGCGGTGGAACCCAGGTCGAGCTTGGTGCCCTGGTTGATGTCGAACGGCTGGTCGAAATTGTCGGCCAGAATCCTGAGCTTGGCGCCCTGGGGCGTGAGTTCGTGGAGCGTAAAACTGTAAATGATCCGGCCCGGATCGGCTTCGCCCAGCATATGCTCGCCGTAGAGCCCGGCGGTGCGCGCGGATGCCGGGTTCCTGAGATCGCGCAGGATATCCGTGATCCTCTTCTGCAGCGCCCCGTCGAGCGTGCTTTGCACGGAGAGATCAAGGCGGTCCAGTTCATACAGGCGGGGCAATCCCAGGAGGGAAGCCAGGTGTACGCGCACGGCGCTGGCCGCCTTGCGGGACAGGAAATCCCCGGTTTCTTCCGGAACCGCAGCGGTAAGAAACTGGAGCGGCACCTTCAGGGCGGCGTCCCTGACAGCGGGCGGAATCACGCCGGCCTGCGCCAGCACCCTCAGATGGCTGTTGGTAAGCGCCTCAAGGGCCTTGCGCTCTTTCATCAGATAAGCCGACGGCCGGCGCTGGGCGATCATCAGGCTCAACACGTGCTTGTAGACACTGGCGAATTCGTCGAGGTCTGATCCGCCCGACGGCAAGGACTGCAACGTCCGGTTGACGTAATTGAAGTTCCACCCATACCAGGCCCACAGCCCGTCACCGAGACCGTTCACCTCCCCGAATCCGGCAACCGCGGCGAGCGGAACCGTGTTGAGGTAGTTCACCACGATACGCCGGCGCGCAGGCAGCGTGTCCTCCCCGTCCAGGTAGGCGCGCACCGAAGCGGATGCGATCTGCTGCAGCTTGTCACCGGCAGAGAGGGTCAAGCCATTGGGAGAGTGCCGGTACTTCTCGATTTGCGTGGCCAGCGTGCTGCCTCCGGGCACGTCATGTTCCGGGCGGAAGAGCTGGATCGCCTTGTCCTGCACGGCTTTCCCGAGCCGGGCCCACTCCACGGCCGGATTCTTCCCGGCATGGCTGGGGTCCAGCAGATCGCGGTTCTCGATATAGAGCAGGCTATTCGCAACAACCGGAGGAACCGCCTCGAAATTCTCGTAGACTCGTCCCGGGGAAAGCGCCTTGAATAATGGCTGGCCGCTGGAATCCGTGACGAGCAGACCGGCCTGGGACTTCTCCCGGTAGGGAGCGAATAAGCCCAGGTCAATCAACGCCTGCATGCGTGGCGATAGCCGTGCCTGGGCGCTTACCTGGAAACCCTGGTCAGCCAGGCGCGGAATCATCGTCGGCAACCGGCTGTAACCCAGGCGCTCGTCGTAAGGCCCGGCCTGCGAAATGGACAGATCCGGATTAGGCCCGCTCTCGATTGTCCAGCGAATATCCTTGGCAAGCCGCGACAGGTAATCCGCCTGGAATGCCGAGGATTCGGTCTCCCTGAAAAAAAGGATGCCCAGCGCGGCGAAGGCGAGAACAGCCAGGATCAGGAATGCGAAGAAAATTCGCCTGAGCTTGAGTTTGATGATGGCGGATCTGCCGGGATGGTTTTGTTCCACGTTTATCTATTGAATGAGTGACATAAATCCGGCTGCGAATTGTACTCCCTGCTTGATTTATAGCACCCGCCGCGTGAAAAGCCGGCAATACATCCCGATCACCGCCACTCGCTCAGAACAGCCCTGATCGCATCGTCCGACACCGGCATCGGCAGTGCCGCATCGATGCGCATGCGCTCGCGCACCCTGACCAGCGCAGACTCATCCTGCGGTTCGTAAAACACCAGTATCCGGGTTTCCTTGAGCGGCTGCGCCGCCGCCAGCAGCGATTCGAGATTGCTCAAACGATCGCGAAAGTCCGACTGAAAATAAAAATCCGCCACGATCACGTCAGGTTTCAGCTTGCGCACCAGCGAGACGGCCTTGCGCACCCGCCACTCGGGCGTCACGTCGAAACCAAGCTGCTTGTAGAGCTCGGGCAATCTGCCGTGGGAAATGAATTCGATAACGGCGAGGAGGATTTTGGGTTGGGGCTGACTGTATTCCATTATCAAAGTCATTTCCTGAGTAGATGGGAAAACTCCCTTTCCAGCAAAGCCGTGTCGCCCAGGTTCAGTTCCACCAAACGGCGGAGGCGGGTCAGGCTATCGATATCGATATAGCGGCATTCGATGCCGATCTGCCGGCCCTCCCGATGGACGACCGCGCCTTCCATGACAATCTGCTCGCCGTCTTCACTCAGCGGAAGAACCAGGCGACAGGTTTCGCCCAGTTCAGCGGCGGCAGGTTGCGCAGTTTCAACCAGGGCGCCCTTGAGTGCAATATCCAGCAAGCGGCCAGTCTGCACGCCTGCCGCCAGATGGAGCTGGATGTCGGCAAGAAAGGGAATGCGCGAGAACTGGCGCAGGTTACTGATGTTAGATGACTTCATGGCAAACCTCCTGTGACGCAACAGATAACGGGATCGCCGCCCCAAGACGGCTTCTTATTTATCTTAGCACCTTGCCACGCCCCTCCCCGGGTCATTGTTCGGGTGCCGGGGATTGTGCTATTTCCCAATATTGATGAATGGCTTGGTAGAAAAATAGATTACCGCGGCAATGGCCGCCAGATAGACGACGAAGCGCAGCGGATTTTCCCTGATCACATCGCCTAGCAGCCATGTACAACACAGCGCGTATTCTAGCTGGCCCTGCTTTGGAGAGCCT
>CAYGNO010000074.1:0-10384 GCA_964351305.1 uncultured Sulfuricella sp.
CCAGCTTCTGGCGGGTGATCACGCTCATATCCGCGCGTTGCGCTTCGCTCGAAAGCACGACGGTAGTGCGCTTGGCGCAATCGACCCGCTGCTCCATCACCAGATACTTCACAACCTGGCGCCCGATCTTGAGTTCGTTAGCATCATTGATCACGTGTCGACTGGTGAATGCCAGATGAGGCTTGGCGCCCCGGATGCTGCTTTTGTCCACCTCGCGGAAATTGTCGCTGATTTGGGATGCCTGCACCCATTCCGCCGCCTGAACCGGGAAATTGGCGACGAGTCCCAGAGCGGCAACGCCGGCGCAATACCTTAAAACTTTTTTCATCAATTTACTCCTCCATCGATTCACATTAAACTTGTCGTCGCTCCCATCATACCGAACACCATCCAGATAACGAATCCAAAGGAATCCAGCCAATGAACAGAAGCCATAAAATCATCGGCATCGCCATTTTTATGCTGAGCGTAACAGGAAATTCCCTCGCGGCCGGCACGATTTTCGAAACCGCCCGGGACGGAACCCCGCAAGAAGTGGAAAAAATGCTGGCCGCCGACAAGAACCTGATCAACGCGCGCACCGAGCTCGGCTCCACGCCGCTGCACATCGCCGCCTCCAGCTCCAACCCGGAAATCGCCAAGCTGCTGGTGGCCAGGGGCGCCAATGTCAACGCCAGGGACAACAACGACACGACGCCGCTGCACATTGCCGCTTATACCGGAAGGAAGGAACGGGTCGAATTTTTCCTGAGCAAGGGTGCCGACGCCTACGCCAAGGATTTCAAGAACGAAACCCCGCGCGACAAGGCCCACCATTCCCTGAACCACGAAATCAAGAGCATTCTGACGCTGTGGATGCTGAAAAACCCGCAACCGGCCAAAAAGAAATAAGCTACTGGCCGGCCAATGTGGCCGCAAATCGTGGCCAACTCCCATCCCCATCCTAACCTTCCCCTTGTCTCGCCATGGTCGCCGCAAAGCGGCGGGAACACCACAAGGGCACTCCGATCCGCTATGAGCCATGAAACCGGCTCAAGCGATCGTATGCCTGGCGGGGGCACTCCTTGCGCGTGAAGGGGAAGGGACGACGCCCTCTCTCCCTGTGGAAGAGAGTTGAGGAGAGGGTTGGCGCCGCTCCCACAGGACTACTGGAGTTCCAAGGGGGCGGGCATGCCGACCCAGTACCCTTGCGCATAATTCACCCCGAGAATGCGCAATTTTTCCAGGATCGACTCGTCTTCCACGAATTCGGCAATGGTCTGGATACCCATCACATGGCCGATGCGGTTGATCGCCTCGACCATGGCCAGGTCGATAGGATTTTGCACCATATTTTTGACGAACATGCCGTCAATCTTCAGGTAATCCACCGGCAAATCTTTGAGATAGGCGAACGACGACATCCCGCTGCCGAAATCGTCCAGGGAAAACCGGCAACCGGCCTGTTTCAATTCCTGCATGAACCGGCGCACGTGTTCAAGATTGGAAATCGCCACGGTCTCGGTGATCTCGAAGCATAGCGCCGCAGGAGGAATCCGGTAGCGGCTGATCTGGTCACGCAGGAATTCGGGGAAATATTCGTCGTTCAGGCTTGCGCCGGAAAGGTTGACCGAGAAGATGCGAGGCGGATTCGATCCTGCCGCACGGCCCAAACTCTCCGCTATGGTGGCGAACAGGGTGCGTATCACCCAGCGGTCGATCACCGGCATCAGGCCGTAACGTTCGGCAGCAGGCAGAAAGGTTCCCGGCGTTATCACCTCGCCGTTCAGATCGATCAAGCGCAGCAGAATCTCGCAGTGGCGTCCATCCTCCTGCTCCTCGCCAAGCGGGAGGATGGGCTGGGAATAAAGACGAAAACGCTGCTCTTCGAATGCCTTTGAAATATCCGTAACCCAGCGCATCTCGCTCTGGCGCTGCATCAAATCGATGTTTTCCGGGCTGTACACGTTGACGCGGTTGCGGCCATTATCCTTGGCGGCATAGCACGCCGCATCGGCGCAGCTCATCAAGTTCGCCGGGCTGCCGCTGTGCGCGGTAATCGGCGCCAAGCCGATGCTGACGCCCACCTCGAACACCCGGCCTTCGCAGGTAAAACGAAAATCCTGCACGGTCTTGCGCAACGCATTGGCTATCTTCAGCGCCTCGTCCAGGGAGCGATGTTCCAGCAAGACGCCGAATTCATCTCCGCCCAGCCTGGCCAAGGTGTCGCCACCATGGATTTGCGACCGGAACTTGTCGGCCAGCTGGCGCAGCAGTTCGTCACCGGCTGCATGGCCGGCGGTATCGTTCACCACCTTGAACTGGTCGATATCCATGTACAGCAGAGCGTGCTGATCGTCGCCCGATTTTGTGCTATCGAGCAGTCGGGTGAGCCGGAGATCGAATTCGCGCCGGTTGATCAAGCTGGTCAGCTGGTCATGGGCTGCCTGCCAAGCCAGTTGCTTGGCCAGTTCGCGCGCCTGGGTAACATCGCGGAATACCAGCACCGAACCGATAACCGCTCCCGCCTGATTGCGGATCGGCGCTACCGAACTTTCGATGTCGAATTCGCGCCCGTCTTTGTTAACCAGCAGCACATTCTCGTAAACATTGACCGTCGCGCCCTCGACCGAACCATCGAAGGCGGGATGATCGATTTGCTTGCGCGTGAAAGCATCGACCACGTTGAACGCTCCGCGCAGAGCCAGCCCTTGCGCTTCATCCAGCTTCCAGCCGGTGAGCTGCTCGGCGAGTGGATTGAAATAAATCACCTTGCCTTCGCCATCGGTGGTGATCACGCCGTCGCCGATCGAATCCAGCGTGACCTGGGCGCGTTCCTTCTCCTGAAAGAGCGCCCGTTCCGTCAGCACCGTGCGCCGCATCACGTACAAGGCGATCAGGCCGCCCAGCGCGACGGCGACAAGCCCGAGCAAACCCATCAACAGGAGCCCGCTGCGATAAGAGGAAGCCGCTGCGGCTGCTGCTACGCGCTCCTGCTCCTGCTGCAAATCCGTGAGCGCACCAAGCTGCCCGATCACCATTCTCTGCGTGGGGATCACCTCGTTGAGCAAAAAATGCTTGGCTTCGACGATATCTCCCTGCTGGAACAATCCCACCACCTTGACCTGCAGCTGCTCCCCATGCCTGGCCAGTTCGAGCGATTGAGACAAGACGCGTTTTTCCTCGGGGTTAAGACCCAACTCAACCAGCTTGTCGCGCGCCCGGATGAAGTTCGCCGCCCCCCTGCTGAAATGCAGTATCTCCTCGTCCCGCTCGAACGGATCGGTCAGCAGCGCCAGGCGGTGCAGGCTGATGGCGCGTTCGCGGGCGGCCGACACCATCTCGAACACCAGACCGATCTTGGCGTCATGCTCCTCGCTTAAAATCTCCATCCGCTCGTGCAGCGCCGTGACGCGTGTCAGGCCGATGGCAGTCAGCCCCGCCATCAGCAGCAGCACCAGACCGAAGCCGGCAAGGATGAGAGTTTTTGAATTCTTCAGCACGTTCAGGAATCCTCGCCGACGCTTGGAACATCGCCCGGAACTTCCAATACCGGCACGCCCGATTCATCCATCTGCACATGCTCGATCTGGGCGAAACGGCGGCTGATTTTCTGGCTGGTGACATGCACTTCCTCGGCATCCTCATGGGCCAGGCGAATATGATCCGCCAGCTTTTTCATGCGCGTGTCGAAGCGGGAAAACTCCTTGCCCAGCTTGCTCAGCGCATCCTTGATGATATGCACCTGCTTGCGGGTTTCCACGTCCTTGATCACGGCCCGCGCGGTGTTCAGAATCGCCATCATGGTGGTCGGCGAAACAATCCACACCCGCTTCTGCATCGCGTAATCAACCACGTCATCCTGATGATGGCCGTGTATCTCGGCAAATACCGCTTCGGCCGGCACGAACATCACCGCGCCATCGCTGGTTTCACCTGGAATGATGTACTTCTCGCTGATCGCGTCCACATGCTTTTTTACGTCCGACTTGAACTGCTTCAGCGCCTGGACGCGATCTCCCTCGGACAACTCGGCAGCGAACATGCGGTGATAGTTTTCCAGCGGGAACTTGGAATCGACGGCGACATTGCCGGTCGGCTCGGGCAGCGTCAACAGGCAGTCCACGCGGTTGCCATTGCTCAGGGTTTGCTGGAAGGCGTAAGCCGAAGGCGGCAGAATATTGCGCACCAGCGCCTCCATCTGAACCTCGCCGAAAGCGCCGCGAGAACGCTTGTCACCAAGTAGTTCCTGTAGGCTCACCATGTTGGTGGTGAGTCCGTCGATCTTCTTCTGGGCCTCGTCGATCGTCGCCAGCCGTGCCATGACGTTGGCGAAGGTCTCATTGGTTTTCTTGAAACCCTCGTCCAGCCGCTCCGTCACCTTGCCGCTGATCTGCTCGAGGCGGCCATCCACTGACTTGGTCAGGGATTCAATGGCGCTAGTCAGCTGTTGGGTGGTGTTGCGCAGGGTGGACTGAATCAGTTCCTGGTTGGCGCGCACCTGCTCGGCAGACTGCGCCAGCATCGCTTCGCGGGTCTGGGCCAGGCTTGTGCTCTGGGACAGTTGCAATTTTTCCAGCGCATCCCGTGTGAACTGAAGCTCCTGAGTGACGGCGCTACGCAGGCGTTCGGCGTTTTCCGCGGCTGATGAATTCAGACGGTCGCCCTGCCTGGCCAGCCCCTCGTGCAGATCGGACAGCATGGCGCGGTGTTTCTCCTCCATGATTTGCGCCACCAGTGCCGGCAGTTCATTCTGCGGACGGACCAACCCGCTGAATCTGAACCCCAGCCACAAGGCGGCGGCCAGGATAAACAACAGAAGAATGCCGATCAGGATTTCAGGCATGGCTTTCTCTAATTAAATGAAATGGAGATTATAACGCATCACCGCTGGCGCCGTTACCCAGCCAAGGTCTGGCTCTAGCCAACCTCCAAATAAAAACCCCCGCTTCCCGATTTGCAGACCGGAGAAACGGGGGATTTTTTATGAAGCCAGACCGTTAGGACCGCGAAGCCTTCTTGCGCTCATGCTCAAGCAGGAAACGCTTGCGGATGCGAATCGACTTCGGAGTGATTTCCACCAGCTCGTCATCGTCGATAAACTCCACTGCGGATTCCAGCGTCATCTTGATCGGCGTGGTCAGGCGTACTGCCTCATCCGTGCCGGAGGAACGCACGTTGGTCAGTTGCTTGCCCTTGATCGGGTTCACTACCAGATCATTGTCGCGACTGTGTATACCGATGATCATGCCTTCGTACAGCTTGTCGCCGGGGCTCACGAACATTTTGCCGCGATCTTCGAGTTTCCACAGGGCGTAGGCGACGGCCTCGCCGTTATCCTGGCTGACCAGCACGCCGTTGCGGCGACCCGGAATGTCGGCCCTGACTTCGGCATACTCGTCGAACACGTGCGACATCACGCCGGTACCGCGGGTCAGGGTCATGAATTCGCCCTGGAAGCCGATCAGGCCACGCGCGGGAATACGGTACTCCAGACGCACCCGGCCATGGCCGTCGGGTTGCATGTCCTGCAGATCGCCTCGGCGGCGGCCCAGTTCTTCCATCGCAGCGCCCTGGTTGGCTTCTTCCACGTCGAGCGTGAGCGCCTCGTAGGGCTCGCACTTGACGCCGTTGATTTCCTTCATCACCACGCGCGGCTTGCCCACGGCCAGCTCATAACCTTCGCGGCGCATGTTTTCCAGCAGCACCGTCAGATGCAGCTCGCCGCGCCCGGAAACGATAAAGGAGTCGGCATCCTCGGTCTCTTCGACCTTCAACGCCACGTTGATCAACAGTTCCTTCTGCAACCTGTCGCGCAGTTGGCGGCTGGTGACGAACTTGCCCTCGGTGCCGGCCAGCGGCGAAGTGTTTACGCGGAAATTCATGTTCAGCGTCGGCTCATCCACCAGCAGCAGCGGCAACGGCTGAGGATTTTCCTTGTCGCAGATGGTGACGCCGATGCCCACTTCTTCAATTCCGGTAATCAGGATGATATCCCCGGCCTGCGCTTCATCCAGTTGCACCCGTTCCAGACCGTGGAATCCCATCACCTGGTTGATCTTGGCATTTTTCGGGGCGCCATCCGGTCCGTTCATCACGACAACCTGCTGGCCCGGCTTGATGCGACCGTTAGCGACGCGACCGATGCCGATACGACCGACGAAGCTGGAATAGTCCAGCGCGGCAATCTGTAGCTGCAGTGGCGCATCCGGGTCCCCCTTCGGCGGTTCTACGTGCTTGAGGACGGTATCAAACAGGGCGCGCATGTGATCGCAAGGCTTGTCCAACTCCAGCATGGCGTAGCCGTTGATCGCAGAGGCATACACGACAGGAAAATCAAGCTGGTCATCGGTTGCGCCCAGCTTGTCGAACAGTTCGAAGGTCTGGTTGACGACCCAGTCCGGGCGCGCGCCGGGACGATCGATCTTGTTGACCACGACTATCGGCTTGAGGCCCAGCGCAAGCGCCTTCTTGGTTACGAACCGGGTTTGCGGCATCGGGCCTTCCACTGCATCCACCAGCAGCAACACGCCGTCGACCATACCCAGCACCCGTTCCACCTCACCACCGAAGTCGGCGTGTCCGGGGGTGTCCACGATATTGATGTGAACGCCTTCATATTCCACGGAAGTATTCTTGGCGAGAATGGTGATGCCACGCTCCTTTTCCTGGTCGTTGCTGTCCATCACCCGTTCGGCGATATGCTGGTGCGAGGCGAAGGTGCCGGCCTGGTGCAGCAGCTTGTCCACCAGCGTGGTTTTGCCGTGGTCGACGTGGGCGATGATTGCAATATTGCGTTGGGCGCGTGACATGTATTGATTCCTGCTAGGTAAAAAAGTCTGCGATTGTAGCATAAATATCTGGCTATTCTGGAAAATCTCCGTATAATGCGCCGCTTGGCTGAAGCAATATATCTCAGCCTTTGTTCATCGCTCCTGACCCTTCCTTCTCAGAATTTCCTGAGTGCGATTCACCCCGGTTAGCGACGATGTTTTAGCGCCGCGTGGTGTTTGGTACTTGACCCCTTGTCTATCGGGTCACCCCTGCTTATTGCCTGCTGCGCGTTATTTTTACCTTAAACTTAAGGAAATACACGTGTCTTTTGAAAAACTGAATCTGAATCCCGCCATCCTGCAAGCGATCGCCGATAGCGGTTACACCGAAGCCTCCCCGATCCAGGCTGCGGCCATCCCCGAAGTTCTCGCCGGCCACGACCTGATGGCTTCGGCGCAAACCGGCACCGGCAAAACCGCCGCCTTCATCCTGCCTGCGCTGCAATACCTGACCGAACCCTCGCAGAGCAAAAGCAAAGGCCCGCGCATCCTGGTATTGACCCCGACACGCGAACTGGCAAACCAGGTTAACGACGCCGCGCGTAAATACAGCAAACACATGCGCGTCAAAACCGTCAGCATTCTCGGCGGCATGCCTTACCCGCTGCAAAACAAGCTGCTGTCGCAGCCTGTGGACATCCTCGTCGCCACGCCGGGCCGCCTGATCGACCACCTCGATCGTGGCCGCATCGATTTCTCGCGCCTGGAAATGCTGGTGCTGGACGAAGCCGACCGCATGCTGGACATGGGCTTCATCGACGACGTCGAGAAAATCGCGGCCGCCACCCCGGCCAGCCGCCAGACTCTGCTCTTTTCGGCCACCCTGGAAGGCACCATCGCAACCCTGGCGAAGCGCCTGCTGAAAGACCCCAAGCGCATCCAGATGACCGCGCAACAGGCCAAGCACGAGAATATCGAGCAGCGTCTGCACGTCGTCGACGACATGGCGCACAAAAATCGCCTGTTGCAGCATCTGCTGACCGACATCGATGTCAAACAGGCCATCGTGTTCACCTCCACCAAACGCGACGCCGACATGCTGGCTGAAGACCTGTTCGCACTGGGCCATCAGGCTGCGGCACTGCACGGCGACATGAACCAGGGCGCGCGCAACCGCACCCTCACCCGCATGCGCAGCGGCGCCATCAAAGTACTGGTCGCCACCGACGTGGCAGCGCGCGGACTTGACGTGGCCGGCATCAGCCACGTGATCAACTTCGACCTGCCCAAGTTCGCCGAGGACTACGTCCACCGCATCGGTCGCACCGGTCGTGCAGGCAGCCAGGGAATCGCGGTATCCTTCGCCTCCGGCAAGGACGTGATGAACCTGAAGAAGATCGAGCGCTTCACCGGCCACGCCATCACCCCGCACATCGTTCCCGGCTTCGAGGCGAAGCGGCCGATGCGCTCCGGCGCGCCCAGCCCTTCCGGCAAGCGTCCCGGATTCGGCAATAATGACCGTCGTCCCGGCTATGAAGGTCGCCCCAACGGCAACCGCGAAGGCTATGCAGGGCGCGGCGGCCCGAACAAGAGCGCTACCGGAACCGGACGTCCCGTCAGCCGCGGCAGGTAATCCTGGCTGGTAACACCATGAAAAAAGGCGCTCGAAAGAGCGCCTTTTTTTGTCACCTACCCCAGCTTAATCGTCGTGGCGGCCATGCTTTTTATATTTGTTCTTGTAGTGTCCAAGATGCCGGCCATTGTCGTGATGATCATGGTCACCCTGGACATACACGACTTCCTTTCTCACCCTGACGGTTTCACGTCTGCGGTCAGACGTTGCCACCGCGACGCCCGCCGCACCGCCGACAGCACCGCCGATCATTGCGCCATCGCGCCCACCCATGGCCGAACCAATTGCGGCACCCGCTCCGCCGCCAAGTGCTCCACCCAGGATCGCATCACTATCCATGGCTTTCGCTGTAGTTGCAGAAACCACCAGCACGCCCATCGCCAACAACATCAAGACTTTCATTTTTTTCTCTCCGGCAAATATTACGGTCTGGATTATAGATACTTGCCAAAGCACGATGGGTTACGATTTTGTCATTTTCAGGGGGGAAGCAATCCCCCTTGTTGACTGAACTACTGGCCTCGCACCGGCCTGACCTTGCTCGCCACGAGCTTGGCCCGACCGCGCGCCTCATCCACATCCTTGCCGTTGGCGAGCGCCACGCCCATGCGGCGGCGGGTAAAACTTTCCGGCTTGCCGAACAGGCGCAGGTCGCTCTGCGGCACGGCCAAGGCTTCCGCCACGCCTTCAAAGGCAATACCGGTAGCCTCCATGCCCCCATAAATCACTGCGCTGGCGCCGGGCGCCCGCAGGCGTGTGTCCACCGGCAGGCCGAGGATAGCGCGGGCATGAAGATCGAACTCGCTCTGTATCTGGCTGCACATCGTTACCATGCCGGTATCGTGCGGGCGCGGACTGACTTCGGAAAACCACACCTGGTCGCCCTTGACGAACAATTCCACGCCGAAAATGCCGCGCCCGCCCAAGTTGTCCGTCACCGCCCCGGCAATTTCACGCGAACGGGCCAGCGCCGCATCGCTCATCGGTTGGGGCTGCCAGCTTTCAACGTAATCGCCCTTGACCTGGACGTGTCCGATCGGCTCGCAGAAAAAGGTTTCCACCTGTCCCGAAGCACCCACCGCGCGCACGGTGAGCAACGTGATTTCGTATTCGAAATCAATGAAGCCCTCAACAATCACCCGCCCCTGGTTAACCCGGCTGCCGCTGGCGGCATAATCCCATGCGGCTTTTACATCGGCAGGTCCTTCCAGCCGGGACTGGCCCTTGCCGGAGGAGGACATCACCGGTTTGACGATGCAGGGATAGCCGATTCCACCATCGATTGCCGCCTGAAGCTCTTCCAGACTGTCGGCGAATGCATAGGGCGAGACCGGCAGTTGCAATGTTTCCGCTGCCAGGCGGCGGATTCCTTCGCGGTTCATGGTCAATTGCGCTGCGCGCGCGGTGGGAATCACTTCGGCCAGCCCATCGCGCTCGATCTCGACCAGCATGTCGGTGGCGATGGCCTCGATCTCGGGCACGATCAGGTGCGGCTTTTCCTGCTCGACCAAGGCGCGCAGCGCGGCGCCATCGGCCATGTTGATGACGTGGGCGCGATGCGCCACCTGATGGCCGGGCGCATTCGCATAGCGGTCCACCGCGATCACTTCCACGCCGAGGCGCTGCAAGGCGATGATCACTTCCTTGCCGAGTTCGCCGCTGCCGAGCAGCATGACGCGCGTTGCGCTGGGGCTCAAAGGGGTTCCGAACTTCATGATTACCTCAACGGCAATTACCACGAATGCCACGAATTTTCACGAATGAACACGAATAAAAACCACCCATACACAATGATTATTCGTGAACATTCGTGTCGCCTAGAGGCGCCTACTTTTGGTTTATTCGAGCAAATTCGTGGTTAATCGTTTTTTTATAAAATGAAAATGTGATTCTAACTGCTATCCCTGATCGTCTGCAAAGGGGGCTGATTCAGCACGCCGTAGCAACCGGCAATGCCGGCAATGCCGATAGCGGCGGCTCCGGCCAGCATCCCCGCCGG
>CAYGNO010000074.1:10394-10554 GCA_964351305.1 uncultured Sulfuricella sp.
AGCCAGAAGTTGAACACGTAGGGCAACGCGAGTATCCGGGTGCTCAGGATGTAGCTCGTTCCGCTCGCGCCAAGCGCGGCGACCAGCCCGGCCAACATGCCGATACCGGCAAACTCGGAAAACAGGCCCATTAGCAACTGTCGCCTGCTCGCTCCCAGGG
>CAYGNO010000075.1:0-6123 GCA_964351305.1 uncultured Sulfuricella sp.
TAGCGGCGGGACAGGTTGACCCACGGATCATCGCCCAGCTGCTTGACGCCCAGGGAAACACGGTTCTTCTCCTGGTCGAACTTGAGCACCACGGCTTCGACTTCATCACCCACAGCCAGCACTTCGGAAGGATGCTTGACGCGGCGCCAGGCCAGGTCGGTGATGTGCAGCAGACCGTCGACACCGCCCAGATCCACGAACGCGCCGTAGTCGGTGATGTTCTTGACGATACCCTTGACGACCATGCCTTCTTTCAGGTTGCCCAGCAATGCCTGACGCTCGGCGCCCAGGCTCTGCTCCAGCACTGCCTTGCGCGAAACCACAACATTGTTGCGCTTGCGGTCCAGCTTGATAACCTTGAACTCCATTTCCTTGTTTTCGTAGGGGGTAGTGTCCTTGACCGGACGAATATCCACCAGCGAACCCGGCAGGAAGGCGCGAATACCATTGACCATCACGGTCAGGCCGCCCTTGACCTTGCCGTTGACCATACCGCTGACCAGCGTACCCTCTTCCATGGCGGCTTCCAGATCCAGCCAGGCGGCGACGCGCTTGGCCTTCTCGCGAGACAGCTTGGTCGAACCGTAGCCGTCTTCCAGCATTTCGATCGCCACCTTGACGAAATCGCCCGGTTTTACTTCGATTTCGCCTTTGTCGTTCTTGAATTCGTTGGCGTCGATGACGCTTTCGGATTTCAGGCCGGCATTGACCACCACGCTGTCGTTATCGACACGCACGACCTCGGCGGTGATGACCTCGCCGGCGCGCATTTCCTGGTGGGACAAGCTCTCTTCGAACAGAGAGGCGAAACTTTCAATGGATGGGGAAACAGAAGGGGAAGCAGTAGTCATTGTTTAAAAAACCTGAAAAAGCCCGGCTGTTGCCCGGATGGCAAAAGCAACGGGGTTAGTTATCACCCGCCAGAAGTTTCAAACAGTCTGAAAAAGGGAAACATGCCGCAATAGCGAAAAAATGTTTCAGCCAACCGACAAAACTGTTGGAGCTCAAGGCACCTATCGGACACGAACCTGCTTGAACCGCGCCAGCACCTCGTCCACCGCTTCAACAATGGTCATGGAACTGGTATCCAGCAGGCTGGCATCCGCACATTTTTGCAATGGGGCCACGCTCCGCGCGCTGTCGCGCTCATCGCGTTGCCTTATGTCATGCAAAATCTGGTTGATATTAGCATGCATTCCTTTTCCCATCAACTGTTTATACCGACGATCGGCACGCACCTCAGCGCTGGCAGTCAGAAATATCTTGAGCATCGCGCCAGGGAACACCACCGAACCCATGTCGCGACCGTCCGCAACCAACCCCGGAGCCTTGAGGAAGGCGCGCTGCAGGTCAAGCAGCGCCGCACGCACACGGGGATAGGCGGCGATACGCGAGGCGCCGTTGCCGCATTCTTCGGTGCGAATCGCATCTCCTACCGGTTCGCCATCCAGCCACACCTCGCTGCCCCCGAAGCGAATGGCCAGCCCTTCCGCCAAGCGCGCCAATCCCTCCTCGTCGTCGAACGACACGCCGTGCCACCCTGCCGCCAGCGCCAGCAGCCGGTACAGGGCGCCGCTGTCGAGATAATGGAAGCCCAGCGCCTGGGCGACGAGTTGCGCCACCGTGCCTTTGCCGGATGCGGAGGGGCCGTCGATGGCGATCACTGGAATGGGTGAGGAGTGAGAGGTGCACCCGCAAGGGGCGTCCCCGCCGGGAGCGGAGCCGAAGGCTCTCGCTCCGGCGTGAAGGGGTGAGGAGCAGTTCATTGTAAATTTAGTCGTTATGGGTAATGGTTTGCAATTTTTCGAAATAATCCGGGAAAGTCTTGGCGACGCACTTGGGGTCGTTGATGCGCACTGGCACGCCGCCCAGCGCTACCAGGGAAAAGCACATCGCCATGCGGTGATCGTCGTAGGTGTCAATACTGGCGTGAGGGATGAGGCGTGAGGGGTGAGGAGGGGTAACGCGGATGTAGTCCGCGCCCCCTTCCACGATCGCACCGACCTTGCGCAATTCGGTCGCCATCGCGGCGATGCGGTCCGTTTCCTTGACCCGCCAGCTGGCGATGTTGCGCAGGGTGGTCGTCCCCTCGGCAAATAGGGCCGCTACCGCCAGGGTCATGGCGGCATCCGGGATATGGTTGCAGTCGAGGTCGAGAGCCTTGAGTTTCCCGCTATTGGGGGCGCGCGCCTCGATCCAGTTATCACCCATCGCGACTTCGGCGCCCATCTGCGCCAGCGCCTCGGCGAAACGCACGTCGCCCTGGATGCTGGACTTGCCCACGCCTTCGACCCGCACCGGGCCGCCGCCAATCGCGCCGGCAGCCAGAAAGTAGGAGGCGGAGGAAGCGTCCCCCTCGACGTGGATCACGCCAGGGCTGTGGTACGTCTGTCCGGCATGGATGGTGAACGCCTGCCAGCCCTGGCGTTCGACCTCGACGCCGAAGCGGCGCATCAGATTCAGCGTAATCTCGATATACGGCTTGGAAATCAGCTCGCCGACCACCTCGATGGTCACCTCCTGCCGCGCCAGCGGGGCGGCCATCAGCAGTGCCGTGAGGAACTGGCTGGAGACGTTGCCGCGCACCCGGACCCGGCCTGACGCCAGGATCGCTGCCGGCTTGACGGCAAGCGGCGGGTAGCCTTCGTCGCCAAGATAGGCGATATCCGCACCGAGCTGGCGCAGGGCATCAACCAGATCGCCGATCGGCCGCTCGTGCATGCGCGGCACGCCGCTCAAGCGGTATTCGCCGTGCGACAGCGCCAGAGCGGCGGTAAGCGGACGAAAGGCAGTGCCGGCGTTGCCCAGGAACAGGTCGGCCAGCTTCACCGGAAACTCGCCGCCCACGCCCTCCACCCGATAATCCCGGCTCTCGCCGTGCCGTTCCCAACTGACACCCAGTTGCTTCAGTGCTGCCAGCATGTGCCGGGTATCGTCGGAGGCAAGCAGGGCCTTGACCTCGGTAACGCCCTCGGCCAGCGCCGCCAGCAGCAAAGTGCGGTTGGAAATACTTTTCGAACCGGGCAGCAGCACGGTACCGCTGACGCGGGAAATAGGGGCGAGATCGAGATATTCCATAGTTTAGAACTTTCTACCGCAGAGGCGCTGAGGCGCAGAGAAACCCGGTTCGAGGTTCTCTCTGCGCCTCAGCGCCTCTGCGGTTCAATCAGATTTTCTTTGAGAGGTCCATTTGTTGCGTGCTTCGCTGGCATGGCTGAAAACTCGCTCCAGCGCCGCCCCGTCGGCCTGCTCCAGCATGGCGTGCAGACGGTCAAGCTGCGCCTGGTAGATTTCGAGCTCCTTGACCAGCGCAGTGCGATTGGCCAGGCAGATGTCACGCCACATTTCCGGCGAGCTGCCGGCGATCCGGGTGAAATCGCGAAAACCGCTGGCGGCATAGCTGAACAGCTCCTCGCTGTTGCTGCGCGAGGCGATGTCCTCGACCAGGGCAAAAGCCAGCAGATGCGGCAGATGGGAAACCGCAGCGAAGACTTCGTCGTGAACCTGCGGCGTCATTTCCCTGACCGTCGCCCCGCAAGCCTCCCACAGGGTGCGCACCGTGAGCACTGCCGCAGGGTCAACCCCGTGCAGGGGCGTGACCACCACGTTGCGGCCCCGGTACAGCTCGGCACTGGCGGCAGCCGCACCGCTTTTTTCGGCGCCGGCGATCGGGTGGGCCGGCACGAAACGCGCCAGGTGGCCCGGCAGATGCCGGTGCGCCAGCGCCACCACATCGCATTTGGTACTGCCGGCATCGGTGATGACGGTCTGCGCCGACAGGTGCGGCGCAATCGATGCCATCACCGCCGCCATCTGCCCGACCGGGACGGCCAGCAGTACCAGATCCGCATCCTGCACCGCGCTGGCCGCATCGACCGCAGCCCGGTCGATCACCCCGAGACGCAGCGCTTCCTCCAGATTTCCCGCAGTGCGTCCGACGCCGACGATTTCCCGTACCGTGCCAGCCTCGCGCAAGGCCAGCGCGAAGGATCCGCCGATCAGTCCGACGCCGAAAATGACGAGTTTGTTGATCAACATTGCTTGAAACGCAAAGGCGCAGAGACGCAAAGGGGTCGCAAAGAAAAGCCACTCAACATTTTGGAATCACCTTCGCGCCTTTGCGGTTATCGCTTCAAATCGTCCTGCCGATCGCCCCGGCAATCGCGCCCAGGCTGACCATCAAGTCTTTCAGCTCCTGCGGATTGAGCGCCTGATCGGCATCGCACCAGGCTTCGCAGGGATTGGGGTGCATTTCCACCAGCAGGCCGTCGGCGCCGGCGGCGATGGCCGCGCGCGACAGCGCCGGCACCATCCACGCCTTGCCCCCCGCGTGGGACGGATCGACGATCACCGGCAGGTGGGTTTCTTTTTTCAAAACCGGGATCGCGGTCACGTCCAGCACGTTGCGATAGTAGGTTTCGAAGGTGCGGATGCCGCGCTCGCAGAAGATGATGTTGTGGTTGCCGGCGGCTGCAATATATTCCGCCGCCATCAGCCATTCGGAGATGGTTGCCGACATGCCGCGCTTGAGGATCACCGGCGTGTTGACCTTGCCGACTTCCTTGAGCAACTCGAAATTCTGCATGCTGCGCGTGCCGATCTGGATCACGTCGACGCCGTACTCGAGGAAGGCATCGAGCTGGCGCGCGTCCATCAGCTCGGTGACGATGGGCAGGTTGTATTTTTCGGCGGCTGTGCGGAACATCGCCAGGCCTTCCACGCCATGTCCCTGGAAGGCATAGGGGCTGGTGCGCGGCTTGAAAGCGCCGCCGCGCATCAGGCGGCAGCCAGCGGCATGCACTTCCTGCGCCGCCAGCGCCATCTGCTCCGGCGTTTCCACCGAGCATGGCCCGCCGATGATTTGTATCTGGTTGCCGCCCAGCGGGACGCCCTTGATGTCGATCACGCTGTCCTGCTTGTGCCATTCCCGCCCGACGATCTTGTAGGGCTTGACGATATGCATGGCCTGTTCGACGCCCGGCAAGGCTTCGAAATACTCCTGCTCCAGCTTGCGCTCGTCGCCGATGGCGCCGATCACGGTGCGCTCGGTGCCGCGCGAAATATTGGCATCCAGACCGGCTTCCCTGATTTTATTGACGACGCCTTCGATCTGTTGTTCGGTTGCGTCGCCGCTCATTACGATAATCATTTTTTCAACTCCTCAAGAGCCCGTTCCAGGGCCTGCAAAAAAACCTTGTTTTCGCCTTCCAGCCCGACGCTGACGCGCAGGTGTTCCGGCAACCCATAATTGGCGACCGGCCGCACGATCACGCCCTGTTTCAGCAGGCTGAGATTGACAGCGGCGGCATCGCCCACGCGCACTGCGACGAAGTTGCCGTAGGAAGGAATGTAATCCAGCCCCAGTCGCTTGAAGCCATCCGTCAGCTGCGCCATCCCTGCGCGGTTGATTTCCAGGCATTCGTCGAGAAAGGCGTCGTCCTGCATCGCCATCACCGCCGCCGCCTGGGCCAGGCTGTTGATGTTGAATGGCTGCCGCACCCGGTTCATCATGTCCGCCACCGGTTTGCTCGCCAGCGCATAGCCCACGCGCAGACCTGCCAGGCCGTAAGCCTTGGAGAAGGTGCGGGTGACGATCAGGTTCGGAAAGCGTTTCAGCCAACCGACGCTATCGCTTTTCATCGCATCGGGCAGGTATTCGGTATAAGCCTCATCCAGCACGATCAGTACATTTTGTGGCACGCGCTCGATCAGGCTCAGCAGTTGCACGGGGTCCAGCAACGTACCCGTAGGGTTGTTGGGGTTGGCGAGAAACAGAATGCGGGTGGGGGTATCGGTATCGCTGTCGCGCTCGATGGCCGCCAGCAACGCCTCGGGGTCATGGCCGAAATCCTTCGCCGGCGCCACGATACCGCGCGAACCGGTCGCCTGGGTCGCCAGCGGGTAAACGGCGAAGGCATGCTGACTGTACACCGCGGAGGACTGAGGCGTCAGAAAGGCACGCGCCGCCAATTCCAGCACGTCGTTGGAACCGTTGCCCAGAACGATCTGCTCAAGTCCGACGCCATGCCGTTCCGCCAGCGCGGTTTTCAGCGCAAAGCCGTTGCCATCCGGATAGCGCGCGAGCTCCATCATCACGTTCTCGATCGCCGCCAGCACGCGCGG
>CAYGNO010000075.1:6223-10552 GCA_964351305.1 uncultured Sulfuricella sp.
CCGGATAGCGCGCGAGCTCCATCATCACGTTCTCGATCGCCGCCAGCACGCGCGGGCTGGCGCCGAGCGGGTTCTCGTTGGAAGCCAGCTTGACGATGTCGCTTTCCGGCAGGCCCATTTCCCGTGCCAGCTCGGCAATCGGTTTGCCCGGCTGGTACGGCGCAATGGCGCGGATGTAGGGGGGTGAAAGGTTAAATAGGTCCATGGTTCAATATTTGTAATGGGGTGATGGGTGAAGGGTAATGTGGTGGCGGAGGCAATCACCCATTACTCATCACGCATTACCAGCCTTTCATAGTACCGCCACGGGATAGGAGCCGAGGACTTTCAGGAAAGCCGCCTTGCCGGCAAGCTCAGCCAACGCCTGGGCAACTTTTTCATCCTGGCGATGCCCTTCCACATCCACGAAAAATACGTACTCCCAAAGCCCCGAGCGGGAAGGCCGGGATTCCAGCTTGGTCATGCTCACCTCATGCCGGGCGAGCGGCGTCAGCAGCTCGAACACCGCACCCGGACGGTTCCTGGCGGACATCGCCAGCGAAGTTTTGTCCCGGCCGGAGGGCGCGGCATCATGCTGGCCAATCACCAGAAAGCGGGTGGTATTATCGGGCTTGTCCTCGATATTTTCCGCCAGCTTTTCCAGCCCGTAATGCTCCGCCGCGGACTCGCCGGCAATCGCTGCCGCCGTCTCATCCCCGGCGACCAAACGCGCCGCCTCGGCATTGCTCACCACCGCCACGCGCTCCACGCCCGACAGATTCTGGTTGAGCCACTCGTGGCACTGAGCGAGGGACTGCGCATGCGAATAGACTTTCTCTATCTTGCCGGTCGCCCCCGCCTTGCGCAGCAAAAACTGGTGCACCCGCAGATCGACCTCGCCACAGACCTGGAGGGGCGTCTGCAACAGCAGATCCAGAGTAGTGCCGACCGCGCCGCCCGTGGAATTTTCCACCGGCACCACGCCGTAATCCGCCAGCCCCGCTTCCACTTCGCGGAACACCTCGTCGATCGAAGCGCAGGGACGGGTCAGTGCGGCATGACCGAAATGCTTGATGGCCGCCGCCTGGGTGAAAGTGCCTTGCGGCCCGAGGAATGACACCGAGAGAGGCTGCTCCAGCGCCAGGCAGGCCGACATGATCTCGCGAAACAGGCGCGCCACGGTCTCGTCTGCAAGGGGGCCGGGATTCTCTTCCTTGATCCGGCGCAGCACCTGCGCTTCGCGCTCGGGGCGATAAACCGCGCCATCCTTCAGGACGCCAATCGCCTTGGCATGCTCGGCGCGCCGGTTCACGAGCTTCAGCATCTCGCTGTCGATCGCGTCGATGCTGGCGCGGTGTTGTGAAAGTGCCTTATCCATGTTTTTGCTCGAACTCGCGCATGAAATCCACCAGGGCTTTCACCCCTTCCAGCGGCATGGGGTTGTAGATCGAGGCACGCATCCCGCCCAGCAGGCGGTGGCCCTTCAGTTGCGCCAGGCCACGCGCCTTGGACTGCTTGAGGAATTCCTCGTCCAGCGCCGCATCCTTGAGGGTGAACGGCACGTTCATGCGCGAGCGGCTGTCTTTCGCTACCGGGCACTGGTAGAAACTGCTGCTGTCCAGGCAATCGTAAAGCAGCGCCGCCTTGGCGTTGTTACGCTTGTCCATTTCCGCCAACCCGCCGAGGCGCTTCAGCCACTTGAACACCAGGCCGGCGATATAGAGCGAATAGGTGGGGGGAGTGTTGTACATCGAATCGTGGTCGGCATGGATCTTGTAGTCGAACATCGTCGGCGTGCCAGGCAGCGTCTGGCCGATCAGGTCTTCGCGCACGATCACGATGCACAAGCCGGCCGGACCGATGTTCTTCTGCGCCCCGGCATAAACCAGGCCGAAGCGGGAAACATCCAGCGGGCCGGACAGGATGTTGGAAGACATGTCCGCCACCAGCGGCACGCCACCGGTTTCCGGTATCCAGTGGAACTCCACGCCGCCGATGGTCTCGTTTGGGGTGTAATGGACATAGGCGGCATCCTGGCTCAGGCGCCATTTGTCCCGGGTCGGGGCATAGCTGAATTTGGCGTCTTCCGAGCTGGCGGCGACGTTCACCGTGCAATACCGCTCCGCCTCCTCGATCGCCTTGCCCGACCACACGCCGGTATTGACGATGTCCACAGTTATTTTGCCGCGCAGCAGATTCATCGGCACCATGGCGAACTGGCTGGAAGCCCCGCCCTGCAGGAACAGCACCTTGTAATTGGCGGGAATATCCATCAGCCCGCGCAGATCGGCCTCGGCCTGGGCGGCAATGCCCATGAATTCCTTGCCGCGATGGCTCATCTCCATCACCGACATGCCGCAACCCTGCCAGTTAAGCATCTCGTCGCGCGCCTGCTCCAGAACTTCCTCCGGCAATGCGGCGGGACCGGCGCTAAAGTTGTAGATTCGTTCCATTAAAATAAAGTCCTGAGTGCTGAGTTACGAGTCCTGAGTACTGAGTCCTAAGTGCTGTAGGGTGGGCACCGTTTTTGTGCCCACGCGGTGTGCGGAGATGATTTCCGCGTGGGCAAAAAAGCGTTGCCCACCCTACCAGGCTAAAAATCACTCTTCTCCGGCCTCTTCCGCTTCCACCACCCGCTCCAGCCCGATCAGCTTCTCGCCCTTGTCGAGGTTGATCAGGGTCACGCCCTGGGTGGCGCGGCCCATCTCGCGGATTTCGCTGACGCGGGTGCGGATCAGCACGCCGCCGGTGGTGATCAGCATGATCTCGTCTTCCGCATTCACCAGCGTCGCCGCCACCACCTTGCCGTTGCGCTCGGAGGTCTGAATCGCGATCATGCCCTGGGTGCCGCGGCCATGGCGGGTATATTCCGCGATCGAGGTGCGCTTGCCGTAGCCGTTTTCGGTCGCGGTGAGCACCGACTGGGTCTCGTTCTCCGCCACCAGCAGGGAAATCACTTTCTGTTTCTTGCCCAGCCGCACGCCCATCACGCCGCGCGAAACGCGGCCCGTAGCGCGCACGGCGGCCTCGTCGAAACGCACCGCCTTGCCGCCGTCAGTGAACAGCATCACGTCATGCTGGCCGTCGGTGATGTCCACGCCGATCAGATAGTCGTCCTCGTCCAGATTGATGGCGATAATGCCCCGCTTCATCGGGCGGGAGAAGTCGGACAGCGGCGTTTTTTTGACGATACCGCTGGAGGTCGCCATGAAAATGAAATGGCCGTCGTCGAATTCCTTGACTGGCAGAATAGCGTTGATTTTCTCGCCTTCGTCCAGTTGCAGCATATTGACGAACGGCTTGCCGCGCGATCCCCGGCTGCCCTGCGGCACTTCGTAGACCTTGATCCAGTAGACCTGGCCGCGGTTGGAGAAGCACAAAATATAGTCATGGGTGTTGGCGATAAACAGCTTCTCGATGAAATCCTCTTCCTTCATCGCGGTAGCCTGCTTGCCGCGCCCGCCGCGCTTCTGGGCGCTGTAGTCCTCGAGCGGCTGGGATTTGATGTAGCCGCCATGCGACAAGGTCACCACCATGTCCTGAGGCGTGATCAGGTCTTCCATGCTCAAATCCTGGGCGTGAACGACGATCTCGCTGCGGCGCTTGTCGCCGAACTGCGCCTTGATCGCGGTCAATTCCAGGACGATGATTTCGGTGATGCGTTGGGGCTTGGCGAGAATGTCGAGCAGATCGGCGATCTTATCCATCACCTCCTTGTACTCGGACACGATCTTGTCCTGCTCCAGGCCGGTCAGGCGCTGCAGGCGCAGCTCCAGGATCGCCTGCGCCTGGGCGTCGGAAAGGCGGTAGCCCTGCTCGGAGAAACCGAATTCGGGCGCCAGGCCTTCGGGGCGCGAGGCATCGGCGGCGGACCGCGCCAGCATTTCCTCCACCAGCGGCGAGCGCCAGACCCGCCCCATCAGGCCCTGCTTGGCTGCGGACGGGGTAGGTGCCGCCTTGATCAGGGCGATCACGTCGTCCACATTGGACAAGGCCACCGCCAGGCCTTCCAGGATATGGCCGCGTTCGCGCGCCTTCCTGAGTTCGAATACGGTACGCCGCGTCACCACCTCGCGCCGATGGCGCAGGAAAGCGTCGAGCATCTGTTTCAGGTTGAGCAGGCGCGGCCGGCCATCCATGATCGACACCATGTTCATGCCGAAGGTGTCCTGCATCTGGGTCTGCTTGTACAGGTTGTTCAGCACCACTTCAGGTACTTCGCCGCGCTTCAGCTCGAGCACCATGCGCATACCGGACTTGTCCGACTCGTCGCGCAAGTCGGAAATCCCGTCCAGCTTCTTCTCGCGCACCAGCTCGCCGATCTTGATCAGCAGGTTGGCCTTGTTCACC
>CAYGNO010000076.1:0-10313 GCA_964351305.1 uncultured Sulfuricella sp.
GAAGCGGGCCAAACAGAATCTGGTGGGCGGCTTCCCGCTGCGGATCGACAGCAACAGGAAGATCCTCGATTACCTGTCCGTGATCGGGTTTTACCGGCTGCCGTTCTCCTACCTGGACGATTTCACCGGCAAGGTGGAAAAAGTGACGGTTGCCCAGATCAGGGATGCCTTCAACCGCCGTGTCCAGCCAGACAACATGGTGACTGTGGTGGTCGGTGCGGACTAAACTCCGGCGATGAGTAATGGGTTATGGGTATGAAAACCCCATCGCCCATCGCCCATTACCCATTACGTATTACTCATCACCCATCATGGCACAGCAGAGCAAGGTCAGAATCATCGCCGGCGAATGGCGCGGCCGCCTGATCAATTTCCCGCAAGCGGAAGGTTTGCGCCCGACCCCGGACCGGGTGCGGGAAACCCTGTTCAACTGGCTGGGGCAGACACTTGACGGCAAGACCTGTCTTGATCTGTTTGCCGGCAGCGGGGCGCTGGGGTTCGAGGCGCTTTCACGCGGGGCAAAACGGGTGGTGATGGTTGAGCAGAACCCGCAGGCGCTGAAGGCCTTGCAGGAAAATGCGCGCAAGCTCGGTGTTAACGGGCATGGCAAGAATGTTGCCACTGAAGATATTGCCCGCCATGGCCGTTTCCCTCACCCCAACCCTCTCCCTGCACCCGCAAGGAGTGTCCCCGCCGGGTTCCCGCTGCTTCGCAGCGACCACGGCGAGACGGGAGAGGGGGCAAACGTGGAAGGCGCTGGTTCTAATCGACTGGATCTGGTGGCGGGGGATGGCTTAAAAACCCTCTCCCGTGAAGGGAAAGCGTTCGATGTGATTTTTCTCGACCCACCTTTCCATCAAGGAATTTTACCGTTATTATGGCCGCTTCTTCCGGAACGGCTCGCGCCCGATGGCTTTGTTTACGCTGAAACCGAGCAGGCGCTTGAACCGGGTGAAGGATGGGAGGTCTGGCGCAGCGGTCGGGCTGGCAATGTGTTTTACTGTTTGCTGAAGCGAAAAACTGAAGGCCCCGATGGCGCTTAGAGCGGTTTACCCCGGAACATTCGACCCGATCACCCTTGGCCATGAGGATCTGGTGCGGCGCGCCATCCGCCTGTTCGACGAGGTCATTGTCGCGGTGGCGGACAGCCAGATCAAGAAGCCCTATTTTTCCGTGGAAGAGCGGGTGGCCATGGCCAGGGAAGTCCTGGCCGATGTACCCAAGGTTACGGTGGTGGGTTTTTCCGGGCTGCTGATGAATTTCTTGCGCGATAACGACGCGCGCGTCGTGCTGCGGGGCTTGCGCGCGGTTTCTGATTTCGAGTACGAATTTCAGCTGGCGGGAATGAACCGGAGCCTGTATCCCGAGGTCGAAACGGTATTCCTGACGCCATCGGATCAATACATGTTCATTTCGGCCGGCATGGTCAGGGAGATTGCGCTGCTGGGCGGGGATGTCAGCCAGTTCGTGCAACCCTCGGTCAAGGCAAGGCTGCAACACAAGATTTTTTCTTAATATTGTAGAAGGAAACTGTTATGGCTCTGATGATTACCGACGAATGCATCAACTGCGATGTGTGCGAACCCGAATGCCCCAACGGTGCAATTACACAGGGCGACGAAATTTACCTGATCGACCCCGCTCTGTGCACCGAGTGCGTCGGACATTACGACGAACCGCAGTGCATCAGCGTTTGCCCGGTGGATTGCATTATTGTTAATCCCGAACATGCCGAATCCAAGGAAGCGCTGCAGGCCAAGTACGAGGCGCTTCAAGCCCAGGGTTAACAACCTGGGGCGGGACAAAAAAACGGCGGCATGGAGTTCCATGCCGCCGTTTTTTTATGGGCGGAAGACTCAGGCGCTTGCCGCGGCACGCTGCGTTTCCTGCTCGTAGGCAAGCGAGTTGGCAATGTGCTGCTGCAACAGGGACAAATCCTGCAGTTGCTTGAGGATGCCGCCTTCCATGTGTTGTAGTTCGGTGATCCGGTCTTCCAGGGTATCGGTCGCCTTGTGGATGCGTTTAATGCTTTCCAGGCGGCGCCGCAAATGGAGTTGATGTTCGCGTACCTGGGTTTCCATCGGCGCCATGATCGCCTTCAGCCAGTTTTCCACATCCTGGTTTGCGACCTCGTATACACGCACCACCCGGTTTGCCAGGGTTTCGAAAAATTTCGTGGTGAGGGAAAGTTTTTCGTGAGTCAGCATGTTGAGCATGGTGTTGAAGTGCTCGTTGTAGGCTTTTTCCAGCCGGGCGATTTCCTTGTGATACTTCAGGGTCGAGAATGGGGCGGGAGCAGCCTGGCTTAACCCATGCTCCTCGTTGAATTTCTTGTACATCGCGCCCATCATGCCCTTTATTTCCTCGATCTGCTTGGCGGATTGGGCGATGTTCTCGTTGGCCCCCCTGAAAAATTGGTTCATGGCATCGCGCATGCCCCTGGTGAATTTGGCTTCGACCATGGCGGCGCGGGTGTTCTTGACCTCGGTCTTGAGCGCACCCATGCCGAGGTGGGCGAACAGGATGTTGGTCTGCTGCGAGAATACGCTGCGCAGAGCCTGGAAGCGTTGCAGGCCTTTTTCGAAATCCTCCTTGTCCTTCTTTACCTTGGACATCATGTGCTCGATCACGTCCTCGTTCTTGCCGCGCAGCCCGAGCAGTTCCTCCAGTTGCTCGCGCACGCCGGAAAGCCGCGCATCCAGAATCGAGCGGATGCTTGCCTCCATGTGCTCTATTTCGCCCTGGGTATTGTCCCGGACGATTTCCTGCTTGGAGGGGATGAGCTCGTCGCTGAGCGATTTTTCCAGCGCCAGCAAACGGCTTTTTTCGAGTAGCGGCTCGTCCTGGTTGATCTTGGCGAGCAGCCCCTTCTGCGCGGAAACCGGGAAGACATAGGCAGGCTTGATGCCGAGCAGGCTGGCGCTGGCACTGACCTGCTTGTCGATTTCGTTTTCGATTGCCTCGGCGCTTTTCAGCTCGTCCCACAGGCCGTCGATTTTGTTCAGCACCACCAGGCGGCCCTTCTGGTGCCCCTGCTGGTTGCCGATGTGATCGCGCCAGACCTCGATGTCGGACTTGGTGACGCCGGTGTCGGCGGCGAGGATGAACAGCACCGCATGGGCGTTTGGCAGCAGGTTCAGGGTCAGTTCCGGCTCGGTGCCGATGGCGTTGAGGCCCGGCGTGTCGAGGATGACCAGGCCCTGCTTCAGCAGCGGGTGCGGGAAGTTGATGATGGCGTGGCGCCAGCAGGGGATGTCCACCGTGCCGTCTTCATGCACGGTGACGATGTTGTTTTCGTCCTTTTCATTGTACAGGCCATAGCGTGCGGCTTCGTCCAGGCTGACCCGCTTGGTCTGGCTCACCTGCAGGAAGGCATCGGCCATGGCATCGCTCGACTCGATGTCGAGCGGCGCGATTTTCCACTCGTCGAGGTAGCGCTTGTACTCCGTGGCGGTGGTATCGGCGGCGCGGGTTTCGATGGGCAGCAACTGGATGCAGGGTTCGCGGCCTTCCTCGTACATCAGCTCGGTCGGGCACATGGTGGTGCGCCCCGCGCTCGAAGGCAGCAGCCGCTGGCCGTAGCCGGCAAAGAAAATGGCGTTGATCAGCTCGGATTTGCCGCGCGAGAATTCAGCGACGAAAGCCACATTGAGCTTGTCGTCGTGGAGCCGGTCGAGCAAGTGCTGGATGCGCAGGTCGGTCTGCCCGTCATTCAGCTCCTGCTCGTTGAGCCAGTTGCGGAAATCGCCGACGTTGTCCGACAGGCGGCTGCGCCAGGCGCTGTAGGCCTCGAAGTGCGCGACCAGATCATCGTGTGCCATGCTTCCCCCGGGGGATTTTATTCGAATGGGTTAAACTTTATCACAAAACACAACATATCAACGTGAGGTTTCCGTATTAAAATACCCATTCTCGACAAGTGAATCAGCATGCCACTCAACAAGAACATCCACAATATTGTAGTTCGGCGCCTTGCCCTGGCCTGGGTAATCTTGTCCATAGTGCTGGGCGCCGCCGTTTTTTATCTGGAAACCGAGTCCACCGACGATCGCATCCTGGATCTGGCCGTGATGGAAACCGAATCATTCACCAGCGAGAACCTGAATCTTCTCAACCAGCCCGACCCCGACCTGAGCGGCCTGCGCCAGAAGACTGCGGAATTCCTGAAAAGCCACTTCGTCATCGTCGAGCTCTACAACCGCGACAAGAAAAAAATCCTCGAGGAAACCGATCCCGGCAAGGATGAGACCGAGACGGAACTGAAAAAGAACCCCCATTCCTTCCCGCTCGCCGATGCCACTTACTACCGTAAGCTGCTCATCGGAGAGAATGTATTCCTGCAGGTGTTGCTGCCGCTAAAGGAGAAAAGCGGCGCTCTTGCCGGCTACTTCGAGGGGGTTTACCAGGTTGATGCCGAGACGCTGAAAGGCGTCCGGAACGACGTGATACGCGCCTTGATCCTGGTGGTCGTCATTGTTCTGGCAACCACCCTGGTGCTCTACCCGATCATCATTTCGCTCAACAGGAATCTGGTCCATCTCTCCCGCGACCTGCTCAAGGGCAATATCGAACTGATGGAGGTTTTGGGTAACGCCGTCGCCAAGCGTGATTCGGATACCAGCGTACACAATTACCGCGTCACTATTTACGCCATCCGGCTGGCTGAGGCTGTTAAGTTGCCCGACGCCCAGTTGCGCCATCTGATCGCAGGCGCATTCCTGCACGATGTGGGCAAGATCGGCATCAGCGACAATATCCTGCTCAAGCCCGGCAGGCTGACCGATGAGGAATTCGCCGTCATGCGCACCCACGTTGCGCTGGGCGTCGACATCCTGTCCAAATCAGACTGGCTGCTGGAAGCGCGCGACGTGGTGGAATTTCACCACGAGAAATTCGACGGCAGCGGTTACCTGAAAGGTCTGGAGGGAGAGGCAATCCCCCTGAATGCCCGGATCTTTGCCATTGCGGACGTGTTCGACGCGCTCATCTCCGTGCGCCCGTACAAAAAAGCTTTTTCTTTTGATGAAGCCATGCGCATTCTGCAAGAAAGCCGTGGCAGTCATTTCGATCCGCGCCTGCTGGATGCGTTTTCCGGGATTGCGTCAGAGCTCTACACCACGATCAACGGCCAGGAAGACCCGGCGGTAGAAGAGATGATGATGGCCCTGGTCACCCGGCACTTTTTCAGCGGCTAGCAAACAGAGCCGCAGCCCGGAAATCGGCGCAGCAAGTTACAGCGGGGTCTACACTTGCCTGCTGACCGAAGGGGCTCTTATCTAGACACTACCCCTTGGTTCCGCCATCAAACCCGCTTCGGCGGGGTTTTTATCGGCGGCCTCTTGATTGCTTGTATCCCAAATTATACAATATAAATTATTGAAGATCATTCATGCCACGGAAGTGTTCGACGCCTGGTTCGACGGGTTGAAGGATAAGCAGGCCGCGCGGCGTATCCAGGTCCGCATCGACCGCGCCGAGGATGGAAACTTCGGCGATTGCGAACCGGTGGGCGAAGGGGTTTCGGAAATGCGGATTCATTACGGGCCGGGCTATCGCGTGTACTTTGCGCAGCGCGGCATGGAAGTGGTGATTCTGCTGGCCGGTGGTGACAAATCCACCCAGTCCAGAGACATCAAAACCGCGCTGGAAATCGCGCGGCAACTGTAGGAGGTCAATATGGGAACGATCAAGCTGCGTAAATGGGATAGCGCCGAACACCTCAAAACCGACGAGGACATGGCACTTTATCTGGAAGCCTGCCTGGAGGAGGCCGGGGATGATGCGGCGTTTATCGCCAAGGCGCTAGGCACGATTGCCCGCGCCAAAGGCATGACGCAACTTGCCAAAGAAACCGGCCTGGGACGCGAAAGTCTTTACAAAGCGCTATCCGGCGAAGGCAATCCGAGTTTTGCGACCATACTCAAGGTCATGTCGGCGCTGGGCATCAAATTGCACGCCGAGATAGATCACCCCTGACCCACTGCGGGAAAACCAACCAGATAGTGTTGCTGAATGAAGCAAGTAGCCTGGATGCAGCGCAGCGCAATCCGGGCTACTTGCTTAAGTTAGTGCCATTGGAAGCTGACCGCCTCTGTCGGCCCCTGCGACCTCCAGCCTTTGCGTAAAAATTGACTCACGATCACAAGTCATTACGAGCCTAGAAGTCGCTCGTGTCATCGCAACATAGAGCAGCTTCGCTTCTTCCGCAATGGCCGTTTCCTCATTGGGCATCAAACCAATGCCTGGAATAACAACCAGCGGGAATTCTAGCCCCTTGGATGAGTGCATCGTTATTACCCGCACGGTATCTTGGGCACCAGAAAAATCAACCTCCTTTTGCCAGCTAACGGGTATGCCAGCAGCTTTCAATTTATGCAGTATATTCTTTCCCACTGGATTGTAATGCTGGTAAAGAACCGCCATGTCTTTCCACGGCGTGCCTGTGCGATTTGCGTCTTTCAGCTGGTTGATGATCCATTTGGATTCCTCGTCCAGCGTAGGTAGTTTGACGATACATGGGCGTGTGCCATGGCACCCCGCGCTCATCGGATGAACGACAGGGACATTGTCTTCTTCCGCATCTTTAGCAATTAGCAATTCATGCGCAAAAGTGGCGGCCACATTTAGAATTTCTTGCGTATTGCGATAATTGATTCTCAGGATGTTGGTTCGTCCCTGCGCTTGAATGCCCACATTTTTAAAGCTAAATGTTTGTTTCTTTGCGCCTTCGTAAATTGACTGCGCATCATCGTACAGCACCAGCAAGGAGTTGCTCAGCGGGTCAACCATTTGCACAATCAGCTTGAACCATTCTGGGCGAAAATCGTGCCCTTCATCAACCAACACAGCATCGTATTGGCCTGAAGGAATGAGCTTATGGTCAATGGCTCTGATTAGCTTGTCCACAACATCCCGGTAAAAAGCATCATCATTACCCTCGTTCACAGGGAGATCAATGTTGTATGCCTTGAGTTGGGCAATGCACCAAGAATGGAATGTCTTGACTGAAACTTTTACGCCCAATCCTTTATCTTCCATCACTCGTTGCAACTTTCTCGCTAGTGGATTGCTGTAGCAAAGAATCAAAATCGGTTTGGTACAGGCTTGCGCCAAATACATTGCTCGGTAGCCAAGAATGAGCGTTTTTCCCGAACCCGCCACGCCATGAATGATGCGATGCCCTTCGCCCAAGCTGCGCGCTAATTGTTCTTGCTGTAAATCCATCACGCGCAGTAGGTCGGGAATTTCTATCTCTTCGGTACCCGTATTACATCCAAAAAGATCGCCAGTGGTTGATGCGGCGATGCGAACTTCGGGGAACATATGCCACCGAATTCGATCCAGTTGCGGCAGCGATAACGAGCCTTTGAATTTGAAGTTAAACATATTCCAGAGACGTTGCTGGAATTCTTCCGCATCGACAGATTCAAGCATTTCATCCTGGCAAATAACTCGTCCCGGTTCGATCACTTGATCAAGCTGTCCCTCCTCAAACGCCTTTCTTGAGATGTTGGTAAGCACAACACCATAGCTCCACGGAAACAGCAAATGGCCGGATTTACAGCCGGATTTGATTGTCAGTTGCGGATCTTTCTGCAGAACATTGATTACGGCGTGAGCGTATTGCCTGGCTTGTTCGAGAGGATTTATTTCATGCTTAATTCCGCTACTAATAAATATTTCAAAGGACTGCTTGTTAGCATCGCGAATGGTGGTAGGTTTCCAGTCTTTGACCTCCAAAATTAAGATGCCACGATGCGGATGCAAGACGATGAAGTCAGGATGGCTATTGGTGTGCCCGATGGGCACGTCATACCAAAGCAGATAGTCATCTTCGAGCTTTTCCAGTAAGCGTTCGGCAAGGCGCTTTTCTCCTCTAGTCGTAAATCGACAAGCGCCCATAGACGGTATCAATGTTGCCAAGCGCCCTCCCATTTTTTGCCAAAATGCGGTTCAATCCAACCAGCTAGCCCGGTAGGGTGGGCACGCCTTTGTACTCATGCGGTGCAGATGGATTAAACAATTTATTTGTCATTTTTGCAAGCATCATCCGAATGACTGACCCCGTGACGCGAATGATGCGCTTCGTGCCTCAGTACACCCTACGGGCTGGACGCCCATGCAATGTCTGCAACCAGCATGGATAGGCGTTCTACAGCCCGCGTAGGGCGCAATCGTTATTGCGCCGAATGAAATGGGGTTCGCAGGGATGGGCGGCTTTATCGCCCAACTCGCAAAACATCCGGTGCAATGCGCTTCGCTTATTGGCACCCTACATTATTACGCGAGTTGAGCGTCACTTCTGGCAGCCGGGGCAGTAGAAGGTGGAGCGTTGCCCCTGGCGCAACTGGCGTATTGTCGCGCCGCAGCGCAAACACGGCTGCCCGGCGCGACCGTAGACTCCGTATTGCTGCTGGAAATAGCCGGGGTTGCCGGCGCTGTTGACGAAATCGCGCAGGGTGCTGCCGCCCGCGGCGATGGCCAGATTCAGGATGTCCTTCACTAGCGCCGCCAGCCGGGCGCAGCGCTCTTTGCCCAGCCTTCCGGCTGCGGTTTTCGGACTGATGCCGGCGGAAAACAGCGCTTCGTTGGCGTAGATGTTGCCGACGCCGACAATGATATGGCCGTCCATCAGGAACTGCTTGATCGGGGTCCGGCGACCGCGCGACACCCGGTAGAGGAAATCGCCGTCGAACGCTGCCGTCAGAGGCTCGACGCCGAGGCTGGACAGCAGTGGGTGGCTCTCCGGCGGCGCCGTCGTCCACAGCACTGCCCCGAAGCGGCGCGGGTCGCGCAGCCGCATGCACTGGCCGCTTTCCAGCACGAGATCGAAATGGTCGTGCTTCTCCGGCGGCGTGGCGGCGGGCAGGATGCGCAGGCTGCCCGACATGCCGAGGTGCAGGATCAGCCAGCCCTCGCCGCAGTCCAGCAGCAGGTATTTGCCGCGCCGTTGCAGGCTGCGGATGGTCAGGCCGGTGAGGGTGCGCTTCAGGTCGCTGGGGATCGGATGGCGCAGGCCGTGGTGGCGGATCACGGCGGTTCGGATGCGTACCCCGGCCAGATGCGGCTCCAGGCCGCGAAGGGTGGTCTCGACTTCGGGTAATTCGGGCATGGATTATCTAAAAAACTTAGTTGAACCGCAGAGGCGCCGAGGCGCCGAGAAATTCAAAAGCGTTGTGATGCAGCGACACATCAGCCCCCCACAGAACGGCATCTTGGTTTTTTCTCTGTGCCTCTGTGCCTCTGCGCCTCTGCGGTGAAAGGCTTTTTTTAGGTTTATTTTCCGGGCCGCAGCAAGCGTTTCCCAATCTCGGCGGGGAAATGGTATTGCAGTTTCTCATCTTCGCGTAGCAGCACCAGATCCGGTTCGCGCCGCAGAATTTTGCAGGATATGAGCTTGCCATCGCCGAGGCGCAGGATGAAGGATTCCTGCGGCGGCGTGCCATCGTAGGGCTGGGTGACCAGGCTGGAAGCGTGGCGCCATTCGTCCGCCCAGCGGTTGAACTCGTCCTGGCTCCAGTCCGTGCGGGCCGGGGAGGCCGACCATTTTCCATCGCTGTTCTGGCTGAGTTTCATATCCGCAAATTCGAAGCCGGCCGGTTTTTCTTCCTCGGCCAAAAAGGCGCGGGCGGCGAAATCGGCGGGCATTTTCATCGCATGGGCGAGATAGCTGGGCGCGACCGGATGGACGCCGCCATTCGTGGCGACGTAGACCTCGCCGGTCAGCGTGTTCTGCGTGCCGAAGCTGAATTCCTGGTCGTTGAGCGTAAGGCGTAACAGGGGCGGGTCGAGCTGGAAGCGGCCAAGATCGGTGGCGGGGAAGCGTTGGAGGCTGGTGGCGGCGAGGGTTTCCAGCAGGCGTCCGACTGCCGCTCCCTCCGCGCGCGCCTGGAATGGAGCGCTCAGGCGCCAGCCGGTTGGATTTCCTTGCAGCACGATGGCCGGCTGGCCGGGCTTTTCGATGGCGATGCGGTTAATGCTGGCGCTGGCGAGGGTGGAGAGCTTGAATTCCGTCTGCGCCGTGGGTCTGGGCTTGAGCCAGACCAGCAGGATCAGGACGGCAACCAGCCCAGCCAGCACCAGATTCAGCAAGATTCTGGATTTCATGCCTTGCGCCGCCGCCACCAGGTGCCGATGCCGATGCCGATGAATGTCAGCGGCAGGGCGAGGAGAAAGCCGATGGCGATCACCGCTGCGGCGTTCTTGCTCAGGTTAAGGCTGGTGTCCTGGGCGGCCTTGGTCGGGATGGTGATGAGGATGTCGTCCCCGGCCAGCCAGTTGAACAGGTTGAGGCCGAGGTCGAGGTTGCCGCC
>CAYGNO010000077.1:0-3199 GCA_964351305.1 uncultured Sulfuricella sp.
TTTCCAGCAAGTCGCGCTGGATCAGCCGGGAAATTTTTTCATCCTGCAGGATGTTGGTCAGATGCAATTGCGAGAAGGCGCGCAAACGTTCGGCCAAGGTACCGGAGCCGCTGCCGAGTTGATCGATCTGACTGCCGGATTCGCTGCAGGCGGTTTTCAGAACTTCAAGATAAAGCGCGTTCTTCGATTTGAAGTGATGAAAGACATTAGCCTTGCTGACCCCGGCGCGCTCCGCGATGGCATTCATCGATACCGCGTTGAAGCCGGATTCGGCAAACAGATCCTTGGCCGCAGCGAGAATACGCTCGACCGCATCCGGGACAGACGCAGACAAATTGGGGGTGGGTTCTACCAGAGGCACAGCCGGTCTCGCCAAGTCAGGAAAACAGAAGACAAATTAGCACTGACTGACCGGTCGGTCAATATTGCAGGAGGCTGTTTTTAGAGCGGAGGGAGAATCTTGATGGGGAAAAACAAAACATAACGGCGGGCATAAGCCCGCCGTTATGCTGGAGTA
This sequence comes from uncultured Sulfuricella sp., assembly GCA_964351305.1. GTDB lineage: Bacteria > Pseudomonadota > Gammaproteobacteria > Burkholderiales > Sulfuricellaceae > Sulfuricella. Next base: position 518 of record CAYGNO010000077.1, read on the forward strand.
GAGTTAACTACTTCCTTGCGGCTGATACAGGCACTACTGCAGGTTTGGTTGCGGCAGCTTTTTTAACCGGCGCTTTTGCGGCGGCGGTTTTTTTAGCCGCAGGTTTAGCAGCGGGTTTGGCGGCAGCTTTTTTCGCCGGTGCTTTTTTAGCGGGCGCTTTTTTTGCTGCGGTAGTTTTGGTTGTGGCCGCCTTTTTAGCGGCGGGTTTTTTCGCTGCTGGTTTTTTAGCTGCTGTCTTGGCTACGGTTTTGGTTGCAGCGGCCTTGGTTGCTGTTTTCTTGGCGGCTGGTTTTGCAGCGGCAACTTTTTTCGCCGGTGCTTTTTTTGCTGCGGTAGCCGGTGCGGCCTTGGCTACAGGTTTGGTTGCGGTCGCTTTGGCGGGTGCCTTGGCGGGAGACTTGGTCGCTTTCTTTGTTGCCATTTGCTGACTCCTTATTAAAGTTATCTCGAGTGCATTTTTATTTTGGCACTGTTAGCAAATCCAAAATAAAGCGGCAGCACTGAACAACTGATTGCATCACCTTGTTGTTCCTCTCCGTTAGGACTGCATGACCGAGAGCATGTTTCCGCCTTGCGCTTAAATTCTATTCCAATTATTTAAAAATGCACAACAGATAAAATGGCATTACGAAAAAATAATCATTGGAAATAGACGGGCTTAACGAGATGTTTGAATGAATTTTTTCGGGCGAGATGCAGCGCGAATTTAAATGACAATGGATTACGCTGGCCATGGGCAATGTTTATGGGCTATATTTTTCTGTAACGTGGATGTATGGGGCATGAAAAATAATTAAGGGAGTAGCCGTTCCAGCGCGAATAACTGTGAAATTTTTTCTCGTTCGCGAATCAAATATTTGTTGTTTTTCCGCACCATAATTTCTGTAGCGCGCGGTCGAGTGTTGTAATTGGAGCTCATGCTCATGCCATATGCGCCTGCCGACATCACCGCCAGCAGGTCGCCTTCGGCGAGGTGCAGGTGGCGATCATGGCCAAGAAAATCGCCGCTCTCGCACACCGGGCCGACGATTTCATAGCGCTGCGCAACGCCGGCATTTTCCTTCACGGGAAGAATTGCGTGATAGGCATCGTAAAGCGCGGGGCGCATCAGGTCGTTCATCGCGGCATCCACGAGGGCGAAATTTTTTGTTTCGCCATGCTTGAGATATTCCACTTTGGTGAGCAGCAAACCGGCGTTGCCAACCAATGCGCGGCCGGGTTCGAGCAGAATCTTGAAGTTGCGATCGGCGAGTTTTTCCAGCAGCGTGTCTGCGTAGTCGGTCACCGACGGCGGCGTTTCGTCGCTGTAGCAAATTCCCAGCCCGCCGCCGAGATCGAGGTGATGAATCGCTATGCCTTGTTTTTCCAATGCATCGATCATCAGCAGAATTTTGTCGAGCGCATCGGCAAAGGGCGTCACCTCGGTGATCTGCGAGCCGATATGGCAGTCGATGCCGGCCACTTCCAGGTGCGGCAGATCGCGCGCCTTGCAGTACAGCCTGACGGCATCGGTATAGGCAATGCCGAATTTGTTGCCCTTGAGCCCGGTGGAAATATAGGGATGGGTTTTCGGGTCGACGTCGGGATTAACGCGCAAACTCACCGGTGCCCGCTTGCCCATTTCGCCGGCCACTTTGTCGAGGCGTTCCAGTTCGCTTTCCGACTCGACGTTGAAGCACAGAATGCCTGCCTCAAGCGCCTGGCGCATTTCATCCGCAGTTTTTCCGACGCCGGAAAAAACCACTTTTTTTGCCTCGCCGCCCGCCGCCAGAACGCGCGCCAGCTCGCCGCCGGAAACGATATCGAATCCTGCGCCGAGGCGCGCGAAAAGATTGAGAATGGCGAGGCTGGAGTTGGCCTTCACTGCGTAGCAGATCAGATGCTCGCGCTCGGCGAAGGCCGAGTCGAAACTCTGATAGGCTGCGGTTAATGCGGCATGGGAATAGACATAGCACGGCGTGCCGAATTCTTCCGCAATGCGGGAAAGAGGAACGGATTCGACGCACAATTCGGCATCATGGCGGGAGAAGAATTTCATGGTTTTTTCTCCTCGGCGGCAGGTTGCGGCAATGCCGGAGTCTGGGCGGCAGGCGCCTGATCGGGCGCGGGCAGATAGAGCGGGCCTTTGTGGCCGCAACCATGGAGCAGGACTACAAGCAGAACTGGCAAAAAAACGAAGCGCATATTATTCTCGGAAGTCTGTAATGTTGCGCATCATCTTATCACAAGGAAAACTCGAAATGACCGAGAGCGAATTCAACAAACTGGCAGACGAAACCCTGGCCAGAATCGAGCAGTCACTGGACGACTCCGGCACGGATATCGACTACGAAATGAACGGCGGCGTTCTGGAGCTGAGCTTCGAGAATGGCAGCAAGATCGTCGTCAACCGGCAAACGGCGGCACGGGAAATTTGGGTGGCGGCGAAATCGGGTGGGTATCATTTTTTGTGGAAGGATGGGGCGTGGCATGACACGCGGGATGGGGGAGGGTTGTTTGCGGCGTTGGGGAAGTATGCGAGTGAGCAGGCGGGGGAGGTGGTAAGTTTTTGATTGGCGAGCAAGGGTTGATTTTCCTGCGGCGCAATACACAGCGAGGGGCCTTTCCTGAATCGGGTTAATTTGACCCCGGTCCCTTGCTCACTTTCTTGCCGAATGTCGATGGAGCGCGCGCATGGTTAAA
>CAYGNO010000077.1:3299-9784 GCA_964351305.1 uncultured Sulfuricella sp.
GGTTAAAGGCTGGCCTCTTCTCCCCATATCTGATGCAAGCTGAAATGGATATTGGCCTGGTCTTCGCGCAATGTTTCCTTGATGGCCAACATCTCGCTACTGGTATCCCTCTTGATCGGGATGGCCAGCGGCGCGCCGCTCGGCCCGACCAGGGCATGCACGATGGGCGCCGCTCCGCTCTCCCCTTTCTGGGAGACAATCCCGATTTCTCCGTTGGTCAGCCGCACGTAAGTGCCTGGCGGGTAGATGCCCAGTTCCTTGATGAAATGAGCCGCAAGCAACGGGTCTATGCCTTTCCCTTTTTCAAGAAAGATATCGCGCAGCGCAATATTGGGCAACGTCGATTTGCGAAAATCCCGCGCGGAAACGCAGGCGCAGTAGCGGTCTGCCAGGGAAATGATCTTGGCGGGCAGGGGGATGTCCTTGCCGCCCTTGCCGGCAGGGTAGCCCGTGCCGTCCTCGTTTTCATGGTGGTTGAGGACGTAAGCCAGCCAGTTCGGATCACGGACTCCCGCCGATTCCAGCAATTTCACCCCGTCCTCGGGATGCTTGCGAATGAGCGCGACCAGATCGTTGGAGAGAGCGTACTGTTTGCGTTCCAGTTGCGCGTGATGTTGGATCATGCCGACGTTCATGGTCAGCGCCGCGGCAGCAAGCGTGGAAATTTCCTTGGGCGCGATCGACATGGATCGCGCAATCAATATCGAAATCACGGCGGTATCGACACAGTGTCTTACCGGGTAGTCGTCTGCCCGTTGATTGAGCAAGACACAGGCGATGGCAATGTTGGGGTTCAGGTCGGCGGCGTGGCACACCAGTATTGCGACTTCCAGCAGTTTATCGGGAAAGTCGGCTTCGTTCTGCACGTTGAAGAGCAACCGGTTTAGCCGTTTGTTGGCGTGATTGATCAGCCGTAGAACAGAAGGCGCTTCTACCTCCTGGGCGGCGGCGCTTTGACTGTGAGCAGAGGTTTCCGCGAAGAGACCCCGCTCGACGAGAGCTTCTACTTGCGCGGCGCGTTCGACGACATATCCTTTTTTCAGCAACAGGAAGCCACGTGCATCGTATACATCCCACCGCAGCGGTTCCCCGATCTGGATGCTTGACATGGTGAGGCGTCGTTGAGCCATTGCAGTTTTTTCACTCCTTGTTACGTCTGGGCCGTCCTTATTACAGCGGACGGCGGAACATTACAAATAATAGAACAATAGCATGATATGGCATGATTTATCTTTATTACCTAATAAGACTTCATCGAACTCCGCTTGCCCGGTTTCTTCTTCTGCGTTATTACCCCCTTGACCACTTCCAGCCCTGGCACTTCGTCGGTGGGGTAGAGGTCGTTGAGCGGCTTCAGGTACCAGCGGTCGCTATGTTGCACCAGCTGGCGGAAGATGTATTCATCCTTGTGCCAGGCGACGACGTAGGAGCCGTCGTGCGCCAGGCCTTCCGGTTCGATGATGATGATTTCGCCTTCCTCGAATTCGGGCAGCATGCTGTCGCCGAGCACCATCAGCGCGTAGGGTTCGGCGCTGGAGCAGGCGCTGGTTTCATCGGCTATTTCCGGCCCTTCGTTGAGAGGGATGATGGGGATGATTTTTTTCTGTGCCATGGGCGTGTGCATTTTTAGAGAGCCCCGATAAATTTCCGGCCGCGCTGGATTGCCGCCCTGACCTGTGCCGGCGCGGTGCCGCCGATGTGGTTGCGGCTGTTCAGGGAGCCTTCCAGGGTGAGCACGGCGAATACGTCGTCGGCGATCAGGGGTGAGAATTCGAGCAGTTCGCCCAGGGAAAGTTCGCTCAGGTCGCAGCGCTTGCCTTCCGCATGGCGCACGGCGAGGGCGACGACTTCATGGGCATCGCGGAACGGCAGCCCTTTTTTCACCAGGTAGTCGGCCAGGTCGGTGGCGGTAGCGTAGCCCTGGAATGCCGCCTGGCGCATGGCTTCCTTGTTCACCGTGATGCCGCCCATCATGTCGGCGTAGATGCGCAGCGTGGCGGTGAGGGTATCGACGGTGTCGAACAGCGGTTCCTTGTCTTCCTGGTTGTCCTTGTTGTAGGCCAGCGGCTGGGATTTCATCAGGGTCAGCAGCGCCATCAGATGGCCGGTAACGCGGGCGGTTTTGCCGCGCACCAGTTCGGGCACGTCCGGGTTCTTTTTCTGCGGCATGATCGAGGAGCCGGTGCAGAAGCGGTCGGCGATGTCGATGAAGCCGACGCGCGGGCTCATCCACAAAATCAGTTCTTCCGACAGGCGCGACAGATGGATCATGATCAGCGCGGCGCAGGCGGTGAATTCGATGGCGAAGTCGCGGTCGGAAACGGCGTCGAGCGAGTTCTCGCACACCCCGTCGAAGCCCAGCTCCCGCGCCACGCTTTCCCGGTCGATCGGGAAGCTGGTGCCGGCCAGCGCGGCTGCGCCTAGCGGCAGACGGTTGACGCGCTGGCGACAGTCGCGCATCCTCTCCGCATCGCGCTTGAGCATTTCGAAGTAAGCCATGAGATGATGGCCGAAAGTGACGGGCTGGGCGACCTGCAAGTGAGTAAAGCCGGGCATGACGGTGTCGGCATGCTGTTCCGCCAGATCGAGCAGGGCGGTTTGCAGGCCCCTGATCAAGGGCAGGAGTTCGTCGATGGAGGCGCGCAGCCACAGGCGCACGTCGGTGGCCACCTGGTCGTTGCGCGAGCGGGCGGTGTGCAGCCGCTTGCCGGCTTCGCCCACCAGGGCGGTGAGGCGCTTTTCGATATTCAGGTGGACGTCTTCCAGGTCGAGCAGCCATTCGAACTGGCCGGCGCGGATTTCATCCAGGATCTGGGCGAGGCCCTTGCGGATCGCCGCCAGGTCGTCCGCGGCGATGATGCCGCAGGCTTCGAGCATGGCGGCGTGGGCGAGGGAGCCCTGGATGTCGAATTCCGCCAGGCGCTGGTCGAATTCCACCGAAGCGGTATAGCGCTTGACCAGTTCCGCGACCGGCTCGCTGAACCGGCCCGACCAGGCTTTGCCCGTCGCCGAGGGTTTTTGTTGCATATCGTTGCCGCCTTGACCAAAATTCGAATATGACAAGTATAAAGCAAAATCCCGCTTCTCCCACAGGGGCTGCGACCCCTCCCTCCGGCATGGCCGGGGTGGCGCTGCCCAACTTCTGCAATCTCGGCATCATGCTGCGCATCCTGTTCATCGTGGACGGCATGAGCGTGGTGGCGGCGATGCTGAAGGCGCCCACCTACGACGGGATGTGGCGCGAGCTGATGAATCTCTCCGCGCTGGTGCAGCCGGTGCTGCTGCTGTCCCTGCTTTTGTTGTGCCTGGGCCGCGGCGTTCTGTCGCGCCTGTCTTATCGTTTGGGCGTGGCCGTGGTACTGCTGCTGGAGCTGGCGCTGAGCACGCTGGTGCATCTCTTCGGCCAGCGTTTGTTCGATGCCGACCTTGGAGCGCTCGAACGCCACTGGCTGTTTGCCGCGCTGGTCGGCGGCGTGCTGCTGGGCTATTTTCACCTGCGCAGCCGGGCCTTCTCGCCGGCGATCAGCGAGGCCAGGCTGCAGGCTTTGCAGGCGCGGATCCGCCCGCATTTTCTGTTCAACAGCATCAACGCGGTGCTCAGCCTGATTCGTTCCGACCCGAAACAGGCCGAGCGGGCGCTGGAAGACATGGCCGACCTGTTTCGCGTGCTGATGGCCGACAACCGGCAGCTGGCGCCGCTGGAAAAGGAGGTGGCGCTGTGCCGCCAGTATCTGGAGCTGGAGCACCTGCGCCTGGGGGAGCGGCTGAAAGTGGTCTGGCACGTGGAAAAAATGCCGGGCGATGCGCTGATTCCGCCGCTTTTGCTGCAACCCTTGCTGGAGAATGCGGTTTACCACGGGATCGAGCCCTGCGCCGAACCGGGAGAAATCGTGATCAATATTTACCTTGCCCGCGACCAGGTGCACCTGGTGCTGGCCAACCCCTATCGCCGGGAGGGAGATCACCATGGCGGCAACAAGATGGCGCTGGCGAACATCCGCGAGCGTCTGGAGCTGCATTTCGACGCGGAAGCCACGCTGATGACGAAAGTGAACGACAGCAGCTACCAGGTTCATATTATTGTTCCGTATGTGAGCGAAAAAAATGCCTGAAGCCCTGCGCGTGGGTGAAGAGTCGGCCAACGATATCCGCGCAAGCAGACGGTGCGCATGGCGACCGGTGGGGTCATCGGACGCTCCCTTCCCCCTCACCCATTGCCTCTGCGCCATGACTTCGGTTGACTTCCGCTCCCGCAGCCTTACAATCCCCATAACTACCGCCTGCCCCGCAGTTTAGTCCAACAAGGTTTATCCTCCATCAATGGGTTCGGGGGTTCTTGCAAGATTGGGCGGGGTGGCGGATAAACGCTATTCGTTAGGCCACCACGGACTGGAGCTCTTCGCACAACTCGTAGTTACGTTCTTGGTGGCAGCCTTTGGGTGGTGGACTGCTCACCTGCTCACTGCAAAGCGTGACGTTGCAAACGAGCGCCGGAAACAGCGACTCACTTATTTGCTTGAGGCCTATTGCAAGCTGGAGTCATGCGCGTATCCGCACGATCCAACGGCTATCTGGCCTGCATTTGAGTCGGCTATTGCCGACATTCAGTTGCTCGGTACAGCAAAACAGCTAGCTCTCGCTCAGAAAATTGCACATGCCATGGCAGAAAATCCAAATCAAGGCGCATCGTTGAACGAGTTGCTGTTTGACATTAGGCAATCGCTCCGAGCAGAGTTGCAGCTTGAAATTGTCGAAACACAGCCGGTCGTAGTCCGGTTTCGGAGAAATTAAGAGGACAATTGGGGAAAGACCACGGTCTTGAGGAAGCACGATGAATTTTGAGTGGGAAGAAACCAAGGCTGCGGCGAACCTTCGCAAACACAAGGTGTCTTTCGAAGAGGCGTCATCCGTCTTTGAAGACGATTTGTCGCTTACCGCTCACGACCCCGATCATTCCGTTGGTGAGCACCGTTTTATCACATTCGGGCTTTCTGCCGCAAATCGCGTTCTGGTGGTTTCTCACACGGAGCGCAGAGGCAAAATTCGCATCATCAGTGCACGTCCCGCGACACAAGCTGAAAGGAAAATCTATGAAGAAAGTTAAACCTGAACAGGATGAGCTTCGTGCCGAATATCGGCGGGAAGACCTTGGCGAAATGGTACGTGGCAAGTATGCACAGCGTTGCCGAGAAGCATCCAACGTGGTTGTGATTTCGCCAGATGTACAGAAAGCATTTCCAAATGCTCAAGCAGTCAATGAGGCTTTACGTGGTCTGTTGGAACTCGCGCAGGCAACGGGCCTGACTTCACGCACAACCCGGTCCCCTCGTAAGCGTGCAGCCAGTTAATCGGCGAGCGTAGGCAATATAACCATGGGGCTTGCGCCGGATGTCTGCCGCGAGCCTTCGACTATTTGTGTCGAGCGAAACAATTACCGAAACCTATCAAGCCGCTGGAGTAATTCCCGCCGCGCCATGGCGGTTGCGGGCGCTCAGCGTGTTTTCGCAGTGGCAACTGGCGGTCACGTGGCCCAATGGGGCTGACCTGGCGCCTGATGAGATGCACAAGGAAATTCGTCGCAGCGGAATATACCGTATTTTGGATTGATGCAACTTCGCAACAATGTTGAGCGAAAAAAATGCCTGATCCCTTGCGCGTGCTGATCGTGGATGACGAAGCGCCGGCTCGCAGCCGGCTCAAGGAGCTGCTGCAGGATTGCGCCGCGAGCCAGCCGCTGGAACTGGTGGGGGAGGCGGCGAACGGGAATGAGGCGCTGGAGTTCCTGGCGCAGAACGCGGCGGACGTGGTGCTGCTCGACATCCGCATGCCGGGCATGGATGGCATCGAGGCGGCGCAGCACATGCAGCGATTGCCGCATCCACCCGCCATTGTTTTTTCGACCGCCTACGATAATTACGCCATCCAGGCTTTCGAGGTAAACGCGATCGATTACCTGCTCAAGCCGGTGCGTGCCGAACGCCTGCTTGCCGCGCTGCTCAAGGCGAAGGTTCTGGCGACCGGTAGCGTGGAGGCATTGCGTAACCTCGCGCCGCAGGGCAGGGCGCATTTGAGCGTGTACGAGCGTGGCCGAGTGGTTCTGGTTCCGGTGGAAAAGATCGTCTACCTGCGTGCCGAGCTCAAGTACGTCACGGTCAGAACGGCAGAGCGCGAGTATCTGGTGGAGGAATCCTTAAGCCATCTGGAGCAGGAATTCGACCGGCGCTTCGTGCGCATTCACCGCAACTGCCTGGCGGCGCGGGCTTATGTCGAGGGTTTCGAGCGCCAGGCGCAGGATGATTCCGGCGAAGCCCATTCCGGCTGGGCGGTGATGCTGAACGGGATCGCCGAGAGGTTGCCGGTGAGCCGGCGCCAGCAGCACATCGTCAAGGAATTCGGGCGGAGCTGACTAATCCTAAAAACCGCTTTTATCCACGGATGAACACGGATTGCCACAGTCGGGTAGGGTGGGCACAGCTTTATCGTGC
>CAYGNO010000078.1:0-9628 GCA_964351305.1 uncultured Sulfuricella sp.
GTGGTGCGGGTCAACGACCGCGGCCCGTTCCATAGCGACCGCCTGATCGATTTGTCCTATACTGCGGCCTACAAGCTGGGCGTGCTCGCAGGCGGCAGTACCCGGGTTGAGGTGGAGGCGATTGACCCAGCCAATTACGCTGCCGCAGCAAAACCAGCTGAAGCGCCGCTCGCCGCTCCGTTGGCCGATAAGAGCCCGGTTGCCGCAGCCCGGGAAACGCCGTCGAACGGCCACTATGTCCAGCTCGGCGCGTTCGGCGCGCAGGAAAATGCGGAGTCTTTCCACGGCAGGCTCAAGGCTGAGCTGGCCCAGCTGGCCGACAAACTGCAAATCCATCCGTCAGGCGGGATGTTCCGGGTGCGTGCCGGGCCGTTCCAGACCCTGGCAGAAGCCAGCCAGGTTGCCGCCGAAATCGAAAATTCTCTCAATATCAAAGCGGTGCTGATCATCCGCTAATAGAAGTCGTGAGTCCTGAGTTGAAAGTCCTGAGCGAGTTGAATCGCTTCGCGATGATTTTCACTCAGGACTTTCAATTCAGAACTCAGGACTTGAATATATGATGAAAAAACTCCTTGCACTTGCATTGCTATTGGCCGCGCTCCCTCTGTTTGCGGCGCCTCCCGCCATTTCCCTGCCACCCGCGCCGGATATTATTGCCAGAAGTTATATCCTGGTGGACTTATCCAGCGGTCAGACGCTACAGCAGCGCGGCGGGGACGAACGGGTGGAGCCGGCTTCGCTCACCAAGCTGATGACCGCCTACCTGACTTTTGCCGCCCTGCGCCAAGGCGTAATCGCGGCCACCCAGGAACTGGTGGTATCGGAGCGAGCCTGGCGCGCAGAGGGTTCGCGCATGTTTATTCAGCCGAACACGCCGGTTGCCGTGGACGATCTGATTCGCGGCATGATCGTGCAATCCGGCAACGACGCCTGCATCACCCTGGCCGAGGGCATCGCCGGTAGCGAAGAAGAATTTGTCCGGCGCATGAACCTGGAGGCCCGGCGCCTCGGCATGAATAAAACCCATTTCATGAACTCCACCGGCCTGCCCCACCCGCAGCACTACACCACAGCCCGTGATTTGAGCCTGCTGGCTCGGGCGATCCTTCGCGATTTTCCAGAATACTACCCGCTCTATTCGCTGAAAGAGTACAAGTACAACAACATTACCCAGGCCAACCGCAACCGCCTGCTGTGGCAGGACCCTACCGTCGACGGCATGAAAACCGGGCATACCGAATCCGCCGGCTTCTGCCTGATCGCATCGGCCAAACGCGATTCGCGGCGGCTGCTTTCGGTGGTGCTGGGCACGGCTTCGGAAAGCATGCGCGCCAGCGAGAGCCAGAAACTGCTGAATTACGGTTTCCAAAATTTCGACACCCACCATCTGTATCGGAAGGGCCAGGTTGTCGTCACCCTGCCGGTGTGGAAGGGCAGCGAAAATATCCTCAAGGCCGGCGTTGCCCAGGATTTCTACGTCTCGCTGCCGAAGGGCCAATATGCGCGCCTCAAGGCCTCGCTGGTCAGCAGGCAGCCCTTGCTGGCGCCGCTTGCGGCGGGGCAGGAGGTCGGCACTATCCGCTTTACGCTGGATGGCAAACCCTATGCCGAATACCCGTTGGTGGCGGTGGAAGGCGTGTCCAGAGCGAACTTTTTCAAGCGCGGCTGGGATGGCGTGAAGCTGTGGTTCAAATGATCTACCTCAACGACCGGTTCATGCCGATCGAAGAAGCCTGCGTGCCGGTACTCGACCGCGGCTTCATCTTCGGCGACGGCGTCTACGAGGTGATCCCGGTCTACTCGCGCCGCCCGTTCCGCCTGCGCGAGCATCTGAAACGCCTGCAGCACAGCCTGGACGGCATCCGTCTGAGCAACCCGCATAGCGAGGAAGAATGGGTATGCCTGATCGGCGAACTGGTCGAGCTCAACGAGGAAGAAGACCAGTCGCTCTATCTGCATGTCACGCGCGGCGTTGCCAAGCGCGACCACGCCTTCCCTTCGGATGTGGCGCCGACGGTGTTCATGATGAGCAACCCGCTGGTAACCTCGACGCCCGAAATGACGAAAAGCCTGGTGGAAAGCGGCGTGGCCGCAGTGAGCGCGGCGGACAATCGCTGGCTGCGCTGCGACATCAAGGCGATAGCCTTGCTGCCCAACGTATTGCTGCGCCAGATGGCGGTGGATGCGGGCGCCGCCGAGACCCTGCTGCTGCGCGACGGCTTTCTCACCGAGGGCGCCGCCAGCAACATCTTCGTGGTGCGCGATAATGTTCTGCTGGCGCCGCCGAAAGACAACCTGATGCTGCCCGGCATCACCTACGATGTGATCCTGGAACTCGCTGTCTTAGCCTCCCTCAAAATCGAGGTGCGGCGCATCGGCGAGCATGAAGTGAGGACGGCGCAGGAGCTGTGGCTCACCTCCTCGACCAAGGAAGTGCTGGCGATCACCCATCTGGACGGCAAGCCGGTCGCGGATGGCCGTCCCGGCCCATTGTTTTGCCAGATGCACCGTCTTTACCAGGATTACAAGAGCAGCGTGATGCGCGGCAAAACGGAATAGCCACGAAAAGGCACAAGAGGCACATATAATTTTGTGCTTTTTTGTGGCTGAAAAGGTTTTTAAATGAATGCTGAACACTCGTTACTCGAATTTCCCTGCGCCTTCCCGATCAAGATCATGGGCGAAGCGAGAGAGGGTTTCGCCGATGCGATGCTGGAAATCGTGCTGCGCCACGCGCCGGATTTCGTCGCCGCGAGCATGGAAATGAAGGCGAGCCGCACCGGCAAGTACGTTTCCCTGACCTGCACCATTACCGCTGTTTCCCAGGTCCAGCTCGATGATCTGTATCGCGAGATCAGCGGTCACCCGATGGTGGCGATGGCGCTTTAAGGGGTGATGGGTGATGGGTGATGAGGAATGGGTAAAAAATGGTCCGGTAGCGAAGCGCGCCCCACTCATCACCCATCACCCATCACCCATCACCAGGCTTTTAGGTCTGGTCGAATACCTGCCGACCTGGCATGCGATGCAGGATTTCACCGCCATGCGCGGGCCGGATACGCCCGATGAGCTGTGGCTGCTTGAGCATCCGCCGGTCTATACCCTGGGCTTGGCGGGCAAGCCGGAGCACCTGCTGCGCGCCACCGATATCCCGGTCGTGAAAATCGACCGCGGCGGCCAGATCACCTACCATGGGCCGGGGCAGATCGTCGTCTACCTGCTGCTGGATTTGAAGCGGCGCAATATCGGCGTCAAGGAGCTGGTGCGGCGCATGGAACAGGCGGTAATCGACCTGCTGGCGGGATATGGCGCCCAAGCCGAGCGGCGCGACAAGGCGCCGGGAGTCTATGTCTCACAAGGGGACTCCGATCCACTACGGGCTAAAGCCCGTGTGGAGTCGATTGTCGGCAACGCCAAGATCGCCGCGCTTGGGCTGCGCATCAAGAATGGCTGCTGTTACCACGGCCTGTGCCTGAACGTGGACATGGACCTGTCCCCCTACGCGGCGATCAACCCCTGCGGTTATGAAGGGCTGGCAGTGACCCAGTGCCGCGATATCGGCGTCACGGATAATCTAGCGGTTGTCGGTGACAAATTAATTGAGAAATTGAAACAAAATCTTTAACCGCAGTGCGTAGTGCGTAGGATGGGTTGAGGCGTTTGTGCCGATACCCATCGCTTTGCGGTGACGATTGATGGGTATCGCTACACTCCACCCATCCTACCCGTACTGCGGCAAATTTTAGGAATAAAAATGGCTGAAAACAGACAAACAGGCGCTGCGAAAACCGCGCGCATCCCGATCAAGATCATTCCTTCCGAGCCGTTGCGCAAGCCGGGCTGGATCCGGGCCCAGGCGCCGACCTCGGCCAAATACCGGGAGATCAAGCAAATCCTGCGCAGCCGCAACCTGCACACGGTGTGCGAGGAAGCCTCCTGCCCCAACATCGGCGAATGCTTCAGCCACGGCACCGCTACCTTCATGATCCTGGGCGACCTGTGCACGCGCCGCTGCCCGTTCTGCGATGTCGCCCACGGCACGCCGCTGCCGCCCGACGCCGAGGAGCCGTCGCGACTCGCCGCCTCGGTCGCGGTGATGGGCCTGAAGTACGTGGTGATCACCAGCGTCGACCGCGACGACCTGCGCGACGGCGGCGCCGGTCACTTCGCCGCCTGCATCCGCGCCACCCGTGAGCAGTCCCCGCATACCCGCATCGAGACCCTGGTGCCGGATTTTCGCGGCCGGCTGGAAGCCGCGCTGGACGCGCTGGCGAACGGCCTGCCCGATGTCCTCAACCACAACCTGGAAACCGTGCCGCGCCTGTACAAGCAGGCCCGCCCCGGCGCCGACTACGCCCACTCGTTGAAGCTGCTGCAGGAATTCAAGCGGCGTTTTCCCGGCATTCCCACCAAATCCGGCCTGATGGTGGGGATAGGCGAAACCGACGAGGAAATCCTGGCAGTGATGCGCGATCTTCGCGCCCGTGGCGTGGAGATGCTGACCATCGGCCAGTATTTGCAGCCGACCCGGCATCACCTGCCGGTGGTGCGCTTCGTCGAACCGGCCCAGTTCGACCGGTTCGCTGCGGCGGCTGAAGAAATGGGTTTTTCCAATGCCGCCTGCGGGCCGATGGTGAGATCGAGCTACCATGCGGACAGACAGGCGCAGGATGCCGGGGTGGCAGATAACGCCTAGGGGAGCAGAGATGCACACCAAACATTCCGTTTCATTCTTCGACAAGCAGTTCCAGAAGCAGGTCAGCGAGCAGAGCTTTGCCCTCAACCCCTTCGAGCAGGCTGCCCTGCCGTATCTGCTGGGCAGCGTGCTGGATCTCGGCTGCGGCCTGGGGAATCTGGCGGTCGAGGCGGCGCGGCGCGGCGCTTCGGTGGTGGCGGTGGATGCCAGCCCGACTGCGATAGCGCATATTCAGCGGGTGGCGGAAAAGGAGAAGCTGGCACTGCATGGGGTTCAGGCCGACCTGTCGAACTACCGGATCGACGGCCGGTACGACACCATCGCGGCGATCGGACTGCTGATGTTCTTCGACCGGGCGCGGGCATTGGAACTGCTCGATGAAATCCAGCGGTACGTGAAGCCCGGCGGCTGCGCCGTGATCAATGTCCTGATCGAGGGCACGACTTACCTGGGCCTGTTTCAGCCGGGCCATTATTATCTGTTCGACCGCGACGAGCTCGAGCAGCGCTTTGCGGGCTGGAAGGTGCTGGAGATGACCTATCAGACCTTTCCCGCGCCGGAAAATACCGAAAAAGTGTTTGCGACGCTCATTGCCCAGAAAATTTGAGTAGGCGGAGGCGATAGAGCTACTAGCCTGTCTCCCGGTTCGGCGCTAAGCATAACCGCAGGCTTTCCCATGGGGCGACCCTTCTGTGTCTCTGTCTCGCCAACCAGATCTTACGCCTTGAAGTGTCCTACCGCCCGGTGCATGCCGTCGGACAGACGCTTGAGTTCCAGCGATGCCTCGGAAATGCCGTTCACCGCCCCGTGGTTTTTTTCCACTATCTGGGCAATCTGCTCAACGCTCACGGCGATCTGTTGGGTTGCACTGCTTTGCTCCCTGGCGGCGGAGGCAATTTCGACAATGCGTTCCCCCGTGTGCCGGACGTTTGCGCTGATCAAGGACAGGGCTTCGCCCACTTCCCGGGCCAGGGTGCGTCCTTTGTCGGCCTGCTGCTTCGAGAGTTCCATGCTGGAAACGGCGGTGCCGGTTTCCTGCTGCATCCGGTCGATGAGAGAACCAATCTCGGTCGTAGCCTTGGTAGTCCTTTCCGCTAGCTTGCGAACTTCGTCCGCGACCACGGCGAAACCACGGCCCTGTTCGCCGGCGCGGGCGGCCTCGATTGCGGCATTCAGCGCGAGCAGGTTGGTCTGGTCCGCGATGTCTTTGATGACGCCGACGATATTGCCGATCTGGCCGGAATGCTCCGCCAGCGACTGGATATGCTGCGCCGAGCCGGCCACGCTCGAAGCGATGAGCGCCATCTCCTCGGCGGCGCGGTGCACCACTTTCTCGCCGGCGATCGCTGCCTCCTTCGTCTTTTCGGAAAGTTTTTCCGTTTCGGAGGCATTGTCCGCCACCATGCCGATGCTCACGGTCAGTTCCTCGACCGCCGCAGCCACGGAAGACGTTGCTTCGGACTGGTTGTTGGAGCTTTCCTGAAGTTGCCCCAGCTCACTGGACATCTGGTCGGCGCTGGCCGACACCATGTGCGCCGCATAGACAATATCGTTTTCGACGGACTGAAAGGAGTCCATCAGGTTGTTGAACGATTTGGCCGCCAGCCCGACCTCATCGTTGGTCGCCACGTTGATGCGGATGCCGAAGTCGCCGGTTCCCTCAACAGTCTGGATGGCGTTGGACAGGCGATTCAGGGCCTGCTGGATGTTGGTCATGATCCAGAAACCGAACAGCGCGGTCAGGGCAAGCGTGGAGAGGCCAACAGCGCCGTGGAGAATAAGTGAAGACTGGGCTTCGGCGATCAGGTCATGGCTTTGCGCCTTGATGCGCGCGGCGGTGAAATCTTCGACATCGTGCAGCAGATTGATCCTCTCCGTAGCCATCTTGAACCATTCCCCGGCATCCGGCATTGGGGCTTCGCCGCCGCCGGCAGCCGATTTGCGGAGGGCTTCCACGGCAGCAAACGCCGGGGCTTCCGTTTTCTTTCTGTAGAAGTCCCCGACATCCTGGGCGGCGAAGGCTTCGAATTGCTGGAAATAAGCCTGCTGTTTGGAGAGCAGATCCCCCCAGATGCGGCGGGGTTCGGCTTCGAACTTGCCGGACGACAGCACCCCCGTCAATAGCGCCCGTTCCCGCCCGGCCTGTTCCTTGCCCAGTATCAGCGAGTCATAGGCGGTAACCGCCAGGGCGATGTTTGCGTTGCTGCTCTGCCCCGCAATGGGCGGAACCGCCGCGAGCAGTTGGCCGATCATCTTCGAATAGGTGGCTGTGGCCGCTGCCGTGTTCAGCCCCTGCTGGTCGACCCTGTTCCGGTGTTCCGCGAGCTGCCCCAGGCCTTTCAGCGCATTTTCCACCGGCAGCCGTACGGTTTCGGGCAATGCGGCTTTCGCTTCCTCGTAAGCGCGCTGGAGATCCGCCGCTTCTTTGTCGCTTTCCAGCCGTGCCGCTTTCAGTTCTGCGCCGAATCGTTCGCCATGCGACCCGATAAAGCCGCTCGACAATCCCCGCTCGATCTGCAGGCGATGCACCAGGCTGCCGATCTCTACCGACACATCCATGATCTGGCCGAGCGCGGAATAGGTTTGCCACTTCTCCAGATTGGCTTTCGCCACGGCGCCGGTGTAAATCACCAGGCCCATCATCGGAATGGCGAGCAGATACATCAACTTGGTTCGTATGCTCGTGTTCCCCAGCCCTTTTGTTGAACGGATGAGCACATCCTTGAATTGCTTGATTGCCGCGATGGTGCGCCTGGATGCGGCATTGAAGTCGGAATTCTCGTCGTCGAGCAGAATATTGGCCGCCTTCTTCTCCCCGCCGGCAATTTTTTGAGCGACCTGTCCGGCGCAGCGGTGGAAGTTGGCGTGCTCCGCCTTCAAATGGGAAAACCCCTCCGTGGAAGAATGTTTTGCGCCCTCTCCATAGATCCACTTGCCCAGAGCGCAGAGGCAGTCCTTCGAGGCATCCTCCGGGTTGATTGTTTCCGTCCCGCCGGCGAAGTTGCGGAGGCGCATTTTCCATTTGCCGTGGGCGGTTACCGCCTCGTCAAGAAAGTTCTTTTGTTCCGTAGCCATAAAATCTTCCAATTTCTGTAATTTAAGCCGTCTCAATAAAGTGATGCGAAAAGTGATGCGAGCGGCCATCAGGCGGCAGCGCAGGAATTTTTAGACGGTCTCTGGAGTGTGCGGGCATCAGTGCTTATTGGGCGGACTAATCTACATACAGTGACGATAAACTTGATTGATATAGATCAAGGTTTTATAAGGATACAGGGATTTCCGGACTTGCGGATACTTCCCCGGCGTTATTCGGTTTTTTCGCGCTGTCCCGCGACAGTAATTTGTAGCGCGTCGGCTTGCTCGTCCGGTTTAATAATCGACTGCCCGGCATTCAGGCGCTTGTTCGGATAGTCGCGCTATTTGCCGGTCGTGCATCCTGCCCAGCAAAGCCAGCGCAGCGATGGCGCCGATCAGCGCATAAGCCATGTCCGACTGGGTATCCCAGACATAGCCCTGCATCCCGAGAAATGCCTCGGCGGCTTGTTCGGACACGAGCGCCACCCACCACTCGACCAATTCGTAAAACGCGCTGATCGCCAGGCAGATGCAGACGACGATGAAGAACAGCCAGCGCGTGCGGCTGACCACGGCGTTACGGATCAGGATTTCCCGCGCCACGATGGCCGGGACGAAGCCCTGGGCGAGGTGGCCGAGCTTGTCGTAGTTGTTTCTTTGCCAGCCGAAAAAATCACTGAGCGGGTCGAGCAAGGGAGTTTCGGCATAGGTGTAGTGCCCACCGATCATCAGGATAAGGCAGTGAACCAGGATCAGGAAATAGGCCAGGGGCGTGAAGGGGAAGCGGCGGCGCGTGGCCGCCAGCAGCACGAAGGCAATCATTGCCGGCAGCACTTCGAGCAGCCAGGTGAGGGCATCCTTGGGGTGGATGCCCGACCAGGTCAGGGTGGCGAAATAGACCAGGACCCAGAGTGCGGCCATGGCTGGACTGGAATTATTCGGCCTTATCAAGGCTGTCCCAGGGTTCCAGCTTGTGCTTCTGCGGCTGGCCCATCACGCTGAGCACGACGCCGCAGCTCATGAAGAACAGGGTGGTGGCCATCAGGCTGGCGGTGATGACATCACCCATGCCGCGCGTGGTTAGTAAATAAACGAAGATCGCCAGGCTGATGGCCGAGCTGACGAAGGAGCCGACGGCGAAGCCGAAGGCGATTTTCTTGCCGATGGAGCGAGGGATCATTGGGGTTCCTAGGTTGGGTTAATCAGTTGGATCAGGCTTCGTAGTCGACTACGCGGCGCTCGCCCCGCACGGATTTCACGAAGGGTACGACCTCGTTGTGCGCGGGGTGTGCCTGGTAGGCCTGCAACGCGGCATTGCTCTCAAATTCGGAATACAGCACCACGTCGGAGGATTCGCTTTCCTGGCTGAAATCGATGCCGACTTCCAGCTTGAGCAGGCCGGGAATCTGGCCGTTAAGGCTTTCCAGCCGGCGCTTCAGCTCCAGGCCATTTTCCGCCTTGTCGCCGGCATCTTCCCGCAACCGCCACATGACGATGTGCTTGATCACTTTTCTTCCTTTTCACCGCTGCCGAAATCGCAGCGGATGTTTTCCAGTTCGTCGCGATAGGAATCCCCATCGCCGTAATCGGTGAAGCGGCTGTAGTTTTTGTAGGGTGCGATAAGCGTAGCGCATTGCACCGTATTTCAACTAAACATATGGCGCAATGCCCGTTGATTATTGCGCCTTACGCTGGCCGGGAGTTACCCTCATTCCAGCCTTCTCGATCATGTCCAGCGCTTTTCACCATTGCCCCTTCTCCCTCTGGGAGAAGGTTGGGATGAGGGTTGCCCTCTCCTCAATCCTCTCCCGTCTCGCCAGTGCGAGCAGCTTTGCTGCCGCTCTCGGCGGGGACACT
>CAYGNO010000079.1:0-9620 GCA_964351305.1 uncultured Sulfuricella sp.
CCCTACCCCTACGCACTGTTTCTGGCCATTTCCAGCGCCAGTTGAATCGCTGCCGTGAGGCTGCCGCTTTCGATCTTCCCGGTGCCGGCGAGCGTCAGCGCGGTGCCGTGATCGACCGAGGTGCGGATGATGGGGAGCCCCAAGGTGACGTTGACGCCGCCGCCGAAGCTGGCATATTTCAGCACCGGCAGGCCCTGGTCGTGGTACATGGCGAGCTGGCAGTCGGAACCTTGCAGGTGATGGCGGGTGAACAGGGTGTCGGCGGGCAGCGGCCCGGCGAGATTCATGCCCTTCGCGCGCAGCGTTTCCAATACCGGGGCGATGACGTCGATTTCCTCGCGCCCCATGTGGCCGGATTCGCCGGCGTGGGGGTTGAGCCCTGCGACCAGGATGCGCGGGTTCGCCAATGCAAAGCGCTGCTTCAGGTCGCGGTGCAGGATACGGATGGTCTGCTCCAGGTTTTGCCGGGTGATGGCGGCGGAAACATCCTTGAGCGGCAGGTGGGTGGTGGCCAGCGCCACGCGCAGGCCGCCGCCGACCAGCATCATCACGACTTGCGGGGTTCCGGTCAGTTCGGCCAGAAATTCGGTATGTCCGGTGAAAGGAATGCCGGAATCGTTGATCACGCCCTTGTGCACCGGGGCGGTGGCCATGGCGTCGAAGGTGCCGGCCAGGCAGCCGTGAGCGGCTGCCGTCAGGGTGTCGAGGACGTAGCGGCTATTGGCCGGGTTCAACATTCCGGCAACGGCGGGCTCGGCCAGTTCGCAATGCAGCACTTCCAGCACGCCGGGTTCGTCCGCTGCGGTAGCGGTGGGGGAGAAGTCCACCAGATCGAGCGGCAGTCCCATCTGTCCGGCGCGCTCGGCAAGCAGGCTGCGGTCGGCAATGGCGACGATGCGTGATCCGACCGGTTTCTGCTGTGCCAGCAGCACGCACAAATCCGGGCCGATGCCGGCCGGCTCGCCCGCAGTTAATGCAATGATGGGATTGTTCAAGACGGTAATTGCTTAACCGCAGAGGCGGCGGAGCCAGAAGTAGGCGCCTCTAGGCGACGCTGAGAAATAAATGGGTTACAACAACTTTCCGCCATTCCAAATGGGTGAGGTCGCACAATAATATTGCTCATTGTTTTTCCTCTGCGCCTCCGCGTCTCTGCGGTTCAATTGTTTGTTTAAGGATCAAACTCAGAATTTGTCTTCAAGGCGGTATTCGACGAAAGCCTGGTCGCGCAGCTGACGCAGCCAGTTCTCGTAGGCTTCGTCGGCCTTGCGGGCGCGGATTTCCTGGCGCGCCATGAGGGTTTGCCGTTCCTTGCTGACATCTTCCGAGCGGCGCTCCAGCACCTGGATCAGGTGCCAGCCGAAGGGCGACTTGACGGGTACGCTGGTTTCCCCCGGCTTGAGGCCATCCATGGCGCGTTCGAATTCGGGTACGGTTTCGCCGGGCGAAAGCCAGCCGAGGTCGCCACCTTTCGAGGCGGAGCCATCCTCGGAGTGGAGCCGCGCCAGTTCGGCAAAGTTCGCGCCGCCATGGTCGAGGCGCTCCTTGAGCTGGATCGTGCGGTTCTTGGCGTCAGTTTCCGAGGCGATTTCGCTGGTCTTGATCAGGATATGGCGCGCATGGGTTTTTTGCACGATCAGTGCCCCCCCCTTGCTGCGCTTGTCGAGCAGCTTGAGGATGTGGAAGCCGTTCGGGCTACGCAGCACGGCGCTGGCTTCGCCCGGCTTCAGGGCGCTGACGGCTTCGAGGTACAAGCCCGGCAGACGGCTGGCGGCCCGCCAGCCAAGCACGCCGCCCTGCAGGGCATCCGGCGCATCCGAATAGCTTGCCGCCACTTGGGCAAAGTCCATTTTTTTCAGTTCCGCCAATGCTTTCTCGGCATGTGCGCGCTTGCTCTGAATCTGTTCCGGGCTGGCTTGTTCGGGTACGCGGACCAGGATGTGCGCCAGGTTGAATTCGTCTTCCCCGCCGCTTTGAGCGGCGCGGGTGCTGAGGAAGTTCTCCACTTCGCCGTCGCTGACGGTGATGCGGTTTTCCACTTCGCGCTCGCGCAGGCGACCGAGAATGATTTCGTCGCGGATTTCCTCGCGAAATTTGGCGAAACTGACGCCGTCCTTTTCCAGTGCGCCGCGGAAGGTTTCCACGGTCATGTTGTTTTCCTGGGCAATGCGTTGCAGCGTTTTGTCGAGTTGCAGATCGTCGACGCGAATGCCGGTTTCCTTGGCAAATTGCAACTGTACCCGGTCGGTGACGATGCGTTCCAGCATCTGTTTTTCCAGCACGTCCTGCGGTGGCAGAGGCGTGCCCCGTTTTTGCAGCTGCTGCATGACGATCCGCATCCGGTCCTCGAGCTCGAACTGGGTGATGACTTCATTATTGACCACGGCGACGATGCGACCGACCAGCTGAACCGGGCTCGCTGGTCGCGCTGGGTCGTTCCCGGCGGCGTGAGCGGAAGCCAGGAAAAAAACGAGCAGGATTGCCAGTATGCGGTTAACGGGATTCTGTGATGTTGTTTTCATTGGGGATTTTGGTGGTTTTGGTATAGCCATAGATGTTGCGTGTGAGCACGTCCAGCGGGCTGGAGCCGATAGTGCCGATGCCGTTCAGCTCCAGCTGGAAGAAGATTGATTTGCTGGTTTCCGAAGTGGTGGTGGCGAAGCTGTGCACGACCGCCCGGAACGCCCAGCAACCGGCATTGTATTCGAGACCGGCCAGGGTTTCCAGATTCTTGCCGTCCAGCATTGAATGGTTCCATCGGGCCAGCCCGCTCCAGCGTCCGGTCAGGGGCCACTGCGCGGAGGTGTCGATCTGCTTGATCCCGATCGGGGCGACGGGGGTGGCCGGAGTGTAGCGGTAGCTGGCGTTGAGAATCTTGCCCGGCGCAGGCAGGTAGCGGCCGGTGAGCGAAAAGTTGCCGGTTTGTTTCAATTCTGGATCGTACTGCCACAAACTGTCCAGCGTCAGAGCATTCGTGATCCGGCCGCCTACTGACGCCAGCACGTCGGAATACTTTCTGACGGGAGGGGTTCCATTTGGTAAAGTGACTTGGGGCAGGCTCAGGTAGTAGCGTTGAGCGAGCGTGCCGCGCAGGCGCTCGATGCCGGTTTCCTCGAAGAAGCGGGAGGTCACGCCCAGCGTGACCTGGTTGGCATCGCTGATTCGGTCGACCCCGGCGAAGCGGTTTTCCGCGAATATCTGCGGAATGCCGAATCCGATGTCGCCGGAATCGAATACCGGAATCTGGCTCTGGTCGCGGAAAGGCGTGCGAACATAATACAGCCGGGGTTCCAGCGTCTGCTGATAATTCGAGCCGAACAGGTTTATTTCGCGCTCGAAGTACAGGCCGCTGTCGACGCTGAAAATCGGCAGGGCGCGATTGATGTCCGGCTGCGTGGCCGCGCTGTTGTCGAAGCTGTAGCTGGTGCTGTGCAGGCCGACCTTCGGGATGATGTAGCCGTAAATCGGAGTCAGCGGCAGGCTGACGCTGGGGTACAGGCTGAATCGCCTGGCGTTTAGCAGGCTGGAGTGGGAGAAATTGACCAGCTCGCTGTTCAGCGCCAGTACCGCTCCCGGACCAAAGTTGTTTCCGCTCCAGCTGGCTACGCGGGTTCCGTTCAATAGCATCTGGGTACGGCGGTAAGGGGTGACGATAGGCGCCGCCGGATCTTGCAGGGTCTGGTAGCTCTGCGAGCGCGCCGAAAAATTCCAGCTCATGCCCTCATAGGCACCCACGTGGGAAAGCATGCCGTCGCGCAACAGGTTGATTTGCGAGGTGGTGCCGATGTTGGTGCTCAGGTCCCTGAAATAATTGTCGTCGGAGGCTCTCTCCAGGGTCAGCGCCCCCGTCCAGCCTTTGCCCAGGTTATGTTGGTGCTTCAGAGACATGAAGCTGCGATCCTGGTTGGCCAGTTGGTCGTTGGGCAGGACTTCCAGGTTCGCAACCCCGGTGTATTTCGGATCCAGGTAGCGCAGCTCGTTCTTTAGTTGCAAGCCGCGCTTGGTCATGAATCGCGGCGTGATGGTGGCGTCGCGGTGGGGGGCGATATTCCAGTAATAGGGCAGTGAAAACTCCGCGCCGCTATTGACGGTGCTGCCGTAACTGGGGCTGAGAAAACCGGATTTGCGCTCGCTGTTGAGGGAAAAATTCATCCACGGCGTGTACAGGATAGGCACGCCCATGAAGTCGATGTAGGCGTGGTTTGCCGTTCCAACCTGAGTGGTGCGGTTGATCTCCAGCTCCCTGGCGTGGAGGTACCAGTCGTCAGACCCGGCCTGGCAAGTCGTGTAACGGGCGTCTTCCATCCGATATTGGTTTTCCCCCTCGAATAGCAGCATGTTCGCGTCGCCGCGCCCCGCCGGCTTCTGTTGAGTCAGTTGGAAAACCGGCTGCTGCAGGTAACCTTCCTTTTTGCCCATCGTCAGCTTCAGTTCCGGCCCTTCGGTAATGTCGCCCTTCTGTTCTATGCGCACATTGCCCTGGGCGAAAACTTCATCTTCGGGCTTATTGTAGCGCAGCAGATCGGCGCTGATGATTTGCCCCCATTGGCGCAGTTCCGCTTCGCCGATGGCTTCCGTCTCGATATCATGATGGCCCTGGAGGCGCATCCCGCTGATGAAAATCGGCGTGGGTGGCGTTCCTGGGGGCGGGTTCAGGGTCAGGCTCCGGCTTCGCTTGAGCGGCAGGGGAGTGCCCGCCGCTTCCTGAACGCGTGCCTCCGGTGCTGCGGTCGCTGGCGCAATGGCAACCGGATTCGGTGCGGACGGGGCCTTTCGCCCGCTCTCCGGGACACTCGGCCTTGTTTGGGTCGGTGTCGTTGCGGGAGTGGGCTGAATTTCAGCGGCAGGCGCCACAGGGGGCGGCGCGGCGACAGGTTCGCGCCTTGGCGCCGGTACAGCCTTGGGAGCGGGCTGAAGCAGCACGGGGTCGATCTGGAGCGGGGGCAGGCCCACTGCGGCCTGCGATGTGGCAGGGAACAGCCAGAACAGGGCGAATGCGAGCGGCGTCAGGCGGAAGTCATGGAATAATCCGGCTCTATGCGGCAACGGCTGTTCGCGGAAAGGTTTTTTCATGTTCTGCAATATGGCAACGGCCTCGGCCCGCGTCTAGCGGACGCGGATCGAGGCCATGTTGTGCTCTCGTTATTATTTGGGCCGGTATCGGTGATAAAATCGCACAAATTCTGCTTTTACGCAATGCGAGATTAAATGGACCGCCTTGAACACCTTGAAAACTGGCTGAAGCTGCAAATCCCCGGCATCCCTTATACGCTGGCCCCGGCATCGGTCGATGCCAGTTTCCGCCGCTACTTTCGGGCGAGCCTGCCGGATCGCTCGCTGATCGTGATGGATGCGCCGCCGGAGCACGAGGATTGCCGGCCTTTCATCCATGTGGCTGAGCTGTTCCGGGATGCGGGTGTTTGCGTACCGCAAATACTGGCGCAGGACTTGCAGCAAGGCTTTTTGCTGCTGACCGACCTGGGCGGCACTACCTATCTGGATGCGCTGAAAGAAAATGAGGCGTCGGCGGATATTTTATATGCGACCGCCGCCGGAGCGCTGATCAACATCCAGCTTGCCAGCCGTCCAGCGGTGCTGCCGGACTACGACGAAGCCCTGCTGCTGCGTGAAATGCGGTTGTTCCCGGATTGGTATGTGAGCAAACACTTGCGTACAGCGCTTTCCAGTGCCCAGGCAGAAGCGCTGGACCGGGTTATTTCCCTGATTCTGAGCAACAATCTTGCTCAGCCCAAAGTCTTCGTGCACCGTGACTACCATTCCCGCAACCTGATGGCGGGCGGAGACGAGCCGGGCATCCTGGATTTTCAGGATGCGGTGTACGGCCCCATTACTTACGATCTGGTTTCCCTGTTCAAGGATGCCTATATTTATTGGGAGGAAGAGCGGGTGCTGGACTGGGCGATCCGCTACTGGGAAAGGGCGAAGAAAGCCGGTCTGCCGGTGTCGCGCGATTTTGCCGGGTTTTATCGAGATTTCGAATGGATGGGCGCGCAGCGCCACATCAAGGTGCTGGGCATCTTCGCCCGGCTTTGCCATCGCGACGGCAAGGAGAATTACCTGAAAGACATGCCGTTGGTGATGGCTTACTTGCGCAAGACCAGCGAGCGCTACCGCGAGTTGCATCCTCTGCTGAAGCTGCTGGACGAGCTGGAGAACAGGCAGGCGGTGGCGGGGTATCCGTTTTGAAAATCTTTTCACCGCAGAGGCGCGGAGACGCAGAGAAAATAAAAATCAACAGCATTGAACAAAAAAGTTCTGTTCTTCTCTGCGCCTCCGCGCCTCTGCGGTTCAAGCCAGAATGAAAGCCATGATCCTCGCCGCTGGCCGCGGCGAACGCATGCGGCCGCTCACTGACGTCACGCCGAAGCCCCTGTTGGAGGCTGGCGGCAAGCCGCTGATCATCTGGCATATCGAAAAGCTGGCGCGGGCTGGTTTCACGGAGCTGATCATCAACCACGCCCACCTCGGAGAGAAGATCGAGGCGGCCCTCGGCGATGGCAGTCGTTTCGGGGTGAGTGTTCGCTATTCTCCCGAGCGCGAAGCGCTGGAGACTGCCGGCGGCATCGCCAACGCCATGCCGCTGCTTAACGCTAACCTCGCGCAGCGGGACCTTGTCCCTCTCTCCCTCCGGGAGAGAGTTAGGAGAGAGGGAAACGGGCAGGACGAACCTCTGCCCGTTAGGCCGGAACCCTTTCTGGTGGTCAACGGCGATATTTTCTGCGACTATGACTTCGCTACCCTGCCGCGCGAACTGGGCGAGTTTTCCGCCTGGCTGGTACTGGTGGACAATCCCGATCACCATTCCGATGGGGACTTTGCATTAAGGCAGGGTAAGGTGCTGGATGATGGCGGGCACAAACTGACTTTCAGCGGGATAGGGATCTACCGCCCGGAACTGTTTGCGGCTATTGCCCGCGGGACGAAAGCCAGGCTCGCTCCGCTGTTGCGCGAACAGATGGCGGTGGGGCGGGTCGGCGGCGAGCATCACCGCGGCTTGTGGCTCGACGTCGGCACGCCTGAACGTCTGCGGCAGTTGGATATGGAATTGCGGAAAAAGCTTAACCACGAATGCCAAAAGTAGGCGCCTCTAGGCGACACGAATGTTCACGAATGAAAACCTAATGCTTACTCAGCCACAGGTGCGCATGGATAAACCTTCCCAAATGAATTCGTGCAATTATTGCTTTTATTCGTGTCGCCTAGAGGCGCCTACTTTTGGTGATTCGTGAACATTCGTGGCATTCGTGGTCAAAGTTTTTAAATGATTGAACTCAAAATTTATCAGCAGCGCCGCCGCCAATTGGCCGAACAGATGCAATCCGGCGTGGCGGTGATTCCCACTGCGCCCGAGCGTCCGCGTAACCGCGACAGCGTTTATCCTTACCGGTTCGACAGCTATTTCCACTACCTGACCGGCTTTGGCGAGCCCGAGGCGGTGCTGGTTCTGGTCGCCGGAGCTGCACACAAAAGCATCCTGTTCTGTCGTGAGAAAAACCCCGAGCGAGAAGTCTGGGACGGCTTCCGCTATGGCCCGGAGGCGGCGCGCGAGACTTTCGGCTTCGATGAGGCTCATCCCATTGCCATGCTGGACGAGATGATGGCCAAGCTGCTCGCCGACCAGCCCAGCCTGCATTTCCATCTCGGCGCCGACAGCGTCTGGGATGCGCGGGCGGTGGGCTGGCTCAACGCTGTGCGGGCAGAGGTGCGCAACGGCATTGCCGCGCCGTCCGCAATCAGTGACGTGCGCGTGCCGCTGGACGAAATGCGGCTGATCAAAAGCGCCGGGGAAATCGCCACCCTACGCCGCGCCGCCGAAATTTCCGCCGCCGCGCATCGCCGTGCCATGCAGCAGGTTCGACCGGGGCGGCACGAATACGAAATCGAGGCGGAGTTCCTGCATGATTTCCGCCGCCACGGCGCGCAGGCGCCGGCGTATTCAACCATTGTGGCGGGCGGCGCCAATGCCTGCGTGCTGCATTATGTCGGCAACAGTGCCGGACTCAGGGATGGCGATCTGGTGCTGATCGATGCCGGTTGCGAGCTGGATGGCTACGCCGCCGACATCACCCGCACTTTCCCGGTCAACGGGCGCTACAGCGCCGCGCAGAAAGACGTGTACGAAATGGTGCTGGCGGCGCAGGCGGCTGCAATCGGCGCCGTTAAAATTGGCGCTAGCTGGGACGATCCGCACCAGGCCGCCCTCCAAGTGCTGGCGCAGGGCATGATCGACCTTGGCCTGTGCAAGGGCAGCGTGGACGGGTTGCTGGAATCCGGTGACTACAAGCGCTTCTACATGCACAAGACCGGCCACTGGCTGGGGATGGACGTGCATGACGTGGGCGACTACAAGAAAAGCGGAGAGTGGCGCAAGCTGGAAGCGGGCATGGTGCTGACCGTCGAGCCCGGTTGTTACATCCGGCCCGGCGAGGGCGTGCCGGAGCATCTGTGGAATATCGGCATCCGCATCGAGGACGACGTGCTGGTGACGGCCCAGGGTTGCGAAGTTCTGACCCTGGCAGCACCGAAAACGGTAGCCGATGTCGAAGCGGTAATGAAGGAGGCGGCAGCATGAGCGACCAATTCGACATCATTATCGTCGGCGCCGGGCTGGTCGGCGCCTCATTCGCCCAGGCGATGCAGGACAGCGGGCTGAAACTGGCGCTGGTGGAAAGCGTGGCGCCGGCGGCGCCAGCGCCGGAGTGGACCGGCCGGGTCTACGCCATCAGTCCGGGCAGTATCGAATTTCTCAGCGAGATCGGAGCCTGGCGGCAGTTTGATGCCGCCCGCATTGCCCCGGTGCTGGGTATGCACATCTATGGCGATGATGGGAAAGCCAATCTGGATTTCGATGCCCATCAGTCCGGGCTGGCCGAACTGGCGGTGATTGCCGAAACGCGCCATATGCAGCACGGCCTGTGGGGCGCATTGCAGCGGCAGGAAAACCTTGAACTGTTCTGCCCGGCGCGCTGCGCCAGCCTGAGGCTGCAGGAAGAGGTCGCCGTGCTGCGCCTGGAGGACGGTCGGGAATTAAGCGCTCCGCTGATTGTCGGAGCGGACGGGCGGGAATCCTGGGTGCGCTCGCAGGCCGGCATGGATGCCGAGCCTGCGCCCTACCGCCAGATGGGGGTGATCGCCAATTTTGAAACCGGACTGCCCCACGGCGATGCGGCTTGGGAATGGTTCCGCGGCGACGGCGTGCTGGCCTTCCTGCCTCTGCCGGGCAATCGTATTTCGATCGTCTGGACGGCATTCGAAGAGCGTGCCGCCGAGCTGATAGCGCTGCCGCCGGACGAGTTTTGCCGTCAGGTGCAGGATGCGAGCCACAGCGCCCTGGGCGAATTGAAACTGCTCGGCAAGCCCGCCGCTTTTCCCCTGCGCTTGCTGCACCTGGAGCATCTGGTCAAATCCAGGGTGGCGCTGATCGGCGATGCCGCCCACAATGTCCACCCGCTCGCCGGGCAAGGCGTTAACCTGGGTTTTCAGGATGCACGGGCGCTGGCGAAGGTGCTGAAGGATCGTGGTCACCAACCGGACTGCGGCGATTATTTCCTGCTGCGCCGCTATGAGCGGGCGCGCAAGGCGGATATTCTGGCGATGCA
>CAYGNO010000080.1:0-9530 GCA_964351305.1 uncultured Sulfuricella sp.
TGATGAAGCCGACCGTGTCGGACAGCACCACGGAGCCGCCGTCCGCGACAAAAAACTTGCGGCTGGTGGTATCAAGGGTAGCGAACAACTGATCCGCCACATAGGCCTTGGCATGGGTGAGACGATTGAATAAAGTGGATTTCCCGGCGTTAGTATAGCCGACGATGGACACTGACAGCACGTTGGCGCGAACCCTGGCGCGGCGCTGCACGCTACGCTGGCGTCCTAACTTGGCGAGTTTTTCCTTGAGCAGCTTGACCCGCTTGCCAAGCAGACGGCGGTCTGTTTCGAGCTGCGTCTCGCCCGGCCCGCGCAGGCCGATACCCCCTTTTTGACGTTCCAGATGGGTCCAGCCGCGCACTAATCTTGTCGCCAGATGCTCCAGCTGCGCCAGTTCCACTTGCAGCTTACCCTCGTGACTTTGGGCGCGTTGCGCGAAAATATCGAGAATCAGGCTGGTGCGGTCGATCACGCGGCAATTCATCCGCTGTTCCAGATTGCGCTGCTGCGCAGGGGAAAGTTCGTGGTTGAAAATCACCAGATTGGCTTCATTGGCAACCACCGACTCGCCGATCTCATCCGCCTTGCCGGAGCCGGCAAACAATGCTGCATCTGGCCTGGAGCGCTTTCCCCGGACAATGCCCAGAATCCCCACACCCGCACTTTCGGTGAGGCGCCGCAGCTCTTCCAGACTTTCCTCGTAATCCGTGTCGCCAAAATCCAGGCTGACCAATACGGCAGCGTCACCGCTGCCCGGGCGTTCTATCATTTAGACGTTTTAATCCTCGGCGGGAAGATCAAAGGACATGTTCACGGGACGCACCGGCACTACCGTGGAAATCGCGTGTTTATAGACCATCTGGGTAATGGTGTTTTTCAGCAGCACGACGTACTGGTCGAATGACTCGATCTGGCCCTGAAGCTTGATACCGTTCACCAGATAGATGGAAACGGGCACATGCTCTTTACGCAAGGCATTTAAAAACGGGTCTTGTAATAGCTGCCCTTTCGCGCTCATGATTTCTCCAATACGTTGTTATGGTTGGTTTTGGATGGCTACTTTACTTGGTTCTTCAAAAGGCTGCCAGCAACATCCTCCATATATCACTATATGGGAAAATCGGCGCATTTCAAGAGGCCGACCCGCCTATATCTCGGGGCGGCCAAAATAATCGCTATTCTTCAGGCCAGTAATCGGTCGCAATACCGTCGCCCAGATCGGCTTCGATCAGGCGGCGCCGCACTTCGAGCAATCGCTCGATCAGCCTGGGCTCCCGCTTTTCATAGCCATCGGCATCGGCAACACGGTTAACCACCACGCCGAGCAGTTCGGTAATCGCATTGCCGATGGAGTTTTGACTGATCGTGACGATCAGCTTGCCTTCGTCGTTGCGATAGATGAGTTGCTTGAACGCAGGTTGCCAGCGGATAGCGTTGGCATATTTTGCGTCGACAATGCAGTTGCCGCGCACCTTCTTCGCCGTCTTCAGAAAATCATTGTTGAACAGCAGCACGCTCTCGACTTCATCCGGGTAGTAGGCATCTGTCGGAATCGGCGCGTTACGAGTGGATACCTGCGAGAAGAAGGTGCGGTAGAAATCGATGAACCCCTTCAGCACCTCATCATACTCTTTCCAGAAACGCACATCTTTCAGCGCCGCCGCGCCACCCTGCACTTCCCAGCTGGGCAGACCCTGCGGGTAGCCTGTCAATTCAATGCATGCGTCGGCTTCGCTGGCGGGCTTGAGAATTTCCAGATCCAGCGCCTTGTCGAAAAACTCGCGGTAAACATCCCGCATATAAGCCTGGAACAGGCTGTGCTGACCGCCATCGGTCAAATTGGGGTTCTTCAGATCGGCCAGCTTGGCGTTGCGCAGTTCATCCTTGGGAAAAACGATGAAGTGGTTGTGCAGCATGCGGATGCTGGGCACGCCCGGCGAGGTGAGCGGCCAGGTGGCATCCAGACTCGCCTCGCCCGCCAGGATCAGCGCCTCGTCCGGATCGGGGTATTGCTCCAGCATGTAGTCGATGATGATCTGATTCATCCGGTTCCACACATGCTTCACATTGTCCGGCACCTGCGTGCGGCGCACCGGTCGACCCAGCGGATTGAGGATGCATTGAGAGGTGTTGTAGATAATCGAGGTATCGAACTCGTTGCTGTGCCCCAATGCCTTGCGATACAGCAACAGGTTTTCATCGTTCATCAACAATCCATTGTTGTGCATCAGATCGTTGAGATTTTCGGTGCTGTTGAAAAATTCGTTGTGCTTCATCCCCTCCGGCACTTCCAGGGGGATGGGGCGAAAAGGAGTGGTGATTTCGCGGGGGCCGGATTGTGTCATACGGGTTCCAGTTTTTTCAGAGGTAATGAGTTAGGGGTGATGAGTAATGGGGAAAGTCAAAACCTGCGCCAACTCCGCTTTTTCCCATCCCCCATCACCCATCCCCCATCACCAAATTAGCCGTACAGCTTCCGGCCGCGCCGGCGCTGGCGGTGGGCGCGTTTCTCATCAGCTTCGGTCCTGGGTGCAGGCACCCTGTCGGCGAAGGGGTTATGTCCCTGTTTGAACTGTACCCTGAGCGGCGTGCCCGTCAGTTCGAACGCCTGGCGGAAAGTGCTTTCCAGATAGCGCTTGTAGCTGGCCGACAGGCTAGCCAGCGAGGTACCGTGAATAATCACCAGCGGCGGATTGGAACCGCCCTGATGAGCATAGCGCAGCTTGGGACGGAACGGGCCGGACTTGGGCGGCTGGTGCTGGGTGGTCGCTTCCATCAGGATACGGGTCAACCTCGGCGTTGGCATCTTGATCATGGCCGACTCATAGGCCCCGTCGATGGACTTGAACAGGCCGCCCACGCCGCTTCCCTGCAGGGCAGAAATATAGTGAAATTTGGCAAAATCCAGAAACTGTAGCTTGCGCGCAATATCGCTCTTGACCACTTCGCGCCGGTCAGCGGAAAGATCATCCCATTTGTTCACAGCCACCACCAGGGCACGGCCGCTTTCCAGAATAAATCCGGCGATATGGGCATCCTGCTCGGACACGTCCTGACGGGCATCCAGCACCAGCACCACCACGTTGGCATCTTCCACCGCTTGCAGGGTTTTCACCACGGAAAACTTCTCGATCGCCTCGAACACCTTGCCGCGCTTTCGGATGCCGGCGGTGTCGATAAGAGTGTAATGCCGGCTGTCGCGCTCGAAATCGATGTAGATACTGTCGCGCGTCGTTCCCGGCTGGTCGAAGGCGATGACCCGCTCCTCGCCGAGCAGGCTGTTGACCAGCGTAGATTTGCCCACGTTGGGGCGGCCGACGATGGCGATCTTGGGGTGATCGTCCTCTTCCTCATCGACTTCATCCAGCGGGAAGCTCTCCAGCGCCAGTTCCACCAGATCGTGCACGCCTTCGCCATGCGCCCCCGAAATCACCAGCGGGTCGCCCAGGCCGAGCTCGTAGAATTCGGCGGCCACCACATCGCGCCGCATACCCTCGGCCTTGTTTACCGCCAGGAATAACGGTCGCCCTGTTTTGCGCAGCTGGTCGGCGATGATCTTGTCCTGGGCGGTCAAGCCCTGGCGCGCATCGACCATAAAAACGATGGCATCGGCCTCGTCTACCGCCTGCAGGGTCTGCCGCGCCATTTCGTGAAGGATGCCATCCTTCGCCACCGGCTCGAAACCACCGGTATCCACCACCAGATAGGGCCTGTCTCCCATTCGGCCATGGCCGTAATGACGGTCGCGCGTTAACCCTGGCAGGTCCGCAACGAGAGCGTCGCGGCTTCGGGTCAACCGGTTGAACAAAGTGGATTTGCCGACGTTGGGACGGCCAACCAGTACGAGTGTGGGTTTCATAATTCAGATGTTATGGGTTATGGGTGATGAGTGATGGGATAATAGTGATGGGTAATGGGTGATGGGGAAGGAGCAACAGCCGATGCCATTACCCATTACTCATAACCCATTACTCGTCGCTCATTACCCATCGCTCATCACCCGTTATTGCACTGTTAACGCGTACAGCCCGCCATTGCGGGTCTGCACCAGGAAGCCCTTGTTCAGCGCCACGGGAGGCGCGCCGATCTGGCTGCCGTCGGTTGCGATGCGTGCTGCGAAGCTGCCATCCTCCCGCGCCAGCAGATGGACGTAGCCCTGTACATCGGCCACCGCGATATAGCGTCCAAGAGCCAGTGGGGCAGTGGCTTGGCGGGCAAGCAGCTTGTCCTGCTTCCACAGACTCGCGCCGCTATTCTTGTCGAGGGCATGGATAGCGCCGCGGGTATCGCTGACGTAAACGGTGCGATCATCCATCGCCAGACCGGCGGAGCTGGAGACATCACGCGCCCAGAGCAGGTTGCCGCTGGCAATATCGAAGCAGGCTGTACGACCCTGGTAGGCGGTGGCGCAGATCATGCGGCCATCCAACACCGGCAGGCTGCTGATATCGGTCACGCGCTCCAGCTCGGTGGCTCCGCGCGGCAGGGCCACGGTCGCTTCCCAACCCATGTTGCCGGTCGCCAGGTTGAGCGCCACCAGCTTGCCACCGGCAAAACCGGCGAACACCGCACCGTGCGCCACCACCACGCCGGCATTGCTGCGCAGGGCGAGCGCCGGCATGGCGCGCTGGTATACCCACTTGCGCTTGCCATCCCTGGCATCCAGCCCGAAAATGCGACCGTCGCCGGTGCGCACCACCACGATGTCATTGGCCACCTGCGGCGCACTCAATATCTCGCTCGAAAGACGTGCCTGCCAGAGCGCCTGGCCCTTGGCGTCGAAAGCCAGCACCTCGCCCTTGGCGGTTCCCACCGCCACCAGACCGCTGTCCGCTCCGACGCCGCCGGAAATCTTGCGCCCGGAATCGATGTTCCACTGCTGCTTACCGGTATCCGCACTGAAACGGGCAATCTTCCCATCCGGGCCCGCCGCATAGATGCTGTCGCTCACCACGGCGGGAAACAGCACCGTATCCCCGGCCCCGCCGACGCGCCCCTGCCAACTCGACCTGAGTTCCGCCGAAGGCTTGAATTCGACCAACGCCGCCGGCTTCTCGCCGGTATCCTTGCCACCCCAAAGACCAAAACCGGTGGAAACCTTCTCTCCCATGCCGCTGCAACCCGCCAACTGGAAAATGATTGCCAGCGCCAGCAGCCATCTTATTGGCTCACTCATCCGCGTTCTCCCAGGCCATCCAGCTTCATTTCCACGACCTGGCGATAAGCGCTTTTTTCATCCATTTTTTCCAGCGCGGCCTTGTAGGCAACGCGGGCATCCGCTATCTTGCCCTGAGCCGTCAGCACGTCTCCTTTAAGATCGGAAAACAGGCCGTCAAACGCCTTTTCATGCGACCCTTCCAGCGTTTTCATGGCCTCCTCGTAACTTTTCTCATCCAGCAGGATACCGGCCAGGCGCAACCGGGCGATGTCGCGCGCCCCCTCTTCCTTGGCATGATCGATCACCCATTGCAGCTGAGCCTTGGCGCTCTTGGCATCGCCCGATTCGTAGTTAGCGCCGGCCGCAAGCAGCGCGGATCTCGATGCTTGCGGCGTGCCCGGATATTTTTCAATAAGCTGTCCAGCCGCATCACGGATGCGCTTGGTATCCTTGCTCTGCACCCCGCTTTGCACCGCTTCGTACGCCAGCGCCGCCTGGCGCTGCTGGTTATTCTGGTAGACGCGCCAACCCTGCGTGCCGGCCACTACTGCGGCGAACACCGCGACCGCCAGCATCACTGTCGTCCCGTTCCTTTTCCACCAGTCTTTCAGCTCGTCTACTTTTTCCTGCTCTTCAAGATCGTAAGCCATGTTTTTCCCCGTTTAAATAAAGTTAGCGCTGCCCAATCCCGATCAGACCCGCCGCTGAATCCACCGTCATCCGCATCTGCTCGCCCAGCTCGCGCAGCGGCTTGAGACTGACTTCCCCTGCCCCAGCCTCGTCGTCACCGACGATCAACGCATAGCGCGCACCGCTGGCATCCGCCTTCTTCATCTGCGACTTGAAGCTGCCGCCGCCGCAATGCAGGAGCACGTGCAAACCCTGGTCGCGCAGCCGTTCAGACACCACCATGGCAAATTTATTTGCCGCATCGCCCTGGTGCACCAGATAAACATCGGGGGCGACCCGAGGCGCCTGAAATGCGTATTCCTCGAGCAAAGCCAGCAGCCTCTCCACGCCCATGGCGAAACCGCAAGCCGGCGCCGGCTTGCCGCCGATCTGCTCGATCAGGCCGTCGTAACGACCGCCTGCGCACACCGTGCCCTGCGCACCGAGTTTGGTGGTTACCCATTCGAATACGGTAAAATTATAATAGTCCAGCCCACGCACCAGACGCGGGTTGATCTGGCATTCGATACCGGCATCGCGCAGCATTACCTGTAAATCCTCGAAATGCTTGAGCGACGCCTCGTCAAGATCATCCAGCAGCTTCGGTGCCGCCTCGATCAGCTCCTGCAGGGCAGGATTCTTGCTGTCGAGTACCCGTAGCGGGTTGGTGTGCAGGCGCCGGCGCGAATCCTCGTCGAGAATGTCGACATGCTGCTCCAGATAGCGCACCAGGCGAGTACGGTGGCGCACCCGGTCTGCACTGCTGCCCAGCGTATTGATCTGCAGGGCAATGTCGGGCAGGCCCAACCTGCGCCACAGCCGCGCCGTCATGATGATGTGTTCGGCATCCATGTCCGGCCCGGCGTAGCCGAGAGATTCCACTCCGACCTGGTGAAACTGGCGGTAGCGCCCCTTCTGCGGGCGTTCGTGGCGGAACATCGGCCCGGTGTAATAAAGGCGCTGCGGCGCATTGTACAGCAGGTTGTGCTGGATCGCCGCGCGCACGCAGGAGGCGGTGCCTTCCGGGCGTAGCGTCAGGCTGTCGCCGTTGAGGGCATCGACGAAGGTGTACATTTCCTTCTCGACGATGTCCGTGACCTCGCCGATGGCGCGTTTGAACAGCGCGGTCTGCTCCACGATCGGCATGCGGATGCTGCGGTAGCCGTAGCTGCGCAGCCAGTCCTCCACGGTGTCCTCGAAAAAGGTCCAGAGATCGGCATGTTCCGGCAGGATGTCGTTCATCCCGCGTATGGCTTGAATTTGGCTCATTGTTTTAAGTTATTCAAAAAACAGAAATTAACCACGAATGACACGGATGTTCACGAATAAACACGAATAGTTCAAAACAAAAATGCCGATAATAATTCGTGAACATTCGTGTTCATTCGTGTAATTCGTGGTTAAAAGCTTTTTTAATTTTCCTTTTTCATCGCAGCGATGCGGGCGCGCACCTGCCGCTCCAGCTGATCCACGATCTCGTTTTCAGTCACTTTGTAGGCAGGCTTGCCCTCGATATACAACAGGTTGGGCGATCCGCCGGCGATGCCGAAATCCGCCTCGCGCGCTTCGCCCGGCCCGTTCACGACGCAACCCATCACCGCCACATCCATGTGCTCGAGCACATCCTCAAGGCGCGCTTCCAGGGCGTTGACAGTCTTGATCACGTCGAACTCCTGGCGCGAGCAGCTCGGGCAGGCAATGATATTGATCCCCTTGCTGCGGATGTGCAGGCTCTTCAGGATGTCGAAGCCGACCTTGACCTCTTCCACCGGATCGGCTGCCAATGAAACCCTGATGGTGTCGCCGATGCCGGCGGCCAGCAACATGCCAAGGCCAATCGCCGACTTGACGCTTCCGGAGCGCAGTCCCCCCGCTTCGGTAATGCCGAGGTGCAACGGTTGTTCGATCTGGGCGGCGAGTATCTTGTACGCCTCTACCGTGGTAAACACGTCGGAGGCCTTGAGGCTCACCTTGAAATCAGGGAAATTCAGGCGATCAAGAATCTCGATGTGACGCATCGCCGATTCCACCAAAGCTTCGGGAGTGGGCTCGCCGTATTTCTTCTGCAAATCCTTTTCCAGCGAACCGGCGTTGACGCCGATGCGAATCGAAATGCCATGATCTTTCGCCGACTGTACCACCGCCTGCACGCGATCCTCGCGCCCGATATTGCCGGGGTTGATGCGCAAACAGTCAGCGCCAAGTTCAGCGACGCGCAGTGCGATTTTGTAATCGAAATGGATGTCGGTGATCAAGGGTACCGGCGATCGTTTTTTGATCTCGCCGAAGGCTTCCGCCGCCTCCATGCTGGGAACGGAAACCCGCACGATGTCGACACCGGCCCGGACTGCGCGACCGATCTGGGCGAGCGTCGCCTCGATGTCGCAGGTTTCGGTGTTGGTCATGGTTTGCACGCTGATCGGCGCATCGCCGCCGACGGCGACCGAACCGACCATGATCTGCCGGCTCTTGCGGCGGAGTATTTCAGGTTTGAACATGGTTTACTCTATGGACAATCTCGCCACATCCACCTTGATGTGGGGCGCAAGGTCAACCGGCTTGTCGTTGTAAGTCAGTCTGACGTGGGAGGCATTACCAATCACCAGGGAAAACGGCGGGGTGCCGCGCACCGACTGCTGGCTGCCCTTCGCGTTCAACTGATAAAAAATGACCTTACCGCTTTTATCCTTCACCTCGACCCAGGCATCGCCATCGAATACAAACTGCAGGCGCTGGCCACCGACAACCGCCATGGAAGGAGTTAAAGGAACTGGAGCCTCCGCAGCAGCCGGAGCAATCGGGGCAGCGGCGGGAGCCGGCCCGGCACCTTGATTCGTGACGGGTGCAGCCTGCGCCGGGGGCTCAGCCTGCGGCAATGACAGAACCATCATAGTTTCTCCAGCGGACTTCACCGGCGCATCCTGGAACGATAGTTGTCCCTGGAACAATCCATACAGCCCCCAGAGGGCCAACGCCGCCACACCGATGATTGCGGCATATTTCGCCCTTGGCTTGCCGGAGTGACCGCCAAACGGCATCAGCCTGCGCTTGCCGCCAAATTCGATCTTGCTCATTGGCACTGCAATCGGCTGGGCTTGAGGCGGCTCAGGCTGGCAGAGTGCCAGCACCGGTTCGGGATCGATCTGCAGCAGCTTGGCATAATTACGAAGAAAACCACGCAGAAATGTCTTGCCCGGCAGGCTGGCATGGTCATCCGCCTCCAGCGCCTCGATCTGGCGCGGAGAAAGCCTGAGTTGGCGTGCCACTTCAGCCACGTTCAAGCCAAGCCGCTCGCGTGCTTCGGCAAGCACCTTGCCCGCACTCGGCCTAACCTCTGCCTGCTGCTCGGCAGCATTACCCTCGAATTCTTCAGTCACTCAATACCTCACGCTATTTGGTCTCTTATTTTCAGTCAAATGTTGTCAAAATTCAGCAAGAATTTGGGGTTGAAATGAGCCATATGGTGATGGGTAATGGGGAATGGGTGATGAAAACCTTTCGACCATCGCTCATCCCTCATTACCCATCACTCCCTTACCCTTACTCATATTTCCCGCTATGCAACGCCTGGGCTTCAGGCGAATCGGGGAAAGTTTTCCTCAGTTGCAGGCCATAACTGGCTTCGTCGCTACGGTTGCCCAGCCTGCGTTCGATGCGTATCCCCAGCCACAGGCTTTCCGGAGTCGGCGCGGCAATCTGGGAA
>CAYGNO010000081.1:0-9386 GCA_964351305.1 uncultured Sulfuricella sp.
CTAAAAAGGGGAGGGAATGTGGATGCTGTAAGTTAGCGCCTAAAATCACAAGTTTTACGTTAATGGATTAACCGAGTTGAACTCGCAAACTTGAACTTGCATTTTTAATGCATCTTATTAAAATAGTCGGGCATTAACCCCCGATTAACCGTTTCAAGGAACCCGAAAATGTCCCACAACTGCGCCAACATCATCTCCCCCGACATGCGCTACCCGTTCGACGCGCGCGGCGTTGCCAAGCGCTTCCGCCATGCCGCTATCTTCGGCGCGCTGGATTCGCTGCATCCGGGCGAAACCATGCGTTTCGTCAACGACCACGACCCGCTGCCGCTGCTGGCCCAATTGATGGAGCGCTACGGCGACGCCATCGAGATCAATTACGTCGCCCGCGAACCCGGCCAGATCGTGATCGACTTCTCCCGCAAGTAAAAAGTAGGACTGCCGGCATGCTGGCTGCACTGGCACTGACCGCGCTGGCAAGCTTCGCCGGCGCCGTTATTCTGGCCTGGCTCCAGCCTCTGCCCCCTGCCGCCCACATCCATCTCGCCCTGGCTGCGGGCGTCATGCCGCTGATCCTGGGTGCAATGAGCCATTTCGTGCCGGTGCTGACGCGCAGCGGTGCGCCCGCCGCCGGCGTGCGCACAATCCCCTGGCTGGCGCTGGCGGCTGGGGCGCTGGCCGTTTTTTCCTTTATCGCGCCCAACCCGGTTTATTATTTCGCCGCGCTGCTCGCGCTGGCTGCTGCTTCCGCGTTTGCCGGATGGATTGTCAGGCGCGGCAGATCGGCTCTGGGCAAACCGCATCCCTGCCTGTACTGGTACCTCGCCGCGATCGCCTGCCTGATGCTGGCGCTGGCGGCAGTGGCCGCCATGGCGCTGTGGCCGGAGCAGCGGCTGGCGCTGAAGCGGCTGCATCTTCACCTCAACACCCTGGGTTTCATCGGGCTGACCGCCATTGCCACCCTGCAGGTGCTGTTGCCCACGGCAGCCGGGCGGACAGATCCGCAAGCCGCAACCCGGTTGCGTCAGGATTTGAAATGGGCGCTGGGCGGCACGCTGCTGGTCGCCGTCGGAAGTGCCTGGCTCACGCCTCTGGCATGGCTGGGCACGCTGCTGTGGGCGCTGCCGGTATTGCGGCTGGGCCGGGCCTGGTTCACGCTCTATCGCGCTGAAATTCGGTATGTCCACGGCGCGGCGCCCTCGCTCGCTGCGGCCTTGGCCGGATTTTCCGCCGCCATGCTGTTCGGGGCCCTGCACGCTGCCGGCATACTCCTCCCCAGCAACAGCGCCCATGCCTTCATCCTCGCCTTCCTGTTCCCGCTGGTGACCGGCGCGGTCAGCCAGTTGCTGCCGGTATGGCTAAAACCCGGCCCGCAAACCGCCTGGCATGGCCAAATCCGGCAGCGGTTGCAATGGGGCGGCGGGATACGCGGCCTGTTGTTTCTCGGCGGCGGCCTGTTCCTTGCCAGCGGCTGGCGCGGCGGGATGATACTGGCTGTGGCAGCGCTCGCCCTGTTCCTGCTGCAGCTGATCGGCGCGGCCAAAACCCTGCTTAACCGGGGCGACTGATTGAAGCATCACGGGCTTCGACCCATGGAAAGCCGGAGTCCTTTAAGGTAGAATTTATTGATTTTCAAACAATATTTGCCTTGAAACCGAACCAAAACCAGGCGACGCTCTCCAATCGCCATTGGGTACTCACCGTAAGGAAATTGAATGCTGCACACTGATTTGCCCCTGTTCAAGCTCAAGGGAAAAGAGCTGCTACCCATCGTGCAGGGCGGCATGGGAGTCGGCGTTTCTGCGCACCATCTGGCCGGCACGGTCGCCGGGGAAAACGCGGTGGGCACCATCGCCAGCATCGACCTGCGCCGCCATCACCCGGATCTGATGGAACAGTCGATGCAGCCGAAAAACAAGGATGCCATGAACCGCGCCAACCTGGCCGCGCTCGACCGCGAAATTAAAAGCGCCAAGGAAATCGCCCATGGCAATGGCATGATCGCCGTCAACATCATGAAAGCGGTCACCGAACATCCTCAACTGGTACGCCAGGCCTGCGAAAGCGGCGCCGATGCGATCGTGATGGGCGCCGGGCTGCCATTCGACCTGCCGGAAATGACGGAGGGCTTCCCCAATGTCGCGCTGGTGCCGATCCTGTCCGACGTGCGCGGCATCAACGTGGTGCTGAAGAAATGGATGCGCAAGCAGAAACTGCCCGACGCCATCATCATCGAGCATCCGCGCTATGCCGGCGGCCACCTCGGCGCGCCCAAGCCGGACGACATCACCGACCCGCGCTTCGATTTTCCCGGCGTGCTGGAAGGCGTGTTCAATCTGTTCAGGGAATTCGGCATCGAGCGCGAGCGTATTCCGCTGATCCCGGCTGGCGGCGTCAACACCTTCGAAAAAACTCGTGACCTGCTGGCGCTCGGCGCCAGCGCAGTGCAAATCGGCACGCCGTTCGCGGTGACCGAGGAAGGCGACGCCCACCCCAATTTCAAGAAGGTGCTGGCCGAAGCCAGGCCGGAGGACATCGTCACCTTCATGAGTGCCGCCGGCCTGCCCGCGCGCGCAGTGCTGACGCCGTGGCTGAAGAATTACCTGAAGCGCGAGATCAAGCTGATGTCTTACGCCGACCCGATTCGCGCGAAATGCGCCGCCGTACTCGACTGCCTGTCGGATTGCGGGCTGCGCGACGGCGTCTCGAAAATGGGCCAGTTCTGCATCGACTCCCAGCTTGCCGCCGCAATGCGCGGCGACATCGACAAGGGCCTGTTCTTCCGCGGCTCGGAAAGCCTGCCGTTCGGCTCTGCCATCCGCCCGGTGAGGGATCTGCTGGAATACCTGGTGACCGGTCGGAAGGCGGCGTTTTCAGCCTAAGCCCGGATACACCTCATTCACCCCCGTACCGGCAATCCGGTCGTAGTAGCGGGCGCGATAGAGCAGGCGTTTCTTGTCCGGGGAATCGCTGAATCCGGCGCGGTCATGCAGGACATTGTTGCAGATCAGCCCCATCCCCGGCTCCAGGCGGCCACGGTAAATATACGGCAGGTCGCCGGCGAGAAGCTTTTCCAGAAAGGCCACCGCCGCCAGCGTTGTTTCGTTCTGCTTCCAGACAATGCTGCGGGTGCGCGCAGTATAGCGCATGTGCAGTGAGCCGCTGACCGGATGCACGGCAAACACCGGACCGGTCTGGTCCGGCCTCGCCACGCCATCCTCCTCGACCCGCGCCGGTATGGTCATGGCATCGGGCTGCACCAGGGCGCGGATGAAATCGGGGTTCTCGTCGCGCATCAGCAGGTAGGCGATCTCATGATCCAGCAGGGCATTTTCGCCGCCTTCCGCCGAACTTTGCACGCAATGTAGCTGCAAGCCCCAAATCTGGCGCTCCGGCGTATTGTAGTAGCCATCGGTGTGCCACTTGATCGGCTTGTTGGAATAGGGAATAAAGCCGTGGCGCGGCGCGCTTTCCCCCACCTTGAGCGAAGTCAGGCCATCGTCGTCGGCGAGCATGTTGCAATCCAGGCGCTCCAGGCCATACCGCTTGCCGAGCAGACGCGGGATGTCCTTGTCCGGATCGGTGCCGGTCTTGCCGGCATAGATCGCCATATTGGTTTTCTGGCAGGCCCGCAGAATCGCCTGATATTCAGCCTGTGTCAGGCTGCGCGGGTCGTTGGCCTCGACCACGATCTGCTCCAGGCGGGTAGGGTAATTTTCCAGCTTACGGCTGCGCCATGCCTGATAAGCGCTTTCGTTTTCGAGTAAAAACGGGCTTTGCATGATTCCCCTCAAGTTGGCGACGGTTCGCCCTTAGGCGCCAGTTTGGCGTTCTGTTGGTAGACCCGGAAAGCGTACAGCAGATTGATCTCCAACAATATCATGGAAGTGCCTAACAGCAACGCCGCCGGGTAAATCAGCGGCGGCCAGAGCGCGGACAAAACCAGCAGGGGTACCGCCGCGAAATGCAGCCACATCTGCCGGCGCATTCCCTGCTCCGGCATGATCAGCCTCATGTTCGGCACCCTCGTCACGCCCATCAGCATGCTTTGCAGATGAAACCAGATCAGGAACGGCACGATCTTGTAGAGCATGCCGTTCACCACCGACACCGCGAAACCGGCAATGAACAGGAACGCCAGCGCAAAGTTGTCGTCTTGCATCCGATCCAATGCCGGAATAACCTGCCCGGCAACACCCAGAACCAGGGCTAGCAGCAGGCACGCCATGCCGAAGCGCCAGAACAGCAGCGTCACGTCCGACTGCTTGCGGCGACGCCGCAACTGGAGGCGCAAAGTGACAACCGCAAACACCGCGAAACCGATTGCGGCGACCGAGCCCACCGCCAGCATCGCCCGTTCCTGCGCCCCCTCAGGCAATATGTGGGCAACCGACCACAGCAGCAAAAACGCAAATAGCGCCGCCGTAAGCCAACGCGTCAGCGGCTTGGGATAGAAAGGAGTGAGCTGGAACATCGGCACCACCTGGTAGGAGACGCCCACCACCAGCAGCCCGACCCACCCCAGCAGGCCCCAGGTCAGGTGAAGATTGGTCAATCGCACCCGCTCGATCAGCCACCAATCCCAGCCGTAATTGCTGGCCAGGGTCAACCCGAGGGCTGCGGTGACCACCAGCGCGCCGACCGCAAAGCGCATCCCAACCACAGTCGGGCTGTCCGGCGGCGCCCGTTTCAGGCTCAGACCCACGGCGGCGGCAAACACTGTAAAACCGCTGCCCAGCAGAAACATTGCGATGCGCATCGGCCAATGCGTGCCGAAGAGAAAACCGCCCGCCAGCAACAGCACGCCCGGCAGCAGCAAAACATGAACGGCGCGCGCCACGCCCACCGGATGGGCAACCGGCGAACCGGCCACTACCGGCAGCATCTGCATCATGGCCCCGACCATCGCCATGCCGAGAAAGCCGAGCGTCATCAGGTGCGTCAACGCCAGCACTGACGGCTGCCAACGGCTGTCCATCAGGGAAGTGCCGTACCACAGCATGAGCAACGCGGCCAGCAGGCCGAACAGCGGCGCGCTCAGGAAAAAGCGGAGCGGCACCAGGATCGGCGGCGCCTGGCTGAAGGAGAGGCCGGGTTGCAAGCTCATTCTTGCAGGCCGTATGGCGCAGCCGCCGCATCCCCCCTGCGCCAGATCAGAATCTCATGATGGTCTTCCGATTTGGCTTCGGCCAGATGGTTAAAACCCCGTTTCGACAGCAACGGGTACAGCAAACATGGCTCCCGGTGATGAATCATGCGCACGCGCTCGCCCGGTTGCAGCGTCGCGATAGCATCCAGCACCCTTTCCAGCGGTTCGGGCGGCTCCAGTCCGCGGACATCCAATACGCGCTCCTGATTCATCGCCGTTTCGCCCGCTACGCGCCTACAGCACGCATCTGTTGCAGCACCTCTTCCATTTCACCTGCCAGTGCCTGGTCGGCCATGCGATAGAGCATCTGCTCTTCCTTCATGTTGTGCTGCTGCATCATCACCAGCAGCGTCTCCGCCTGACCCAGAAATTCGTCACGGTCCTGTTGCTTCACCGCATCGGCCATGGCATCGAATAATTCGCGCATCTGGACGTGCTCCATCCGCATTACCTGGGTCGGCCCCATGCTCATGCCGGTGCGCTGCTCGAAAGCGGGAAACAACACTTCTTCCTCCATCTTGAAATGCCGGTGCATGGAATCGAGAA
Organism: uncultured Sulfuricella sp.; assembly: GCA_964351305.1. Taxonomy (GTDB): domain Bacteria; phylum Pseudomonadota; class Gammaproteobacteria; order Burkholderiales; family Sulfuricellaceae; genus Sulfuricella. The sequence continues at coordinate 5,696 of CAYGNO010000081.1, forward strand.
AGACCTGCAAATCGGCAGCGATCGTGCCCCAATCCTGGCCGGAAGCAGCCGCTTCCGCCTGCGAGAACAATTCGTCGCAGCGATGATGATCGCCGGTCATATAATTACTGATAGTGTCCATGATAATCCTGCGTGCCAAATTAAATGCTGCAAAAAATGGAAAATTAACCCGAAGCCGGCGGGCAGGCGGTGATCATATGATCACATAAAAACTCATGCCCGCCCACCGAATAAAATCCCTGCTTCAATCAGGGTGAAAACCCGCGACAGGAGGCGCTCCCATTCTTGTTTAAGCGCTTCTCAGAATCCTTGACCTAGATCAAGGTTGGATTCTCCCATATCCACTAAATTGCAGCCTGCACCGTAGAAAACTATAGGGGCTATCTCTGCGCCAAGTGAGGTAACAGAGCAATCCAGCCGCCGGGCTATAGTTAAGGGGCCATGCAAAATGTATGCGCAATTTAGTGATTAAATAGCATAAATAGCAATAAAGAAGCTTTTTTGGATTAACTTTAGGGGGTAAACATGAGCCAAGCATTTACCAAGTCAATGGCGCGAAATATTTTCTTCGGGGGGTCAACATTCTTTTTCCTCCTCCTCGTCGCCCTGACTTTCGACACTATGCAGGTCCTGCCGAAACGCGACCACCGGGAAAACATCACTCCCGCAGTGGAAAACGGCAAGATGATATGGGAAAAGAACAACTGTATCGGTTGCCACACGCTGCTCGGTGAAGGCGCCTACTACGCCCCGGAACTCGGCAATGTCTACAAACGCCGCGGTGGTGAATTCGTCAAGGCTTGGATCAAGAGCCGCCCTGTCGAAGGCACACCGGGAGCGCGTCGCCAGATGCCGCAATTCAACCTGACCGATCAGGAACTGGATGACATGGTGGCATTCCTGAAATGGACCAGCGAAATCAACACCGCCAATTGGCCGCCGAACATCGAAGGTTAATTTCGGCCACTCTGATTTCTTAAAGGCTTAGGAGGAAAACTTATGCAATATCAATCTCAGGCGGTAGCGAAGCCCTACTTTATCGCTGCCATCGGCCTATTCGTCGGACAGATCCTGTTCGGCCTGATCATGGGCCTGCAATACGTCATGGGGGACTTCCTGTTCCCTGAAATTCCCTTCAACGTCGCCCGCATGGTGCACACCAACCTGCTGATCGTGTGGCTGCTGTTCGGCTTTATGGGCGCAGCCTACTACATCATCCCGGAGGAAACGGAATCAGAGCTGTTCAGCCCCAAGCTGGCATTGCTCATGTTCTGGATCTTCCTGGTCGCCGGCGCGCTGACCATCGTCGGCTACCTGACGGTACCTTATGCCACCCTGGCCAAGTACTCATTCAACGACCTGTGGCCGACGATGGGACGCGAGTTCCTGGAACAACCGCTGTTCACCAAGCTGGGTATCGTGGTCGTGGCGCTGGCTATGCTCTTCAACATCACCATGACCGTGCTGAAAGGCCGCAAGACCTCGATCAGCATCGTTCTGCTGATGGGCTTGTGGGGCTTGGCGGTGTTCTTCCTGTTCTCCTTCTACAACCCCTCCAACCTGGTGCTGGACAAGTACTTCTGGTGGTGGACCGTGCATCTCTGGGTGGAAGGCGTATGGGAACTGATCCTCGGCTCGCTGCTGGCTTTCGTGCTGATCAAGGTTACCGGTGTCGACCGCGAAATCATCGAGAAGTGGCTGTACATGATCATTGCCATGACCCTGATCACCGGTATCGTCGGCATGGGTCACCACTACTTCTGGATCGGCACGCCTGAGTACTGGCAGTGGTTTGGTTCGGTGTTCTCCGCACTGGAACCGATTCCTTTCTTCATGATGACGGTGTTCGCGTTCAACATGGTGAATCGCCGCCGCCGCGAGCATCCCAACAAGGCTGCCACGCTGTGGGCGCTGGGCACTGCCGTGATGTCGTTCCTTGGTGCCGGCGTGTGGGGCTTCCTGCACACCCTGGCTCCGGTGAACTACTTCACCCACGGCACCCAGATCACCGCTGCCCACGGCCACATGGCGTTCTACGGCGCGTATGTGATGGTGGTTCTGGCCATCATCTCCTACGCCATGCCGATGATGCGCGGACGTGCCGCCAACAGCGAAAAGTCCCAGGCGCTGGAAATGTGGTCGTTCTGGCTGATGACCGTCTCCATCGTGTTCATCACCCTGTTCCTGACTGCTGCCGGCATCCTGCAAGTGTGGCTGCAACGCGTGTCTACTGCACCGCTCAGCTTCATGGCGGCGCAGGACCAGATCACGCTGTTCTACTGGTTGCGTGAGATCACGGGTGTGATCTTCCTGATCGGCCTGGTTCTCTACATCATCAGTTTCTTCGTCAAAGGCGAAACTAAAGAAGCGGCTTAAAGCCTGAAAGGGAGGGGTTCGCCCCTCCCTTTTTTAACCTCAAATACCAGACTGTTTTAATAGGCTATTATCCCGGGACGGCAAGCGCTAGAATGTCGCGTTTTGCGCCACACCGGTTATTCCAATTCCGAATAAACAGGAAAACAAGGCGGCAAGAACCAAGGCAACCCAGACAGTACGTACAGTACGGCGAGGAACCCAAGATGAAGCCAGCGCAGCGATCATATTTATTCGGAATCGGAATTCAATATCAATGTCTACACAAACCCTTGCCCCGGACAGCCACAAGCCCGGCACCCCGCCAGGAGATCTGGCAATCTGGCTGTTCATCTATGCCGAACTGCTGGCATTCGGCGTATTTTTTCTTTCTTACGCCTTCGCCCGCGCCCACAATGTCGAGCTGTTCAACGAATCGCAACAACACCTCAACCGCGAATCCGGCGCCATCAATACCGTGGTCCTGATCACCAGCAGCTATTTCGTGGTGCGCGCCGTTGCCGCCATCCGCGAAGGGTTGTCGCGCCGGTGCGTCCACTGGCTGGGCGCGGCCATCGGCCTGGGTGGCGTATTCCTGGTAATCAAGCTGTTTGAGTTTCACGCCAAGTTTTCCGCCGGAATCTCGCTCAGCACCAATACCTTCTACATGTTCTATTTATCGCTTACCATCTTCCACTTCATGCACGTCATCCTCGGCATGGTGATCCTGGCGGCGGTGATGCTGAAAGCGCGGCGCGGTGGCTACAGCGCGGAGCACCACACCGGCGTCGAGACCGGCGCTTCCTACTGGCACATGGTAGACCTGCTGTGGATCATCCTGTTCCCTCTGGTTTACGTCATTCGTTGAGAGAAAATGCCTAACATCGAAAACCAACGCAGCCAGTTCATCCGTCCCTGCACCCGCGTCTGGCTTGCCCTTTTGATGCTGACCGGCATCACCTACGGCATCGGCAGGATGGAACTGGGCGGCACACAAATCGTGATGCTGGTACTGATCATCACCTTCATCAAGGGCGAAATGGTCGCCGGCTTCTTCATGGGCCTGCGCAAAACCAGCCTGCTGTGGCGCGCCATCATGGCATCCTGGCTGGTGATAGTCGGCGGCGGCATCGCCATCGCCTACCTGGTCGGACTCAAATAACTGCAACCAACACGCCCACCCTCTGTCAAATTGAAAGTACCCTCATGAGCAACGTGCCATTCTACAAACCGCACAGCAACGAAATGGAATTGTTCGAACACGCTTACCGCAACCAGTTGCCACTGCTGATCAAGGGGCCGACCGGCTGCGGCAAGACTCGCTTTGTCGCGCACATGG
>CAYGNO010000082.1:0-9171 GCA_964351305.1 uncultured Sulfuricella sp.
TGGTTTCCTTTCGGTATCATCTCATGACCTTCACACACAAAAAAACTGACAGGCTTGCCCAGACTGGGACGTTGACCGTCTGTTTTTCTTTTACCGACAACTCGATCGATCCCAGCCTGGCCTCATGGGTTTCCTTGGTATAGCTAAAACTGCCATAAGCCAGCCCCAAGGCGCCGGCTACGATCAGCACGATTGCCGCAATTTTGACTGAGTTCATTTCGTCTCCTCCGATTAAATAAACTCTTGGATATCCACCACCGGCAGCGCGCCAGGGAGTGACTATCAAATCCGGGATCGCGAGCAGCCGAAGCGCTATGCCCAGTGCTCCGATGCATAGAACCATCCAGGGTTGCTACAGGCGCCGACCTTGAATGACGCGAATCAGAATCACCACAACCGCGATGACCAAGAGAGCATGAATGAACCCTCCCATGGTGTACGAGGTGATAGAGCCCAGAAGCCAGAGGATGATCAGGATGACCGCAATAGTCTCAAGCATGTTTGCCACTCCTGCCAATTTGTCGGACGGCCGCGCCTCCATCAATACGATGGTTTTCGGTGTGAGCGGTGCGGCACTGCCGGAACGGTCATATTTACCCTGGAAGCGGCTTCTGCCGGTAGTCAGAAGACGATGGGCATTGCCGCAAGAGGCCGTCCATTACCATATAGGCTGTCCCACGGCTCTATGACTAGGATGCCGTGGCCGGATGGTGACAGGCAGTTTCAACGTTACTTAAGCCGCATGTCGTTTTTGACGGATTTTACGCCCTTGACGCTGCGCGAAAGTTCGACCGCCTTGTTGATGTCGGCTTGGGATCTGACGAAACCGCTCAACTGAACCTCTCCTTTGAAGGTTTCGACATTGATTTCGGCCGATTTCAGGGATGGCTCGTTGAAAATAGCCGCCTTCACTTTGGTGGTAATGACGGAGTCGTCAATATACTCTCCGGTTCCCTCCTGCTTGGATGTCGATGCGCATCCGAGGAGAGAAGCCAGCAAAACAGCGAAGAACAAAGTGGTGAACCGATTAAATAGTGTCATGGTTATGCTCCTGAGAAATGATTGATTCACGATTCCTCTCGATCGACGGGTGCGATCAAGAGGCCTTTCTTGCAACTTGTGTTGCAATATCAAAAGGTGATATGGAATATCCTTCCCATTTTCGATTGCATCGAAGCCGCAATCCCGAAAAGCCACCCGTCGCAAAAATGTTAGGGCCGCGACAGGATACCGTTTTCAATCCGCACCCGGTCGCCCACCCTAAAATTAGTGCTCGTGCTTTGCGTCAATGTTTGATAGGTCCCGTTATCCATACGGATGGTAAATTTATACACATCGCCTTTCCCTTTTTCCATCTGATGCCCGATATAAGCCCCAGCGGCCGCACCGCCGATGGTCGCAGCAGTTTGGCCTGTCCCAGATCCTACCTGGCTGCCGAGCACTCCCCCAACCACGCCGCCAGCGATGGTGCCCACACCCATACTGCTATCGCCTTGCTTGACGAGTTCAATGGATTGCACTACGCCATATCCTGATGAAGTGCTGTCGGTGGTGGGATAGCCTACAGTTCCGCACGCACCCAGTGCCAGGACAATAAACAATCCAATAACTGATCCGAATCTATTCATCGCAGCCATAATTGATTCCTAACGTCACCTAAAAGTACGGCCGGTCGCGTGGAGGGAGGCAAGGAATTTCTTGGCGGCACAACCGGTTTATTAACGATAGGATAAAAAAAATGGATTTCAAGCGGGGAGGTGGTAGCGCGTTCCGGAGCAGAAGCCTGATGAACACGCAGGAATTAAAAAGCAGATGGCTGTTTCGGAGATGCATCTGCTTGAAGTTTCTGATATCGCGATGTCATGTCCAGGAATATCGTTTTTTTCGCAAAGGTAGTGCCCGCCTCTCGGAGCGGGCAGGGAATTGAAACTTTACCGGATCAACTGGTATGCTTTGCCGCATCTTGCCAAGTTTGTGCTCGCGCCGGGTCAGCGAAAGGATCCCGACGGGGTTTTTAGTACCGACAGTTCGACCTGTATTCTGACGTTATGGTCAGCTATCCAAATCTCCCCGTCCTGAATGGTCATTTGCAGCTGCATGGTGCGCTGCACCAGCGTTGCCAGGGCATGGCTGGTGGTCTCCGGCAGGTTGATTACGGTCAGGTTGTTGAGCCGGTCGAGTTTGCTGCCGTTCTGGTTCCACCAGATGTCGGCGCCACGGCCGCCATAGGTATAGACGATAACCTGCCTGGCGCGGCCGCAGGCTTTGCGGATGAGTTTTTCATCGGGCAAGCCCACGTCTATCCAGAGTTCTATGGTGCCGGTCAAGTCCTTTTGCCACAGGTCGGGCTCGTCATCGGCGCTCAGCCCCTTGCCGAATGACAAAGCCTCATGGGCGTGCAGCGCAAAGGCCAGTACTCGCACCATCATGCGTTCGTCGGTTTCCGAAGGATGCTGGGCGATGGTGAGCGCATGGTCCTGGTAATAGTTGCGATCCATGTCGGCGATTTGCAGATCGGCTTTGAAGATGGTTGATTTTATGGCCATATGGTTTTTTCGGGTGTCGTGTGCGCCGTTTGATGTGCGGTATCGGGATGCGAAGAATAACCGATTTGCTTGCACCCGCGAAGCATTGTCTATGGCCTGATCAAGGCATGGTTGACACTGAATTTACGGCGTCGTACCGTGGCGCATCTATTTTAGGGAATCACTATGCAATCCATTGAAATCCCGCTTAAAGGCGAATACATCGAACTCTGCAACCTGCTCAAGCTTGCCGGCGTGGCGGAAAGTGGCGGGCGCGGAAAAGCCCTGGTCGCTGAGGGTCTGGTGACTGTGGATGGCCAGCCAGAGAGCCGCAAAACGGCGAAAATCCGCATCGGTCAGGTGGTCGAATGTCTTGGGGTGCGGATTACCGTCGTGGGCCTGTAACTTGGCTTCGTGGCGGTATAATGTTCGCCATTTTAGCCACGTTATCAATCCTGCCTTAACATGCCGAATCCGTTTACCGCCTGCTGGACGAGCAAAGGAAACAACCTTTGCCTTGGCCAATGGGAAATCCACTACCTCGGGCAGCTTCTGACCATTGATGCCGGAAGGCGCGAGAAGGACATGGGCACCTTCGGCATATTCAGCTACATCTACCCCGACGACGAGGATTTTGCCGAAGGGTTGCTAGAGGACGACTGGATACTGGAGCATGCCGGTTGGCTGGCCGATCTTTTTTCCGGGAACGGCATTCCTGTCGATGAGGCACACATGCGCTGGTTTTATCAGGCGGCGAACCCCCATGACTGGCGGTGCGGCAGTTGCGGCGGGTGCCTCTAGCCGCCTGTCAGCCGGGCTGAAGCGCTGGCTCGGTTGCGTCGTTTCCGGCGGTATGGCGCTCGATGAAGCTATCGAGAAAGCGACGCAGAAAGCCTTCGGTCTGCGCGCTGTGAAAACGGTCGATTTCCTGCCCGCGGCTGTAGGCGATGACTGTCGGGAAGCCTCTCGCCTGATGCCGACCGGCGATACGCATGTTTTCGTCGGCATCGACTTTCGCCAGCACAAATTTCCCATCATATTCTTTGACCAGCCTTTCCAGCATCGGCCCCAGCACACGACACGGGCTGCACCATTCGGCGCCGATATCCAGCAACACCGGTACCTGGTTCGAGCGGGCAACCACCAGTTCGTCGAAATCGGCTTCTTCTACGTCGTAAGAGAGAATCATCGTCTTGAATAATTTGAATGAAGGACAGGCAATAGTTTAAACAAGCTGTTCGCTTTTAGCCACTGCCCAAATGGGTAACTTGCTTGCCCGGTGTGTGATAACCTGTGAGGTTAACGAGCCTTCCTGGCGGGTGGCCGTTTCGCCGGTGACGGCAACTTGATATCTTCCATCAGTGCCCGAATCCGGTCGGCCACTTCCTGGGGTGGGGTGGCATAGGCGAATTTTTTGAGAAAGCGCCCATCCGGCCCCAGCAGGTACATGCCCGCCGAGTGGTCCACCGAATACTTGTCTTTTTCCGCGCCGGGTTCCCAGTGTTTTTCGTACCGCACCTTGAAGTGGTCGGCTACGCGTCGCACCAGTTCCGGCGAGCCGGTGAGGCCGATGATGCGCGGGTGAAAATACACGGTATAGCGGCGCAACACTTCGGGAGTATCCCGTTCCGGATCCACGGTCACGAACAGGGGTTGTAGCTGCTCTGCGCGGTTGCCCAGTTTTTCAATGATCAGCGATATTTCCGCCAGGGTGGTTGGGCAGATATCCGGGCAGAAGGTGTAACCGAAAGCGATGAGCTGAAAGCTGCCGCGAAAATCCTGATCGGAAATCGCCCGCCCCTTGGAATCCATCAGCAGATAACGGGAAACGATCCCGATTTCCGGTTGATCGTCCTCAACGGGCGAAGGCGTCTCGGCCCGTACAGGCGCCGCGCACAGCAGGGCTGTGGCTAGAATGGCAAGATACAATCGGTTCATGGGGGGTTACTTCGCTACAGGGGCTGGTACGGCAGCCAGCAAGCGTTGGGTCGCTTCATCGACCTGTCCGCTGAGAGTGGGGCCATCAGGGCAGGTGGTCATCTCCTTCCTGCTCTGGTCGAGGAAGGCCTTGTTGGTGGCTTCCTCGAAGGCCGCCCCGTAGCGCCGCGATTTGGGTGCATGCTGAATCATCACGGTCTTGATGCGGGAGGCGGTGTCTGCGTAGCCGCAGGCAAGCGCCTGACCGTTGATGCGGCCCAAAGCCTGAACCTCCGTCAGCCCTGCATCAGTCGAGGCGTCGGCAGCGTGGGCGGAGAGCGCCAGGCTCAGGAAACACAGCAGAAGGGCGGAACGCTTCATATCACTTTTCCTTTGAATATCATGGATGGTCCAAGTCGGGAATTATAGCAGTCTTGATGAAACCGGAAGTTGCTATGATTGAAAATGAAGCCGCCTGATTCGGTATTTGAAGGAGAAACATGCTTCCCGCTCTGCGTGGCCTGATTCTGGGTGTTGTGATCGTTGGCCTGGCAGGTTGCGCCAGCCCGAGTCCGCGTTACCAATCCATTTACCGCTATGAACCGCCTGCCGATAGCGCAGGACAGGCTTGCCTGGAAAAATGCGGGCAGAAAATGGAGGCGTGCCAGCAGCGATGCACGGCGGATTACCAGGCTTGCCTGGCAGGCATAGCACCATTGGTGGAAGGGCGTTACGGCGAGGCCATCAAGCGCTATGCCGCTGAATTGGATCAGTATCGCTGGGGGCTGGAGCGTTATCAGTTGTACCTGTCTCTGAGCTGGCACGATTCCTTCTGGCATGGACACGGTTTTTATCACCCCTGGCCTGGCCCGTACTACTTTCCGCCTGCTGCGCCCAAAAAGCCCAGCCGTGACGAGGAGTTCGACCGGCTCAGGAAGGAAAAATGCGAGGTTGAATGCGGCTGTCAGCCCATCTACGATACCTGCTTTCTTGCCTGCGGCGGCAAGCGGACTCAGGAGGTGAAGTGCATTGCGAATTGCCCTGAGGGGAAATGAAGGGCTCCTAACCGTTTGCCAATCTCTGCAGCACCGCTTTAAGCAGTTGCCAGCAGTGTCCCACTGACTCGATTTCGACGCTTTCTCCCGGCGCATGGGCGCCGCGGATGTCCGGCCCGAAGGAAATCATGTCCAGTTGCGGGTGGCTTGCCGCCAGCAGGCCGCACTCCAGCCCGGCGTGGATCACTTGCAGGCTGGCGTGCTGGCCGAACTCCTGGCGGTAGACCTGCTGGCATAGCCCGAGCAAGGGGGAGGCCGGGTTCGGCGTCCAGCCCGGATACGCGCCGTCCTTCCAGGCGCGCAATCCAGATGATGCGGCATGCGCGGCCAGCTCGTCGGCCAGCGCATCGGCACGTGCATCGAGCAGCGAGCGCACCTTGAACGTCGCGCGGAACGCCCCCTGTTCAAGCGCAACCACGCCGAGGTTGTTCGAGGTGTCGGTCACGCCCGGAAAGGCGTTGCTGGTGCGCGCCACGCCGTTGGCAGCGCTGTCGAGGAAATTGAGCAGACGGTCGCGCTCAGCTTTGGCAATTATGTTCCCTCGCCCCTCCGGGGAGAGGGCCAGGGTGAGGGGATCTCGCCGAATCTCCAAGCTTACCCCCGCATCCACCTCCGCAAACCGCTCCCGCCACACCGCATGTTTCTGCCGACCCCAACTTTCCAGTTGCGCAGCATCGGCAGCAGGCAGCGCAAACACCGCAAATGCCTCGCGCGGAATGGCGTTGCGCGCCGTGCCGCCCTGCACCCCGATCAGGCGTAAGTCGAAGCGTTCGGCCAGCTCATGCAGCGCCTCCGTCAGCAGCTTGATCGCATTGCCGCGCCCGAGGTGGATGTCGATGCCGGAATGCCCGCCGCGCAGCCCGGATACTTTCAGTTGCAGCAGCGCATAACCCGGCGGCAGGTCTTCCTGCTCGCAATCGTGGCGCACCTCCACATCCACGCCGCCCGCGCAGCCCAGATAGAAATGCCCCCACTCCTCGGTGTCGAGGTTGATCAGCGTCTTGCCGTGCAAGGTGCCGGAGGCCAGCCCGCGCGCGCCATCCATGCCGCTTTCCTCGTTGACGGTGAGTAGCACCTCCAGCGCCGGATGAACCAGCCCTGGTTCTTCCAGCGCGGCCAGCGCAAGAGCCACGCCGATGCCGTTATCAGCCCCGAGCGTCGTGTTTTCAGCGATGACCCAGCCGTCGCGCACCACGGTCTGGATCGGGTCGCGCTCAAAGTCATGCAGCGTGCAGGCATTGGCCTGGCACACCATGTCGAGATGGCCTTGCAAGATCACGCCGGGCATCGTCTCGTAGCCGGGGCTGGCCGGTTTGCGCAGGATCAAATTGCCGATCGCATCAACCTGGGTTGAAATGCCCGATTTTTCCGCCCAGGCGATCAGGTGGTCGCGTAGCTCTGCCTCGTGCAGTGAGGAACGCGGGATGGCGCAGAGAGTGGCGAAATGTGACCAGACGGAGTGGGGTTGCAGGGTTTTCAGATTGTTGGTTGTTGCCATATAAGATTGGTCAAAAAGAATCGCCCTTGCGGGCGAAGCATGAATGCGTCGAGAGATGAACCGAAATCCGGGTGAGCCGAGAAACCGTGGGTATTCTGGTCAAGCCGCCAACGGCTCAAAGCGATGTATCTGCGCCAGCACGTCCGACATTTCCTTCGCGGCTTCCTCGGTATCGTAATCTGCCTGCAAACCCAGCCAGAAGCCGCTGGTCGTGCCGAAGAATGCGGCCAGGCTCAATGCGGTATCCGCCGTAATCGCCCGTTTTCCGGAACAGATCGCCGAGATACGCGCCTCGGTCACGCAGATTTCTTTTGCCAGACGGTATTGGGAGATGCCGAGCGGCAGCAGGAATTCTTCGCGCAATACTTTGCCGGGGTGGATGTTGCGCAGTTTCTGTTTGCTTGCTTTAGCCATTCTTGCTCCTTAGGTAACAATCAGGGCAGGCCATTATTTCCCAAATGCCTTAAGCAGCTTGCTTCTCGTGCAATCCCTCCCACCCGATGCACGCCAGCCATACATATTGCGGAATCGGTTTGCGACCGTTCCGGTAGTAGGCGATCATGCGGCGGCTCATGCCCAAGGCCTGGGCGGCGCTATCGAGGGTGAGGTTGTTGCGGTGCATCCAGCCAAAGAACATTTCGTGGGAGGCTTCGCCCATTTGTTCGCGCGTCCAGGCATAGACATTGTCGGCGCCGAATTCGCTGTCTTCCCATTCGATGCAGGCGCCGTTGCAGGCGGCGTGAGCCTTGGCGAACAACGCGGGCTGGCGCAGGCGGGCAAGGGCGCGGCCTTTCAACTTGTCGGCAAGGTCAACCTCAAGCGTTTCGCCCGAGCCCCAGCGGATGCGCAGGCGGCAGGGTTCCAGTGCCTCGACGTGCAGGGCACGCGGGAATTCGGTTTTCGTTGAGGTTTTCATGGGTTCAGCTCCTTCCATTTTTTGCGCAGCACGGCGCGATTCTCCTGTGTCCATGCCAAAGAATCAGCAAGTTCCCGACGATTAACGCGGCCCGCAAGAAACTGCAGGGAGTCGATCTCGATCAGGCATTCGCGGCCATCGTTCATGCCGATATGGATATGCGGCGGTAGGTGGTCATGCGCATACATTCGGATAACGCAATTATCGAATCGGCGTAGCGTGGGCATGAGGTAATGTTAGTGCAACTATTGCACTAATGCAAGGTCTGGTTTTCCTGGTCGATCGACTGGTATGTCATAAAGTGGGCAGCCAAGCACACAAGCAGGCTGGTTATCAGGGCTTGCCGAATAAATCGTCGAGCGGATTCTTGCCGGCAGGGGCGTTGGCGGAAACACGCTTGGCTGTGAATTCCTCTTCGATGTTGTCGCGATAATAGCTCCAGGCCGACCCCGAACTGCTGAGGCGGCGCCAGGCTTCCTCGCCGACGCCGCTGTATTGCAGCATGCTGCCGTCGTCGAGCTGGACTTGCAGCAGCCGGGCGCGTGGGTCGTAGCCGATGGCGCGTAATTTACCGGAGTTGATCTTTTTCATTTCCATAGTGGCGTTTTGAAACTATTTCGAGTCTGACCTTTTTAATTTGGTGGGGTGATAATAAGAGTAGCGTATTGCACCCTACGCGGGCTAGCTAAGAGGAGCTATTTCATCACCAATTTTCACGCCATAAGAAAAGCGAACATGCTTCCTGTCGCGACCGCGCTGCTCAGGATTCAATTCGATTATTTGTGTCTCAAGGCCTCCCATACTCCGCATATGTTTGCTGCACAGGCAGACAAGCATACCTTCAAATATCTGGGGCAAAGCTTCGATTAATTGCTCAATAATTGTTGATACATTTGCTGGAGGATATGTGTCTGGCCGCGAAATTACCTCAATGCTTGGAGGGGTGATATTGCCATCCGCAAGAAGGGTGAAATCGTGGATTATTGTTTGCAGAGTAGGTGGGGCAGGATGTTCCAAGCCGTTTCTGGCTTGTCGAATGTACTTAAGTGTCGGTGCCACACTCTCTAGATACTTGGTAAATTGATCTTCTTTTCCATAGGTTTTTATTGAAAACTGGAGGAGATCCTCTATTCCCCAGTTCCCTTGCTTCTTTTTCTTTGGTTTCTGTTTGTAGAATAACTTTATTATGTTTATCAGACTGCGGGATCAGTAGTGTCCGGTTAAAAGTCGAACAAATTTAGTTGGTTATAGCAATCCGTC
>CAYGNO010000083.1:0-9159 GCA_964351305.1 uncultured Sulfuricella sp.
GTTCCGCCTCTTCCTTGGCGAGCAGCAGCTCCTGCCCGGCGCGCTCGTTTTCGGCGGCCAGCCGCAGGGATTTGATGCCATAGGCGAGGTTCGCCGCCAAGTCACGCAACAGATCAACCTCGTCCTTTTCGAACCCGCCGACAGTTGCGGAATAAACCGTCAGCACGCCGACCTGTCCATCGTCGAGAAACAGCGGCAGCGCTATGACCGCCGTGTGGCCGCGCGCCAGCGCTTCGTCGCGCCAGGGCTGCATGAGGGGGTCGCTGGAAACGTCCTGGACCAGGCAATACCGGCTGGCTCGAATGGCCGTCCCGATCGGCCCGCCGCCGCGCTCGGCATCGGCGTCCCAGCTGATCGCCACTTTGTCCAGATAACCGTGATCGCCCCCCGCTGCTGCGGCCGGCCACACCGTCTTTCCTGCATCCTGCAGGGCAAACCCCACCCAAGCCATGCGATAGCCGCCGGCTTCCACGCAGATCCGGCAAATCTCGTGGAGCAGGTCGTCTTCGTCGTGGATGCGCACCAGCGCCTCGTCGCACGAGTTCAGCATTTTCAGGGTGCGGTTAAGCCTGGCCAGCGATTCTGCCGACTCTTTACTCGCCGTGATGTCGGTACGGATCACCACGTACTGGTAGGGTTTTCCAGAGCGATCCAGAAATGGGACGATGGTGGTCGCCACCCAGTAAAAGCTGCCGCCCTTTTTGCGGTTCCGCATCTCGCCCCGCCACACCTCGCCGCGCGCGACGGTCGCCCACAACTCGGCAAAGAACGACTTGGGATGGTAGCCGGAATTCATTATGCGGGGATTCTGCCCGAGCAGCTCCTCGCGGGAATACTGGCTGATCTCGCAGAACTTGTCGTTGGCGTAGACAATCTTGCCGGCGGGGTCGGTAATCGCCACGATCGAGTGCTGATCCAGGGCGAATTTCTGGGATTCCAGCTCACCCATGGTTTTTTCGAGCGTGAGCGCGCGTTCCGCCAGTTTCTCCTCGAACTGTTTGCGCTCGGCGATTTCCGCTTCAAGCTGCCGATTGATTTCATGCAGCTCATGGGTCCGCTCGTTGATGCCCCGTTCAAGCGCCTCATGAGAGTGCGAAAGCTCGCGGAAACTTTCCCCCAAACCGATTGCCATGTCGCCGAAATTGGCGACCAGCGTATTGATCTCGATAATCGGGCTGACCGGAAGAGGGACGCTCTCTCCTTCGATCACTTTCCATTTCAGATTGGTCGAAGCTTCCGCCAGCCTGACCAGCGAGTCGGTAAGTTTGTAGCTGGCCAGCCTGCCCAGAAAAAAAATCAGCACAGAAAAACCCAGCATCGACCATATGCTGCTGAAAAAAGCCTCCCGCATGGCCTTCTGATAGGGTTCGGCGGGAATTTCCACCAGCAGGGTCAGGCCGCCATTTCCCGGCAGCGCCGTTACCCGTTCATAATGAAAGCCCTCGCGGTAAACTGCGGCGGCGGCAATAATTCGCGGAGCCTGGTTTACACTATTCAGGGATACTCCTGGATCAAGTCTGGCGCCGCTTTCATGCCCATAAACCTGGCCTGGAACGAGATCGCCGCGCGATGCGGCGACAACCCGCCCGGCCCGGTCAAGAACCGTTAGCGGCGTTTCCCCATGACGGTCATGCAGTTTCAACTCCTCGGCCATTTCCTTCGGATCGGGATGCGCCTCCAACTCGCGCAACAGCTCCTCGGAAAGAAACCCCAGCTCCCGGCTGATATTGGCCTCTATCATCCCCTGCTGATGACGAATACCGGACGCAGTCAGCGCCAGGGTAGGCATCAGCGCAGCAGCGACCAACACAGCAAATACGGCCTGACGCAACGAAATTTTCTGCCTGTTATGCGCTGCCCCCCCCAGCAGGATCGGCAGATGTATGATCAGGTAAGCGACCAGCGCGTTGCCGACACCGTTGACACCGTTGCGCAGGGCATAATAAATAGCCATATCGCCATCACCGCTGCCAACCCAATAATTCAGCAGCCAGGTAGCGGGCATGCCGATCAGCAGCCAGTAAATGCTGTCCAGCGCAACGACATTGCGCCGGCTAAACTTGCAGGCGAAGCCCAGAGCGATTGCCTCGCCGCCATACAGGAACGGCCCGAACGGGTGATATGAGACGGCAAGCAGGGGGATAATGGAAACGGCACCGACCGCCAGGGCCCAGAACAGGCCGAGCGCGCGGGCCGCGATCAGCACGGCGATGCTGCCGAACAGGATATCCACACCGGGGAACAGCCATAGCGTAAAGTGATTGCCCAGCGCGCCCGCAAGGGCTAAAACCAGCAGAGCTGCAACGGCTTTCGCCGAAAACCTCGACTGCCTTAACAGGAGCTTTTTGTCCGGCATGGTTTCTCTTGATTGATTGGCCCCCGCCATGTAATCATGAAATCCATATACCCACAATCACAAAATGTTTTTTGCAATGGGGAAACTGCGTAAAATGTCCTGTCAGCAAGAATCAATCCAGAGTTAAAACACATGGCGAGACCCTTGACCTCAAAATCCGCGCGCTACTTCGCTTCAGCCATGTCGATCGGGCTTGCGATCGGGCTCCTTGGCGTTCTTCTCGAATGGTATTTCGACACACTTTCCCAGATAACGTCTTCCATCAGTACCATGCACTTTCTCCTGTTCGGCGCCGTTTACTTCGGCTGGATGATCGTGTTCCTGCTGACGCTGCGCCGCTTCGAGGCCAAGGCGGCAGAGGAATGGGAAATCGTCGATAGCGAAATCCACGAACTCAGCCGCCGCACCCATGAATTGTTCGTCCAGCTTTCCGCGGAATTCAATGAGCAAATGGAAATCACCAAAACCGAAGTCCAGCAAATGCAGGATCTGCTCCGGGACGCGAGCGAGAAACTGCTGAACAGTTTCACCGGCATGGAAGCCAGCACGCACAAGCAGCAGGAACTGGCGCTGGAGATGACCTCGCTCCAGCAGGGCGAGGGCACCCATGCCGTCAGTTTCGAGGATTTCGTGCATGAAACTTCCGACACCTTGACCCTGTTTGTCGATTCCACCATCGAAACCAGCAAGGCCGGCATGGGACTGGTGGAAAAGATGGACGATATTACCGCCGATGTGGACAAGATCGTCGGCGTGCTCGGCGAAATCGAGGCCATTTCCAAGCAGACCAACCTCCTCGCCCTCAACGCGGCGATCGAAGCCGCCCGCGCCGGCGAAGCGGGACGGGGATTCGCCGTGGTGGCGGACGAGGTGCGCAGCCTTTCCAACCGGTCGAATCAGTTCAGCCATGAAATCCGGACGCACATGGACTCGGTTTATCGTTCGGTCCACGCTGCGGAGACCGCCATCAACGAAATGGCCTCGCGCGACATGAATTTCGCCCTGCAATCGAAAAACAAGGTGCAGGGAGCCATGGCCGAAATTCAGCAAGTCAACGGTCGCATGAGGAACACCGTCACCGCCCTGTCCGACATTGCCGGCGAAGTGGAAGGCAATGTGCGCATCGCGGTCACGTCGCTGCAATTCCAGGATATGGCATCCCAACTGCTGAACCATATCGACACGCGCATCGGCGACATGGGCGCCATCATCCATAGCATTGCGGCAATCCCCATCAACGACGCCATGGCCGACAAAAACAAGCGCAGCGAATGCATTCTCCGCCTGCAGCACTTCCATCAAGCCATCTACCAGGCTTCGGATCTGATCAAGAAATCCAGGCACAATCCCGTTTCGCAAAGCCAGATGGATTCCGGGGACATCGAATTATTTTAGGATATTCATATCCTCATGTTTTTCAGGTTTTATTTTTCTTTGCATGTCCGGGAATAAGCATTATTCTTAGGCCGAAATCACATTTTATGGGGTTACAAAACCATGGCAAAAACGATTCTGGCAGTAGACGACTCCGCTTCCATCCGTCAGATGGTCGCTTTCACGCTCAAGGGCGCAGGCTATGAAGTCGTAGAAGCAGTGGACGGCCAGGACGGCCTGAACAAATCGAAAACAAAATCCTTCAACCTGGTTCTTACCGACCAGAACATGCCGAACATGGACGGCCTGACCCTGATCAAGTCGCTCCGCGCCACGCCCACCTACAAAGCCGTTCCGATCCTGATGCTCACCACCGAATCGGGAGAGGCGATGAAAGCCCAGGGCAAGGCGGCAGGCGCCACGGGCTGGCTGGTCAAGCCGTTCGACCCGCAAAAGCTCCTGGATGTCGTGAAGAAAGTTATTGGCTAACCTCTCGCCCGCAGAAAGCACCTCATGACCATCGATATGAGTCAGTTTTACCAGGTATTCTTCGACGAAGCCGCCGAACACCTGGACGAGATGGAGCGCCTCCTGCTCAGCCTCGACGTCGATTCACCCGACCCGGACGATCTCAACGCCATTTTCCGCGCCGCTCATTCCATCAAGGGTGGCAGCGGCACCTTCGGCTTCACCGACATGACCGGGGTGACGCACATCCTCGAAACCCTGCTGGACAGGCTGCGCAAGAACGAACTGGCGCTGCGCGGCGAAATGGTGGATGCGTTTCTCGAAGCCGGCGACGTGTTGCGCGGGCAGCTCGCTGGTCATCAGAATGGTGAGGAAGTCGACACCCAGGCCGCCGCCGAAATCTGCGTAAAGCTCAACAACCTGGCGAGCGATAAACCGGCAGGCGAATCGCAAGCGGCCCTCACCCCAACCCTCTCCCGCGAGCGGGA
The DNA here is from genome assembly GCA_964351305.1 of uncultured Sulfuricella sp. Lineage (GTDB taxonomy): Bacteria > Pseudomonadota > Gammaproteobacteria > Burkholderiales > Sulfuricellaceae > Sulfuricella. The sequence continues at coordinate 4,687 of CAYGNO010000083.1, forward strand.
GAGGGAGAGGGATCAAACGGAAAAGGCGCTTGTTTCGATTGGCGCTGGTTCTGATCTGCGCCTCTACCGCATCGAGTTTTCCCCTGATCAAAAAACTCTGGATCAAACAAAAGATCTGGAACCCTTGTTTGCCGACCTTGCCGCCCTGGGCAAGCTCGAAGTCACCGAACAGGCGCCAAAAAGCAAGGGCAAGGGCAAAAAGGCACCCCCCCGCTCCTGGCAGATGACGCTGCTGACCACGGCGGACGAAGCCGGCATCGCCGACATCTTCGCCTTCTTCGCGCAGCCGGAGCAGGTCAAAATCGAATCCGAAGCCGCCCAGCCGCAGCCAGAAGCGGGCGAAGCCGACCCAGGTTATGGTTTATTTACCGACACCGAAGCGTCCGCTGAAAGCGATCCCGGCTACGGTTTTTTCACTGACGAAGCGGCAGCGCCTGCGGAAGACGATGCCGGCTACGGCTTCTTCGTGGATGTCTCGGCGGCGCTGGCAGTTCAACAGGCCGATGAAAAGCGCGGCTACGGTTTCTTCAAAAAAATCGACGCGCCGGCAGGCACCCCCGCTGCTGAAGAACAGCCCGAATCCGGCGCCACCTCTGCCGCCACTTCACCGCAGACAATGCCCGATGAGCACGCCAACCCGGGCCGCCGTGCAGCGGACAAGGCGCCCGCCAGCGCGCAGGCCGAATCCGCCTCGATCCGGGTCGGCATCGACAAGGTGGACCAGCTCATCAACCTGGTCGGCGAGCTGGTAATCACCCAGGCCATGCTGGCCCAAACCGCCTCCGAAGTGGATCCTGTCATCTACGAAAAATTGCTGAACGGCCTTTCCCAACTGGAGCGCAACACGCGCGACCTGCAGGAATCGGTGATGTCGATCCGGATGATGCCGATCAGCTTCGCCTTCAGCCGTTTCCCGCGCGTGGTCAGGGATCTGGCTTCCAAGCTGAAAAAGAAAGTCGAGCTGGTCACCGTCGGCGAAGGCACCGAGCTGGACAAGGGCCTGATCGAAAAAATCACCGACCCGCTCACCCACCTGGTGCGCAACAGTCTGGATCACGGCATCGAACTGCCTGAGCAGCGCATCGCCGCCGGCAAGCCGGCGCAGGGAACCATCACCCTGCAGGCCGCCCACCAGGGCGGGAACGTCGTGATCTCGGTCAACGACGACGGAGCCGGACTGAACCGCGAAAAAATCCTGTCCAAAGCCCGCGAAAAAAACATCCCGGTCAACGACACCATGACGGACGGCGAAGTCTGGCAACTGATCTTCGCCCCCGGTTTTTCCACCGCCGACGTGGTCACCGATGTGTCCGGTCGCGGCGTCGGCATGGACGTGGTGAAAAGAAACATCCTGGCCATGGGCGGTCAGGTCGATATTGAATCCTCCGCCGGATGGGGCAGCCGGATCACCATACGCCTGCCGCTGACCCTGGCCATCCTGGACGGCATGTCGATTGCGGTGGGCGGCCAGATCTTCATCATCCCGCTGACTTTCATCACCGAATCGCTGCAACCCACTGAGAACGAGGTCAAGACCATTGCCGGCAAGGGCCGCGTTGTCCATGTGCGCGGAGAATATTTACCGCTGATCGCCTTGCACGAAGTATTCGGCATCGTGCCGCACATTACAGAACCCAGGCAGGGCATCGTGGTACTTCTCGAAGCCGAAGGAAAAAAAGCCGCCCTGTTCGTGGACGAACTGGTCGGACAACACCAGGTGGTAATCAAGACGCTGGAAACCAATTACCGCAAGGTGCCGGGCGTTTCTGCCGCGACCATCATGGGCGACGGCAAGGTGGCGATGATATTGGATATCGGCGCGCTGGTCAGGATCAGGCAACAGTAAGACGGGATCGTTGGACGAAGAGTCCGGCAATACAATTGCAAGATTTATCTGAAGAGTGAACATTGATATGCGCCTTAATTCGCCAGTAACAAACATTGAACAGGAACTCAAGGAAGGTGCCTTCATTGTTTCGAAGACCGACCTGAAGGGCCAGATCACCTACATCAACCAGGAATTCATCGACATCAGCGGCTTCGCCGAAAAAGAATTGATCGGCGAGCCGCACAACCTCGTGCGCCATCCCGATATGCCGCCGCAGGCGTTCGACGACCTCTGGAACACGCTGAAAAAAGGCAAGCCATGGTCGGGCATGGTCAAGAATCGCTGCAAGAACGGCGATTTTTACTGGGTTATGGCCAATGCCACGCCTATCAGCGAGCACGGCAAGGTGGCGGGCTACATGTCGGTACGCACCAAACCGACGCGGGCGCAAATCGATGCCGCCGAAAAGCTCTATCGCGATATGCGCGAGGGCAGGACCAACCTCAAAATCCATGAGGGGGATGTCGTCAGGCCCGGCGTGTTGAGCTCGCTGTTCAGGGCGATTCGGGACATGAGCATCAAAGGGCGCCTTGCCTATCTGACCGCCTTTTTCTCCCTGCTGTTGGCAGGAATCGGAGGATATGGCCTGTATGGGCTTTCCAACATGTACCAGAACGTGGAAAGCAGCATAAAAACAGCCGCCGCGCTGGTGAATGCGGTGGACACGGCGAGGCAAGCCCAGGTCGATTTCAAGAAACAGATTCAGGAATGGAAAAACACCTTGCTGCGGGGCAATGATCCGGCGGCATTCGAGAAATATTCGAAGGCATTCGACAAGGAAGGCGAAGCGGTCAGAAAGAATCTGAAAGAGGCCAAGAGCCTTATGGCGGAACTCGGGGTGCAAACCGAATCCGTTGACGCTGCGCTGAAAGTGCACACCGATCTGGAAGGCAACTATCGCCAGGCCCTGAAATCCTATAACGTCGCCAACAAGGACAGCGCCGGGATCGTGGACAAGCTGGTCAAGGGCATGGACCGGGCTCCGACCGAGCAGATCGATGGCATCGTCAAAACCATCCAGGATCAGGCCAAAACCAGCCTGACTACGACAAAACAGGTTTCCGCGGAGCGGCTCGCCCAGCAAAAAACCACCGCAATTACCGCCGTTGCGCTAGCCATTTTGCTGGCCGTATTGTGGGCGGTTCTCATCATCCGCAGCATCCTGAAACCGCTCAGAATCGCCGGCGAGCAATTCGAATACCTCGCCCAGGGCGAATTCAACCACAAAATCGATATCGAGCAGCACAATGAAATCGGCCGGCTGCTGCAAGGCATGAAGTCGATGCAGATCCGCACAGGTTTCGAGATTGCGGAAAACAAACGCATCTCCGACGAGAACCTGCGCATCCGGATCGGCCTGGACAACGTCAGCACCGGCGTGATGATTGCGGACAATGCCCGCAACATCATTTACGTCAACAAATCGGTGGTCAGCATTCTCGGCAAGGCCGAAGAGGACATCCGCAAGCAATTGCCAGATTTCTCCGCCGCCAATCTGGTCGGCACCAATATCGACACCTTCCACAAGAACCCGGCTCACCAGGCGCAACTGCTCGCCACCTTCACCAGCACCTACACCGCCAGCATGGATCTGGGCGGCCGTTCGATGGTGGTGAGCGCCAGCCCGGTCATCAACGAGCGGGGCGAACGTCTCGGCGCGGTGGCCGAATGGCAGGACCGCACCGCCGAAGTGGCGGTGGAGAAAGAGGTGGCCTCGATTGTGGAAGGCGCCGTCATGGGCGATTTCACCCGGCGCATCGAGATGCAGGGCAAGGAAGGCTTCTTCAAGCAGCTGGGCGAAGGCATGAACCAGTTGCTGCAAACCAGCGAAACCGGCCTCAACGAAGTGGTGCGCGTACTCGACGCCCTGTCTCGCGGCGACCTGACGGAAAAGATCACCAACGAGTATTCCGGCACCTTCGGCCAGCTCAAGGATGATTCCAATAGCACGGTGGAACAACTCAAGGAGATCGTCGGCCAGATCAAGGAAGCGGTGGAATCCATCAACACCGGCGCCAAGGAAATCGCCCAGGGCAACCAGGATCTCTCACAGCGCACCGAGGAACAGGCCTCCAGCCTGGAAGAAACCGCTTCCAGCATGGAAGAGCTCACCTCCACCGTGAAACAGAACGCCGAGAATGCCAAGCAGGCCAACCAGCTCGCAATTAAAGCCTCCGATGTCGCCGCATCGGGTAACGGCGTGGTCGCCCAAGTAGTCTACACCATGGATTCAATCAATGAATCCTCCAAGAAGATCGTGGATATCATTTCGGTGATCGACGGCATCGCCTTCCAGACCAACATCCTGGCCCTGAACGCCGCCGTGGAAGCGGCCCGCGCCGGCGAGCAGGGGCGCGGCTTCGCCGTGGTCGCCGCCGAGGTGCGCAACCTGGCGCAGCGTTCCGCCGCCGCCGCCAAGGAGATCAAGACCCTGATCGGCGAGTCGGTGGAGAACGTGGAGAACGGCTCGAAACTGGTGCAACAGGCTGGCGACACGATGGAAGAAATCCTCGTGTCCATCAATCGCGTGACCGACATCATGGCGGAGATTTCCGCCGCTTCGGTGGAACAGAGTTCGGGTATCG
>CAYGNO010000084.1:0-9150 GCA_964351305.1 uncultured Sulfuricella sp.
TGCGGCAACGTATGTCCAACTTATTCATTAACGAGCCCTAAAATGGATTTACGCCAGGCACTCGAAATCGTCAGCTTGACCGACCCCGGCAAGATCCGCTCGCACAACGAGGACAACATCGCCACGGATAATCAAGCCGGCTTCGTTATCCTGGCCGATGGCATGGGTGGCTACAATGCCGGCGAGGTAGCCAGCGGCATTGCCGTAACCATGCTGGCGGACGACCTGAAAACAGCGCTAGGTGCCGGGCTGCCGGAACAAGGTTCGGGTCTGCTGGTCAAAAGCGAAATCGAGAAAACCAACGGCGCGATCTACCAGACGGCACAAAGCCAGCCGCAGTTCTCGGGTATGGGCACCACGCTGGTATGCGCGCTGTTCCACGACAACCGCATCACAGTGGCCCATGTCGGCGATTCGCGGCTGTACCGCTACCGGCAACAGGAAGCCGGGCCAGCGCAGCTCGAGCAGATCACCCGCGACCATTCCCTGCTGCAGGAGCAGATCGACAGCGGCATGATCAGCCGGGAAGATGCGCGACTGTCCAGCAACAAGAATCTGGTGACGCGGGCACTCGGCGTCGACCCCACGGTGGATGCGGAAGTCCAGGAGCACGAAGTCCTGCCCGGCGACGTCTATCTGCTGTGCTCCGACGGCCTCAACGACATGGTCGGCGACGAGGAAATCCAGCTGACCCTGAGCGTGCTCGGCGCCAACCTAGAACTGGCCGCGCAACAACTGGTGCAAATGGCCAACGATAATGGCGGACGGGATAATATTTCGGTTATTCTGGTGCGGATATTGCGTGATTTTCCAGCCAGGCGCGGCATTTTTTCCTGGCTTTCCGCGTGGCTCAGAAATAGATTTAAAGACGGGGTAAGCACATGGCGAAGCTGATTATCACCTTGGACGGCCAGCTGCTCAGTGAATTCGAGCTCGACAAGGAACGCATCACCATCGGTCGCAAGCCGGACAACGACATCCCGATCGACAACCTGGCGATCAGCGGGGAACACGCCGCCATCACCATTTTCCACAACGACGCTTTCGTCGAAGATCTGGGCAGCACCAATGGCACCCTGGTGAACAGCCAACCGATCACGAAACACGCGCTGCACCACGGCGACGAAATTGAAATCGGAAGATACCGCCTGAAGTATGTCAACGTCGAGGAACTCGGCAGCAAGATAATAGAAGCCCACGAAAAAGGGGCGCAAGACTTTGAAAAAACCATGATCCTGCGCCCGGATCAAATTCCGGCCATGCTGTCGGGCGAAAAGCCGACCGGTGAAATGATGTCGCACACGATTCCCCTGGTCATGCCCGAAACGGCACGGCAAGCCGAAACAGCCGCCGAGCCCGGCTCGACTCCCGCCGAAGCGGCGGAATCCCATGCCGTCATCCAGATTCTGAACGGCCCGAACGCCGGCAAAGAACTGGAGCTGACCAAGACCCTGACCTCGCTGGGCAAGCCTGGCATTCAGGTCGCGGTCATCACGCGACGACCCCACGGCTATTTCCTCACCCATGTTCAGGGCGATCACTATCCGATAGTGAACGGCCAGGCGCTCGACGCCCACCCGCGCCAACTGGAGGATCATGACGTGATCGAACTGGCCGGAGTGAAAATGGAGTTCTACCTGAAGTGAAGCTGGTACCCGCCCTGAAAAAACACGCCATTCCCATCGCCATGAGCATGGCGATGTTGCTGGTTTTTCTGCTGCATGCCGCAAAAGCGGTCAACATCCCGCTTATCCAGCATATCGAGGCCATCAGCTACGATGCGCGCCTGCAACTGACCATGCCGAAAACGCTGGATCGCCGCATTGTGATTGTCGACATCGACGAGAAAAGTCTGGCCGAAGAGGGCCGCTGGCCGTGGGGACGCGACAAGCTGGCAACCATGCTGGACCGGCTGTTCGACCAATACCGTGTGGCCGTGGTCGGCTTCGACGTGGTGTTCGCCGAAAAGGATGAGAGCTCCGGATTGAAGGTGCTGGAGCGGCTCGGCCAGGAAGAGCTGAAAAACCTCCCGCAGTTCCAGGCGAGTCTGGCGCAGTTGCGCCCACGGCTCGACCACGACCGCATCTTCGCCCAAAAACTGGCATCCCGCCCGGTGGTGCTGGGCTATTACTTTACCAGCAATGAGGACAGGGTCTCCGGCCTGTTGCCTGCTCCCACTTTTCCCGCCGGTTCGTTCAAGGGCAGCAACGCCGCCTTTGTCGGCGCTACCGGCTACGGCGCGAATTTGCCTGAATTCCAGCAGGCCGCCCACAGCGCCGGCCATTTCAACCCGCTGACGGATTTCGATGGCGTCACCCGGCGGGTACCGATGCTGATGGAGTACCGGGGCGCCTATTATGAATCCCTGTCCCTGGCGATCATCCAGGCACTTTCCGGCAATGCCGGCATCCAGGCGGTTTTCGAGGAAGGCGCCGGCAATGTCGGCGATTCGCTGGAGTGGCTGCGTGTCGGCAAACTGAAAATCCCGGTGGACGAGAACATCAGCGCCCTGGTTCCCTATCGCGGCAAACAGGGCAGTTTCCCCTATGTTTCCGCCACGGACGTGTTGCATGGCCGAATCAGTGCGCAGGAACTGGGGGGCGCTATCGTTCTGGTCGGCACCACCGCGCCGGGCTTGATGGACCTGCGCTCCACGCCGGTCGGCACGGTGTATCCGGGCGTGGAAATCCATGCCAACCTGATCGCCGGGATGCTGAACCACAACATCAAGCAAAAGCCGGCCTTCATCATGGGCGCGGAAATTACCGAAATGCTGCTGCTCGGCCTGCTGCTCGCCTTCTCTTTGCCCCTGCTCAGCCCTGTCAAGGCATCGCTCACCGCGCTTGCCGCCCTGCTGCTGGCGATCGGCGTCAATCTTTCGCTCTGGCAATCCGCCAACATGGTCATGCCGCTCGCCACCATCATGCTGATGATCGTCACGCTCTTCATGCTCAGCATGTCTTACGGCTTTTTCGTCGAGTCGCGTGCCAAACGCCAGATCACCGGCCTGTTCGGGCAATACGTGCCGCCGGAGCTGGTCGATGAAATGAGCGAAAACCCAGGCAACTTCACCATGGAAGGCGAAAGCCGGGAAATGACGGTGCTGTTTTCCGACGTGCGCGGGTTCACCACAATTTCCGAAGGTTTAAGCCCGAAGGAATTGTCCCGGCTGATGAACGAATACATGACGCCGATGACGCGGATCATCCACAAGCACCGCGGCACCATCGACAAATACATCGGCGACGCCATCATGGCCTTCTGGGGCGCCCCGCTTGCCGATCCCGAGCACAGCCGCCACGCCCTGCTCGCCGCGATGGAAATGCAGCAATCGCTTGCGCTGTTACGCGAGCAATTCAAGACCCGGGGCTGGCCCGAAATCCGCATCGGCGTCGGCATCAACACCGGCACCATGAGCGTCGGCAACATGGGTTCGGAATTCCGCATGGCCTACACCGTCATGGGCGACGCGGTAAACCTGGCCTCGCGCCTGGAAAGCCTCACCAAACAATATGGGGTCGGCATCATCGTTGGCGAGCACATGCAAAAGACATTGCCGGACGTGGTATTTCGGGAGCTCGACCGGGTTCGGGTCAAGGGCAAGGACGAGCCGGTAGCCATTTATGAACCCCTGGGCGCAACCGGGCAAGTCGACAAGGCCACGCTGGACGGACTCGAACTGTTCCGGCAGGCGGTCAAGCTGTACCGCGCGCAGGACTGGGATCTGGCGGAAGTGCAGTTGCTCAACCTGCAGAAGTCATCGCCCGAATGCACCCTGTACCGGCTGTACCTCGAACGCATAACCTATTTCCGCGCCAACCCGCCCGGAGTAGAATGGGACGGCGTGTTCACTTTCAAAACCAAGTAATGGTAACCCGATGAAATTAAAAATATTAGGTTGCAGCGGAGGGATAGGGGCCAATCTGCGCACCACCTCCTTTCTGCTTGACCATGATGTTCTGATCGATGCGGGAACGGGCGTGATGGATTTGACCGTTTCCGAATTAATGCTGATCGATCATGTTTTCATTACGCATTCCCACCTCGACCACATTGCCAGCATTCCCTTTCTGGTGGATACAGTGGGGTGGATGCGGGACAAGCCGATTACCCTGCACGCCACCGAAGAGACCCTGAACATCCTGAAACAGCATATCTTCAATTGGCTGATCTGGCCTGATTTCAACCGCCTTCCCTCACGCGACCAGCCTTTCATGGTCTATGCGCCATTCTCCGTTGGCGAAACCATAGATCTTGGGGGACGCAAAATCACCTCCTTACCCGCCAACCATGTGGTTCCGGCAGTGGGTTTTCAGCTGGATAGCGGCCGGCACAGCCTGGTATTCAGCGGAGACACGACAACGAATGACGCGTTGTGGGCAGAAGTCAACAAGATTGAAAATCTGAGCCATCTGATTATCGAAACCGCGTTTTCCAACAAGGAGCTTGACCTGGCGATAGCTGCCAAGCACCTGGTTCCCTGCCTGCTCGTCGAGGAACTCAAGAAACTGAAAAAGCCCGCTCACATTTACGTGACACACCTGAAACCCGGTGAAATCGAACTCATCATGTGCGAAATTGAACGGGACGCCGAAAGCTTCAAACCGCGCATGTTGCAAAACAACCAGATCATCGAATTCTAGCCGCAGAAATTATTTCTCACTCGGAAAAAAACATGAAAAAAACATATCCATGCCCAGCCCGCCTGATCGTCTCGATAGGGCTGTTATGCTCAGGCCTCGCGGTAGCTGCGGAATTCGACCCGGGCAAGGCGGATGCATTGCTGAAAGCGGGCAAGGCCAAGGAAGGCTATGCCCTTCTCGCCCCGCACGAATACGAAATGGCCGGCGACATCGACTACGATTACCTGCTCGGCATCGCCGCGCTCGACAGCGGCAAGCCGGACAAGGCCTCACTGGCGCTGGAACGCGTGCTGGCGGTCAACCCCGACTATGTCGGCGCACGGCTCGATCTGGCACGCGCCTATTTCGCCCTGGCGGATTACGAACGGGCGAAAACCGAGTTCGAGGCGGTGCAGGCCCAGAACCCTCCCCCTACCGCCAGGACCGTGATCGGGCAATACCTGGCGGCAATCGACAAAAAACTGGATCCTTCCACCACGGTCACCGGTTACCTCGAAGGCACCGTGGGCTACGATACCAACGTCAACACCGCCACCGCCGCCAGCCAGGTTTTCATTCCCCTGTTCGGCGCCAGCCTGTCGCTGGACAGCACCAATCTCGCAGCAAGAGACAACTACCTCACGCTCGGCGGCGGGCTGGAGATCACCCATCCAATCAAGGCCGGCCTTTCCCTGTTCGCCGGCGTGGATGCGAAAAAACGCATGAACTTTTTCAAGGACACCTACAACACCGACAGCCTGGACGGTCGGTTAGGCCTGAATATCGGCGAGGGGGCGAATACCTTCCGCCTGGCCGCCCAGAAAGGCGTGTACGCCATTGACGACAAGTACAACCGCAGCCTGGAGGCACTTTCCGGCGAATGGCGCCACACCCTCAATCCGCGCAATATCTTCAGCGTTTTCGGCCAGTACGGCATGTTGCGCTACGGCCATGACAAGACCGGCACTGACCTGTCCTACAACGACGTCGACCAGTCGGTTGTCGGCGTGGGCTGGCTGCGCGCCCTCGACGATAGCGGCAGGAACATCGTGTTTGCCAGTGTCTATGGCGGCGATGAAAATACCGTCACGGACACGACGCGCATCGACGGCGACCAGAAATTCTGGGGGGTCAAGCTGGGCGGGCAAAAATCACTTGGCGAAAATCTTGAAGCCGTCGGCTCCGTCGGCTTCAAGGAAGGGGGCTACCAGTCGCGCAACCTGCTGATCCTGGATTACCGCCGCGACTACCAGTACGACCTGACCCTGGGGCTGAACTGGAGACCCGCACAGGACTGGGTGGTGCGCCCCCAACTCACCTACACCCGCAACGATTCGAATTCGGGCCTGAACGATTACGATCGCACCGACGCCTCGGTCACTGTGCGCCGCGAATTCAAATAGGAACTGCCATGACAAAATACCCTCTTCGACAAATCATCGCCTTCAGCCTGGGCATGTTCACCCTGGTATCGATGTGCCTGCCCCATTCCGCTTGGGCGGCAGTGGCCGGGCGATTCCAGTTCGTAGCCGGAGACGTCCGCATCGTCAGCGTGGACGGCAGGGAGCGGCCGGCCATCAAGGGCGGTGAAGTCAACGAAAAGGAATCCATCCTGTCCGGAAAAACCGGCTCCGCCCAGTTGCGCATGATAGACGACGGCATTGTCGCAGTGAGACCGGAAACCGCATTGCGGATCGATGAATACAAGTTCGCCGACAAGGAAGACGGCACCGAACGCGGCTTTTTTTCGCTGCTGAAGGGCGGGTTCCGCTCGATCACCGGCCTCATCGGTCGGGGCAACAAGGATCACTATGGCATCCGGACGCCATCAGCCACCATCGGAATTCGCGGCACGGACCATGAAACCGTCCACCTGACCGCCGCCCTGCCCAACCTGCCCGAAGGCACCTATAACAAGGTCAATGCCGGCGCAACCGTGGTCAACGGCACCCTGGTCGGGGTAAATCAGGCGGCCTACGCGCCCAACCTGAGCACGCCGGCGATAATCCTGCCCCATATTCCGCCGATCTTCGAGGCCCCCAAAGGTGGCGGCAAGGACGACCGGAAGCGGCAGGATGCCGGCAAGGCGAACGGCAAGCAGCAGGCCAAGGATGAGAAAAAGCAGGACGCAGAGCGGAAGCCTGCACCTCCACCGCCGCTTGATCTGTTGGGCAGTACGCTATTGCCGCCGCCACCGCCACCCAACACCACCCTGATCACCGGCACCTCCGGCTCTGCCGCCCTGACCTCGGGCAGCGGCACCATCCTCGCGCCGATAGGCACCGGCGGCGTAGGGGGCGACATCAGCGTTCGCACCGAATGGAATGGCGCCAGCTATGTCACCGGCCCGTTTGCCGGTGGCGGCAGCATGGTGGTGGAAGGCCCCGACCAGACCATCCTGTTCGATGCCACCACCAAACTGCCGGTGCTGATCGCCGAACAGAGTGCTTATGACAACATGCAATACAGCGCCGGCACGGCACAGATGATTGAGGGTGGACAGGCAACAGTAGGCACGGCCAAAGTGATATGGGGGCGCTACGTCGGCGCCGATCAATTCATCGACTCCCAAGGAACCCGCGACCCGATTACGATGAGCCTGATGTTCACCGACCAGGCAATGAATTATCTTCAGGCCGATGCCTATTTTACAGCCAATACTGGCGCCACCACTTTCAACATCGTGCCGGGAGCGGGGAATGTCGTGGACAACCTTGGCGCCACCTACTCCAGCACAGGCACTCTTACCGTAACGTCGACGGCCAACATTTCTCTGGCGATCAATGCCAGCAATGCGTCAAGAACCTGGGGGCTGGGTTATAACGGCAACCTTCAACAATTCTACCAGAGCAATTGCACCACCACCGGCCCCTGCGGACTGCCACTGACATCGGCATCGCTTGCCGGCGCAACATTGATCAAGGGTGAAGCCGGCGGGATCTTCATCGGCCCCAACGCGGCCGGCGCACTGACTTCGTATAGCGCGAATGCTTTCGACGCTAGCGGGGCACTGATCGGCTCTCTCATCGGCACTTCATTGTTCAAAAGGTAAGGGCTCGTTAATGAATAAGTTGGACATACGCTGGGGCTGGTTGGGATGCAGTCCTGGGCGCGAGACGTGCCGTTGTGCCTTCACAACCAGCGGATCGCAACACCGGAATGCGCCCCAACCAGCCCCAGCCCGAAGGGTTGCCGCATATTCGGGCGTCTGCGGCGTTGCGAGGCTTGCGAATGGAACGGCCATTCGCCGCGCCTCGCGCCTTGCATCCATCCCGAATATGCGGCAACGTATGTCCAACTTATTCATTAACGAGCCCTAAGATGAACCAGACAGTTGCAGCAGGCCCGGAAGGCCTGGTCGAGATCAGCGGCAAGCTGGCTTTCACCAAGAAGCTGCAGGCGGTCACCAACAAGATCCACTCGACCCGCAATATCGACGAGATCATGCTCGAGCTGAGCGCCGACATCTGCGCCCTGTTCGAGGCGGACCGCCTGACGATTTACGCCACCGGGGAAGACGGCAACTCGATCGTTTCGAAGATAAAAACCGGTCTGACCGGCTTCAAGGATCTGAATCTTCCCATTTCGCCGGCGAGCATTGCCGGCTATGCGGCGTTCCACAGACATGTCGTCAACATCGCCGATGTCTACGACACGCAGGAGTTGGCCAGCTTCAGCCCGAAAATCCGCTTCCTCAGGGAGGTCGACCAGAAAACCGGCTATCGCACCAGGCAGATGCTGGCCGCCCCGATCCTGGGCGAAGACGGGGAACTGCTCGGCGTAGTTCAGCTGATCAACTCGCTGACCGGACTGACCTTCTCCCCGACCGCGGTGGAAGGGGTTGTCGAACTGGCCAAAACACTGGCTATCGCCTTTGAGGTGCGCCGCAAACCCCAGCCCGGAATCAAAACCAAGTTCGACTATCTGGTCAGCGAGAACCTGATTTCTGTCCAGGAGCTCGATCTGGCCTCTCGCTCGGCGCGCAAAAAGAGCAAGAATGTAGAAGACGAACTGATGGATGAGTTCCAGGTCAAGATCAGCGATCTTGGCAAATCCATTTCATCTTTTTACGGGGTGCCCTATGAGCCGTTCCGTGCCGACCGCATCAAGCCGATGGATTTGCTCAAGAACCTCAAGCGCGAATACGTGGAAAACAGCCTGTGGCTGCCCATCGAGGAAACGCCGGAAGGGCTGGTGATCCTGACCCCCGACCCGGAAAGGATCAAGGGTTCGCATGTCGCCAGCAACGTGTTTCCAAAATACAAGCTGACATACAGAACCAGCACCCATCGCGAGTTCCTGCAAACGCTCAACCTGTTCTTCGGCGAGGGGGTCGACAGCACCTCCATAGGCGACATGCTGTCCAGTATGGACGATGAGACCGGGGAAGAAGTCTCCGCAGACGAAATCAGCGCCGCGGCCGACAACGAACTGGTCAAGCTGGTCAACAAGATCATCATCGACGCATACCATCAGGGCGCGTCCGACATTCATATCGAGCCCGGCACCGGCAAGGAAAAAACCGTGG
>CAYGNO010000085.1:0-9106 GCA_964351305.1 uncultured Sulfuricella sp.
TTTTCGACGTGAGTTCAGGATGGGAGCGGCGCAGGGTTTCCCACACATAGCCGTCCACCGCGCCGCCGTTGGCCAGTTCCACGGCGACGGCCTCCACCACCTTGCGATGCGCCCAGGTAAAGAAGGTGCGGGCAAAGAAGACCTCCGAGCGTTCCCGTATCTGCGCCAGGGCATACTGGGTATAGAGGTAGCCGGAATTGGAATCGGGGTCGGAATAGGCAAATATCTTGCCGCGCAGCCCGAACAGATTCTCGGTGCGCGTATCGCTGGCGGGGACGATGAGATAGGAGCGGTACAGCGGCCTGCCCTGGAACAGCGGCACGGCCAGAAGCTTCAGGCGCCGCTCGTGGCGTATGAAAGGAAAACCGCATAACCACGCGGCATCGAGTTGATCCAGATTCAGCAATTCGACGATTTCGCGGTAGCTGCCGCGCTGCACGAAGACTACTGGACGTTGTAGTTCCGTCACCAGATAACCACGCCAATTTTCCAGGAAATCAGGCTGGTTGTCCTGGAACACCGGGGCGAGACCGATGCGCAGTGTGGGCCGTTCGGCTGGCCTCGCGGCGATAACCCAATTCGGTGCTAATCCTAACAGGGCGAGCGCCGTACAAAAACGCCTTCTCGACACGATTCATCCCCCATCTAAAATTATCTCACCTGATATTACCGAATGGTAGCACCAAGGTTTTTGTTTTGTAACCGAATGGTAATGATTTTTTGATGTTTAGTGAAATATTGCCATAGAATCAATAGATTGATATCTGGTACGGATAATGCTCTAGATAATCCAAAATGAATACCCTGAGTTGCCGCAAATTATTGGATAGGACATGAACCAGTTTGTCGACGATTCCGCGTTCGGGCAGATGGCGTTCCAGCCGCTAGGCAGTGCGCGGCGGTTGAGCTTTCTGCCCCAGGCGTGTCTGTCGCTACGGCTTTGGCAGCATGCTTGCGAACATTGCGTGGCAGTTTGCCCGGTAGCAGCGCTGAAGCTGGATGATAGCGGCATGGCGCTCGGCGAGGGGTGTATGGGCTGCGGTCGCTGCGCCTCCGTCTGTCCTTCCACGGCATTGCGCGTCAAAGGGTTCGAGGCGCCACCTCCTGTTTTGGAGGGTGAAGTGGTGGTGGAATGCTGGAAAGTCGTCAGTCCAAAAAACGGAAAACAGCCGTCTGTGAGAGTGCCGTGCCTGGGCGGGCTTTCTGGATTCGCGCTGCTTGAACTGGTTGCGGCAGCGCAAGGATGGCCGGTGCAGTTAATGGATAGAGGCTGGTGCGCCGGTTGCGCAGCGGGCGGCGGGGAAGTTCATCCGGCAGCCGCTGCCGTGAAGGAGGTCGAGAAAATTCTTACAAAATTGGGCGCGCCTGCTGCCTGGTTTCCCAAAATTGTTCTCGCGCCGCTACCGAGCACTTTGATGCCTAAAGATATTCCCGATCCGCTTTCGCAGCAACCGCTGAGCCGACGCGGTTTTTTCAGTGCCTTCCTGTCCGAAACCACGGCAACCCTGACGAGCGCGGCCAACGGCGCCGGCAAGGTTGACACTGCGCCGCGCACTTTGTCCCTGGCTGCGGTAGCCGGGCGCGGGATGAAGCAAACTGCCGCCCTGATCATGGAGTTGGCGAAACGCGCCGGCACGGAACCCAGCGCCGCACTGTTCCCGTCCGTCGAGCTCAGCGCTGCCTGTTGCAACCACGGCATCTGCGCTGCGGCCTGTCCGAGCGGCGCGTTGCTGCGCCAAGAGGGTGATGCGGCCAGCGGCATCTTGTTCGATCCCAGCGCCTGCTTTGCCTGCGGCATCTGCGTAGGAGTCTGCCCGGAGCACGCAGTGCGCTTGTTACCGGAAGGCAATCCCGCCCACGCTATTTACCCTGTCGAGCTCCATTATCTCGCTCATCGTAGCTGTAGCGAGTGTGGCGAAAAATTTACCGGCAAGTCGGAAAGCCATGTTTGTCCGGCCTGTACGAAACGTTATGCGATGGGCGCATCGCTCTTTGGCTTTGGCATAGGTTCAGCGGATAGCAGTTCCTCGGCAACAGGTTATTGAAGGAAGCGCAGCAGTAAAACCCAGCAGCAGTTAAACCAACAGGAGGTGAATAATGAATATTGAATTCCTCAAAAAAGCCATCACAAGGAGGCGTTTCCTGCAAGCCACCGGGGCCACAGGAGTGGCTGTCGGCGCGGTTATCGGAACCGGAGTAAGTCTGAGTGCGCTGGTGCCGCTTAGAGAATCCCATGCCCAGGAGACTGGCGCCGATGGCGCGACCAAGGTCAACAAGAGCATCTGCGGCCAGTGTCCGGCGCGTTGTGGCATCGACATCTACACCACCAACGGCAGGGTTCACGCCATCTACGGCAGCAACGACCATCCTATCGCCAACGGCAAGGGCTGCCCCAAGATGCACCTGGGCACCTATATCCTTTACGATCCGGATCGCTTCAAAGGCCCCATGAAGCGCACCAACCCCAAAAAGGGTCGGAATGAAGACCCTAAATTCGTGCCTATTTCCTGGGACGAAGCCTACAAGACGGTTGCCGACCGCCTGAACATCCTGCGCGACAAGGGTGAATCCCATAAATTCGGCCTGTTTTTCGGGCGCGGCTGGGGTGCCTCCGACGTCGGCGTGAATATTGTCCCCTTCGGTCAGCTCTACGGTTCGCCCAACGTGCCCATTGGCCACTCTTCCATCTGTTCCGATGGTTCGGTGCTTGCCAAGCAGTGCACCGACGGCAATGCCTCCTACAGCTCCTACGATTACCGCAACGCCAATTATCTGCTGATGTTCGGCGCGAACTTCCTGGAAGCCTTCCGCCCGTACAACAATAATTTGCAGGTCTGGGGTTATATTCGTGGCGAAAAGACGCCGAAAACGCACGTCACTTACGTGGACGTGCACATGAACGCGACGGCCTCCGCCGCTGACCGCGCACTGCTGGTCAAGCCGGGTACCGATGGCGCCCTGGCGCTGGGCATTGCCCATGTCATCCTGACCGAGGGGTTGTGGGAAAGGACTTTCGTCGGCGACTTCAAGGACGGCGAAAACCGCTTCAAGTCAGGCGAGACCGTCGATGAGGCGAGCTTCACGGAAAAATGGACCAAGGGTTTGATCCAGTGGTGGAACACGGAACTCAAGGATCGCACGCCGCAATGGGCAGAGAAGGTCTGCTCGATTCCCGCCGACTTGATCGTCAAGACGGCGCGCGAATTCGGCTCCACCCGACCGGCCATCGCCCTGTTCGAGCGCGGCGCGCACAACCACAGCAACGGAGTGCTGAACGGCATGGCGATTCATTCCCTGAACGCGCTGGTCGGCTCCCTGTTCGCCGAGGGCGGGCTGGCCTACCAGATGGGCCCTGCCTATGGTCCCGCGCCGGCCAAGCCCGACGATTACATGGACGACTACGCCAAGGACGGCCCCCACAAGAAGATGCCGCGCATCGACCTGAAGGGCCACGAAGACGGCTACCTGATGGCCAAGAACATGATCCAGGAGGTCGGCAAGAACCACTTGGCAGGCAAGCCCTACAAGCTGGACACGGCTCTGTTCTACATGACCAATCCGGCGTTCTCCACGCCCAATGCCAAGGACTGGGAGGAGGCGATGAAAACCATGTTTGTCATCGACACCTCGCCGTTTCCTGGTGAGACCGCCATGATGGCTGACCTGATTCTGCCGGATACGACCTATCTCGAGCGTTATCAGGACGCGCCTACCTATCCCTTCCAGGGCTGGCCCATGGCGCAGATCCGCACACCGGCGATCAAGCCGCTGTACGACGTGAGGACCTTTGGCGATACGCTGATAGAAATCGGCAAACGCATCAAGGGACCCATGAGCGAGTACTACACCAAGCTCGAGAGCGTCGAGAATATCCTGCGCCATCTCGCCAAGGGTTTTGAAGAAAACCCCGGCGACAACGGGGTCAAAGACTATGAATCGTGGAAAGCCAAGGGCGTGTGGTTCAAGAAGCCTTATCACTGGCGCCAGGTACGCGGCGAGTTCTTCGAGTGGGATGGCAAGGGGTGGAACAAGCCCATGGATGCTGCTGCCGTGAAGAAAGAACTGCTGAAAACCGACTCTGGCAAATTCGAATTCGTGTCCTCTTATATGGAGCACAAGAAAGACTGGATTCTTGCCAAAACCGGACGCAGCCCCGAGAAGTACAACATCCCCCACTGGGAAGAACCCAAGTACACGGGCGGTGGCGATCTGCACTTCATTTCACCCAAAACCGCCATGCACGCGGAAGGCCGCAGCGCCAACCTGCCGCACGCCATTGCACTGCACCAGCCTGCCGTGGGCGGTAATAAGCAGGCTTTGGCAGAGGTGCATCCGAGCGTGGCCGGACCCAAGGGCATCAAGAACGGCGACCGCATCAAGATCAAGTCCGCCTTGGGCGAGATCATCGCTATTGCCAAGGTGACCGAGCTGACCCGGCCCGACACCATCGTGCTGCCGTTCGAGCACGGTCACTGGGCGCATGGTCGCTGGGCCAAGGGGCGCGGTACGCATGTGGACGAAATCGTGCCGCAACAGTCGGACCGCATCTCGGGCATGGCCAACTACTACACCGGCAAAGTGTCGGTCGAAAAAGCTTAAGGAGGATACGAAAATGGCTAAATGGGGAATGGTAATTGACCTGGAGAAATGCACCGGTTGCCAGGCGTGCAGCACCGCCTGCCAGATGGAGAATAACCGTCTGCCCGGCGAAAACTATCAGGATGTGTTGTATTACACCGAGGGCAAGCAGCCCGCACCGTCTTTGAAGTGGTTTCCAAGGCCCTGTATGCATTGCGAGAATCCATCGTGCATGCATGTGTGCCCGACCAAAGCCACCTTCAAGACCGAAGACGGCGTGGTGCTGATCGACTGGAACAAGTGCATTGGCTGCAAGTACTGCATGATCGCCTGCCCTTACGGTGTGCGTTTCTACACCGACGAAAAGCCGCTCATCGAGCCCAACATCAAGGAGGTATTCAAGGGCGAAGGTGGCATGTCATGGAGCCCGCCTTACAAGGGCCCGCAGCAGGACAACAGCCATGGCGTGGGCATTCAGCCGCACGGCGTGGTGTCGAAATGCACCTTCTGTTATCACAAGATCAGCAAGGCGCCTCCAGGAACGGCAGATCTGTCCAACGACGATCCGGCACTGCGCGAGTTCGTGCCGGCCTGTGTGCGCACTTGTGCGCCGACAGCCCGCTATTTCGGCGACCTGGATAATCCCAATTCCAAGGTAAACCGGCTGATTTCTGACAAAAATGGAGCACGCCTGCTGGAACACACCGGCAATAAACCTCAAGTTTATTATCTGGGCGGCGGGGTGGTGCCTGGATTTACCCGCCCTGACAAATCCTGATCGAAGCAAAGGAGATATCGACATGAGCAATATTTCACAAGCAGTAAATAGTCCGGAGAGCATATCGCGCATCTCTACCCTGCGACTCGGGGTGGGCGCCGTCGGCCTTCTGGTCGGCTTGTTTGCCGCCATGGGCTTGCTTACCACCGGCCACGCCGCCTTCAATACCAGCAGCAATCTGACGTGGGGTCTGCCGGTGGCGGCTTATGTGTTCTTCGTCCTCACCTCCACCGGGTTGACCTTCGTCGCATCGTTGGCCATGGTGTTCGGCATGAAGGACTTCTATCCCATCACCAAGCGCTGCATATGGGCCGCCGTCGCCACCTTGATCGTCGGCTTCATCTCGCTGGGACTGGAGATAGGCAACCCGCTGCGCATGTTGTGGGTCATCCCGACCAACATGGCGGTGACCTCGCCAATGTGGTGGATGGGACTGTTCTACCTCACCTATGCGGTGCTTCTGGTATGGAAGTTCCAGTTGGTGAACAAGGGGGACTGGAGTAGCCCGCAGAGCAAGATGGTCGGCATAGCTTCGTTCGTTGCTGTCATCTTCGCCCACGCTACCCTCGGTTCGGTGTTCGGCATGATGGCAATGCGTCCGTTCTGGTACGGCGGCATGATGCCGGTCTACTTCCTGATTACTGCTGCACTTTCAGGGCTGGCCTTCATCATGCTGTTCATCAACCTCGACTACGGTATAGACCAGAAAAACATGTCGGCCGGGGCGCGCAATGCGATGAGCAAGCAACTGCCGACCATCTTCGCCATCGTACTCGGCCTGGTGATCGTTTTCTCAATCGCCAGAACCGCCACCGGTCTGTGGACCAACGTATCGGAGTTTAAAATTCCAATGCAGGCCACCGTCGCTTCCTTCTGGTTCCAGTACGAACTGTGGGTGGGAATGGTGCTGCCGTTCTTGATGATGCTCAGCGCCCGGCGCAGCGAAGCCAAGGTGCAGGTTATCGCCGGCGCGCTGGTTATCAGTGCGCTGTTCATCGGACGCTATGAGTATGTCGTGGGCGGGCAGTTGGTGCCCATGTTCAAGGGTGCCTGGTTTGACGACCTGATCGTGTATACGCCGTCGATGACCGAGATTGGTGTAGTAGTCCTGGCGATTTCCTTAGGGATACTTCTGTATGCCTTCGGCGACAAGAAGCTGAACCTGTCGGACACCCCCACGGCTGATTAAGTCATAAATATCGTTGAGCAGACGAGTTTCGGCGGGGATTGGTCCCCGCCTTTTTTTCAGGAAAGACCACCATGAATTTAACCGCAGATCAACTGCAATCCCGCGCCGAGCTGTATCTGTGCCTGTCGCGCGCTTTCCTGACACCGGATAGCGCCGATGCCTGGATGGGCATGAGCGAGGCGCTCGCCGACGATATGCAGGAACTGGGCGATGAGATCGGCTACGACTTCGCCGAATCCATTGCGAACTATCGGACAGCCATTGCTGCAGTTCCCGACCAGCCGTCCCTGCTCCAGATCTACAGCGGGCTGTTTCTGGCGCCGCCGCGACTGGTGGAGATCAACACCGGCACCTATCTGGATGGAAGCCTTAACGGCGGCAGCGTTCTTGCCATGGAGGAAGAGTACCGGCGTTGCGGAGTCGGGCGCAGCGACGACTTCCAGGATCTATCCGACCATGTATCCATCCAGTTGGGGTTCATTGCCCATCTCTACTTCAGGTGTCTCAATGCGCTGGGAGAAGACCGAGGCGTGGCCGCCGACGATGAACCGGCGCAGTTTCTCCATGCCTATGTCGCCCGCTGGCTGCCGGCTTTCATCCACGATCTTGGGCAGGAGAGCGAGCGTCTGGGGGCTTTCAACAATCCCTATTTGCACCTGGCGCGCCTGTTGAGCGTGGCGGTCGCCAAAGATGCCTGCGCCCAACCGGTTTCGGCTTCGGAGCAGCGCACACAAAATGCCATCGGTAAGGCGCGACACGACCGCGCCGAACGGGGAATCAGCGCGGGAGACATGGCTATCATCGCGCAAAAGCTGAGCGAAAAAGGCCTGTCTATCGACCACCTGTCCGTGCCGCCAGCGCAGCGCGACGAAGCGCAAGGGCTGACAAAGAGGGTGACGCCTTCGGCTCGCCGGGGTTCCCGTCTCGGATGAGGCAATGCCTGCCCCTGATCATCGGGGCAATGCTGATCGTGCTACCCGCCCGCTCCGACATCGACGAATCAGCCTATGAAGCGGGCAATAGTGTGCGTAGTGAGCGCGAGCGGCAGCGCCTGCAGGCAGAGTTGGCGGACGAGACCGCAGCCGAACACCAACGCGCCGAGGCCGAGGCCGAAGCGGAAGCCCGTGCGCAGGCCGAAGCCGCCGCGCGTGAGGCCGCCCGCCCCTACCCGGAGCGGCTGACCAAGCGGCAATGCACCGTTTGCCACGAGGCCAGTAATTTTTTGCCCCAGTGCCATACCTGGATTGCCTGGCGGATAGTCGTCGCGCGCATGGTCTGGATCAACGGTGCCGCCATCGACGCGGAATCGCAGGGAATCATTGCCGGGTATCTGGCGAACACCTATCCCGCCGGGCCGGAGGAACGGATTGTCGAGTACGGATTGCCGACCGCGCTATTTGCACTTCTGGCGCTCATGGTCTGGGCCGGACGCCGGTTGCTGGCTTGGCACCGACGGACATCGAACTAAAGGAGATTCGCAATGCAGGTTGATATGGGTAGTAGCGTGACGGTGCGCTGTGTGGTGCGCGATGAAGCACAGAACCTCATCGACGCAGGAGAACAGTCGATTCATTTCACCGTGGGCCAGGGCGAGGTCATTGCCGGGATCGAATGCGCCGTTATCGGCCTCGGCACCGGCGACCGGGTGCGGTTCGTCTGCCCGCCGGAACAAGCCTACGGCCCCCATCGGCCCGAGCTGGTGTTCGAGACCATCCGCGAAAATCTGCCTCCGGGCAGGGAGCTGGCACCCGGAATGACGCTGGAACCCGGCGGCGGCTCTGGGCGCTTTCAACTAAAAGTGCTGGAACTGACCGAGAACGGTGCCAGGCTGGACGGCAATCACCCGCTGGCCGGGCTGACATTGCAGTTCGACCTTGAGGTGATCGATGTTGCATCATCATGAAAAAAAGTGCCGCCACCACTGTCAACCGCAATGTCCGGTGTTCCTGTCCCAACGCCATTAAATGTTTACTGACCATCGTGCTGGCGGCATTTGCCAGCACATCCACCGCCGAAGAAGCGACGTCAGTCATGTGCGACGGATCGGGGGCGGCAACCGCGCCGGTCGTGCAGTCGCCGCCGAATAAATCGACTGCGGCAAGGGAAATCAGGCCGCCAAAGGGGAAGGTGCCAAAAGAAGCGCCTCATGCCGCAAGCAAACCCGCTGCCGGCGAACAACAGCAGCGCTTGAAGGATTCCAAATTGCGCAATTGAACCAGGTATAAAGCAAATTGAAGGAGATTGGCAGATACGGAAAACGAGACACTGATCAAACACGAATGTCGTCGTGGACATGACCGGCATGGCATGCCCACTTGCCCGCCCTTCCGGCGCTTTACGCCGCCAAAGTCGGCATCCGGCTTGGCTGCATCGCCTGCGAGGCCTGCGCTCGCTTCTTCATCTCGCCCGATCCGGCGGAAATCTGTCCGATTATCCTAAATTTTATGCTTGGTTTTAGCCCAGAATATTTTTCAGCTCTCATCCTGAAATTTAACTCCATATTGAATCAGTAGTGTCCGGTTAACTTACGAATTCGTGCGCCGAAGCCAAGCATTGGCGCG
>CAYGNO010000086.1:0-9093 GCA_964351305.1 uncultured Sulfuricella sp.
CGATGCGGGCGATGTGCTCGACGGGATAGCCGCCCCAGAGATTGCCCTTGTTGCCCATGAACAATGTGGTGATCGGGATACCGTTTTGCAGCACCAGGGTTTGGGGGGCAACTTGGCTGTAGATGCCGCGGATGGTATAAAGCGGCGAGTAACCGTTGGCGCTGCGGCTGACATGGATTCCCGGCACGGTTTCCAGCACCTCGTCCAGGTCCGTGGCGCCCATCGCGGCAATCTCTTCCGCGGTGACCACGGCGGCGACCGACGGCGCTCGCGCAATGGGTTGCCGGGCGCCGGTGGCGATGCTGACGGAGGACTTGTCGCCGTAGATCAGCGCCAATTCCTCCTCCTCGGACATCGGCGCGGCATGGGCGCCGACAGTCCATGCCATGGTCAGCGCCGCGATCACAGTCCGCACAATCGCACTATTCATGATAACTCCCTTGGCAATCGTATTACCCATTACCCCAAATTATCCATTAGGGCCAAAACACCGCTGTGGGAGCGGCGCCCTCACCGCGATTTGCGGTCGCATTCGCGCCGGGGCGACGCTCCTACATGCACGAGCATTCTAATGGACAATCTGGGATTACCCATTATAGCCGCCACGGACGGCGGGGAACACCTTCGTACAGGATAACCCGGCACGGCAGCGGAAACAACAGTCCGACCGGTTTTTCCGCCGCCTCCTGGTAGCACGGCGGCATGCCGGCGAGGAAGGCGGGTATGCGAAAAAGATAATATTCCCTCGGGGAAAAGCCAAAATCCGCCGCCACGGCGGCTACCAGCCCCGCATAGTTCATGCGCAGAGCGGGATTCCGTCCAACCAAAATTTTTTCCACCGAGAAAGCCAGTTCCACGTGGGCGCCGCGATCCAGGCCATGCTCGCGCAACAGCGCCATCAAGGGCTCGACCCGTTCGTCCGCCGCGCTCAAGGGGCGTCCGTATCCGTAGATATACCCAACCCGAAGAGCGGCCATGACCAGATCCGCCAGCGTCTCGCCCCGTTCCACGCCGAGACGCGCCTCGAGCAGAAATTCGATCGCCCGCGGCGAGGAACCGCTACCGTAAATGCGCGCTTCGGACACCGCCAGCGCCGCCGCGATACCCAGTCCCGCGGTACTGCGCGCGCTGCCCGCGAGAGCCGCCACGCGGTTGTTCCAGATGCGCGCGTCGGGATAACTGGTGTAAACCCAGGTCGCCTGCAGCACCTTCATTTGCGTCGGCGTGAAACGCCGCCCGGTGATGCCGAACAGATAAAGCTCCAGCCAGTCCATGTCCTTCAATGCAGCGTGCAGGTCAAGGCCGCGAAATACCGCGCGCTCGCCCAGAAAACACGCCCCGGCGCGGGTAACCAGCCGCCCGGCATGTTGTTCCAGCAATTGCGGCCCTTTCATGCGCTCTCCTTGGCGCTCGACGCCGAGGCTGGTCCGGGGTCGTTTTCCAGTTCGACCCGGAAAAACGGAAATTTTTTGTGACCGCAATCGCGCTGCTCCAGGGCATGCACCGCGGCGCCCGGCAGCCGCAGCAGCAGATGCAGCATTTCCCCCTGCTCCGGTGTAAATCCGAGATCGAGCAACGCCGCCGCGGCCACGCCCGTCATGGCGAGCGGCAGCCCGGCGGCGGATTCCAGCCGCAACCGGTTGGCTTGCAGCCAGGGGAGAAGCGCCCCCGGACTCGTAGCGGCGAGGTGCGTCAGGGTTTGCAACACCGGCCCGGCGCAGCGCACCCCGTGGGGATCGAAACCGGCCGGATGGCCGGGGTCAGGCCAGATATCCGCTGGATCATTCACCGGCTTCGCCGCCAAACCCGTTTGCCAGAGCACCAAATCGACACCGCACCCGGCCCAGCCCTCCATGGCGAGACGCACTTCCCGCGCGCCGCCGGATGCGCCCGCCCCCACCGCCAGCGCGGCCATCAGGCAGGACGCCGAGGTTGAACCGCCGACGCCGCCGCACATGGCGGCATGCACCGCCGCATCGCGCGGCCCGGGATTGGCAAGCGCCAGCGCCAGACCCTCCAGCAGTCTGGCTTGCCGCGGTGAAGGCGCCTCGCCGCGAAATAGCAGGAACAGGTACTCGATCCAGCTTGCATTAACCAGCAGGTCGCCGTAAACATCGTAGCCGTGGCAATGGCAGGACGCCGCCGCGAAGGCGTTGTCCGGCTCGGGCTCTTCCCGCCAGATGCGGGTGTGGATGAATTCTTCGTTCATAACAAGTGCCTTTCACGTTTGCCTCCCAGTCGAAACAAGCGCCCTTCACGTTCGCCCCCTCTCCCGCTTGCGGGAGAGGGTTGGGGTGAGGGCAGCCCGCTTGCACCCGCAAGATCGCAGGGGTCTTCCCCGTGGTTGTATTCCGCTGAAGCGGAACAACACACGCGAAGGAGTGTCCCCGCCGAAAGCGGCAGCAAAGCTGCTCGCTCTGGCGAGACGGGAGAGGATTGAGGAGAGGGCTTCATTTCGCCGTTCCCAGTATCTTCAACCGCAACCCCATGGGCGGGACTTCCTCGCCGTCGATGCGGATGTCCAGGACGGTCGGCCCCGGATGGCGCAGAATCGCAGCCAGATCGAGATTATCCAGTTCCCGGGCTGAACGGATCACATGACCCGGAATACCCATGGATTCCGCCAGCAGCCTGAAATCCACTGCCGGCAGCTCGAACCCGACCGGCTCCGCGCCGGCCAGACGCTGGCCGTGCTTCACCATGCCCAGCGCGGCGTCGTTGAGAATCACGAATACCACGCTAAGCTTCTCGGCCAACGCCACGGTCATTTCCTGGCCATTCATCAGCAGGCTGCCGTCCCCGGTGATGCAGACCACCGGCGCAGCGGGGTTGGCGAGCGCGGTTCCGACCGCGCCGCCAATGGCCCAGCCCATGGGAGCGAAATTCATGGTGACGCGCAGCCAGCCACCCGCGCTGGCCCGGTGATCGTGCAGCTCCAGGTGGTGGATCGCCCACGCCGTGCTGTTGCCGGTATCGGCCAGGAAACGGGTGTCGGGCGGGCAACGCCGACCGAGTTCGCGCATCAGGTACTGGGGCTTGATGGGCGCAGAATCGGACGCTGGCCTGGCGGAGTCGTCAAGCGGAATTTCATTGGATTTGCGCCGCGCAGCGGCGGAAACCGCTCCCGTACCGTCCGCGCTAACCGCCTCCAGCAGCCGCTCAAACACCGGACGGATACGGCCGCGCACATGCAATCGCGCCATCGGGGAGCGCAACAGGTGCGCCTCGCAGGAATCGATATGCACCATCCTGTTGTTCAGTAGCGATCCGCACCAGCCGTTGCTGGTCAATTCGCCCAGACCGGAACCCACCGCCAGGATCAAGTCGGCGCGCTTATCGTTCATCGCCGCGACGGCGGACGGGTGGCCGGCGAATCCAAATACGCCGCGGTACAAAGGGTGGCGTGGGCTGACAAAACCCTTGCCGTCGGGCGTGGCGACGAAAACCGCGCCAATTTTTTCCACCAGCTCGATAATGACGTCGATGGCCTCCCCGCAACCGCTGCCGATCAGCACCACGACCCGCTGCGCCTGGGCCAGTTGCGCGCAGAGCGCCTGCACCGCCGCGTCATCGACCGGGGACGGCGTCTGCAGCAGGCGCGCCAGATCGTAAGCCGGCCTGCACGCCATCGGCGTGCGCTGCACGTCCACCGGGATGCTCAGGTGGACGGGGCCGGGCGTTGGCCGACGTGCACAGAGCAGCGCGCTGGCCAGTTGGCGTTCCAGTTGATCGGGGTGTGATACCAGGGCGCTGTAGCGCGTGCAGCTGCGGAACATGGCAACCGTGTCGATACCGGCGCCGGACGATTCCTGCAACGCCCCCCTGCCCAGCAAGTGCAACGGAGGCTGTCCGCTGATGACCAGCAACGGGATATCGTTTTCATACGCGCAGGCCACGCCGGTGATAAGGTTGGTGGAACCCGGCCCGGAAATGGCGCAGCATACGCCGATCTTGCCCGTTTCACGGGCGTAGCCGTCCGCCATGAAGGCGGCGCCCGTTTCGTGGCGCGCCACCACCGGGCGAGGCCCGCCGCGCCGGGCGCTGCGCGCGAGCGCATTGTAAAGCGGCTCGATGGCGCCTCCGGGTATGCCAAATACAACCTCGACGCCGATTTGTTCCAGATAGGCGACCAGCAGATCGACCGCCTCCGCTGGCTGCGGTTCTGCTTCGAGGTCTTTTGCTTGCCGATTTCTTGTCATGAACTGATCCGGTTTAACATCGCACTGCCCAACGCCGATTCGGCCTCATAGCTTGCAGATCGCCGGCAGGAAGCGGTTTAAAAATCTCCGGCAATTGCAAGATATCCTGCAGGATCGCCCCCCCTGGCCGCGATTCAATCTGTTTCTCGGCCAGGGGGGCCGCTCCTACAAGAGGGGTGCGTAATCTATTAAAACAGCTTCTTAAATAATGCTCAATGCCAAATTTGGATGAATGGCACCTGTGTAAGCCAGAAAAACGCTCCGGGAAGCCGTTTAGAAAGACAGCCGTCCGAATCGGCGCGTGACTGCCGGCGATCCTGGACCAGCCAGTTGATCGGGCGGCATATTTGCCCCATTATTAAGACTGTCCTGAGGCAACTGAGAAAATCATGCAAACCCCGATTTATTTCTCCCACGAAATTCGCCAGTTGGAGCAGAAGGCGCTGGAAACCGGCGTCGCCGACCTGATGGAGCGGGCCGGCCTGGCTGCGGCAAAACTGGCGCGCGAACTGCTGGCCGGCAAGGCCTCGGCGCTGGTGATCGCCGGGCCGGGCAACAACGGCGGCGACGCGCTGGTGGCGGCACGCCACCTCAAGGCCTGGTGGTTCAAGGTGACCGTCGTATTTACCGGGGAAGCCGCCAGGCTGCCGGTCGATGCCGCCAATGCCATGCAGGCCTGGCGGGAGGCTGGCGGCGAACTGCTCGATGCCATTCCGGTCGATGGCAAATGGGATCTGGTGATCGACGGCCTGTTCGGCATCGGCCTGGCGCGCGAATTGAGCGGACGCGATCTGGAACTGGTGCGGGAAATCAACCGCATGAACCTGCCGGTGCTGGCGCTGGACGTTCCCAGCGGGCTGGATGCCGACGCCGGCCAGGCCTTCCGCGCCGCTGTCCGCGCCAGCCACACCCTCACTTTCGTCGCGCTGAAACCGGGGCTGCTCACCGCCTACGGACCGGACTACTGCGGCGAAATCCGCGTCGACACCCTCGGCATCGACCCCGCCGCGCTGGCCCGGCCCACCGGCTGGCTACTGGAGAAAAGCGGAGTGGCCGCCGCGCTCAAGCCGCGCCCGCGCAACTGTCACAAAGGCATGCTCGGCAGCGTCGGCATTCTCGGCGGCGCGTCCGCAATGTGCGGCGCGGCGCTTCTGGCCGGACGCGCTGCGCTCAAGCTGGGCGCCGGGCGAGTCTATGCCGCACTGCTGGCGGATGCCGCCCCGGCGGTGGACATGGGCCAGCCCGAGCTGATGCTGTGCTCGCCGGAAAAACTCTTCCAGCTCGATCATCTGAACTGTCTCGCAGTCGGACCCGGCCTGGGACAATCCCCGCAAGCGGTTCAATGGCTCGGGCATGCACTGGAAACCGAACTGCCGCTGGTACTGGATGCCGATGCGCTCAACCTGCTCTCCATCCACGACGACCTGCGGGAACTGACGAAAAGCCGCAAGGGCGGCACCATCCTCACCCCCCATTCGGCCGAGGCAGCGCGGCTGCTGTCCAGCACCACCCACGACATCCAGCAGGAACGGGTTCATTCAGCGATGCTGATCGCCCAGCGTCTTAACAGCCTGGTGGTGCTGAAAGGCGCCGGCAGCATCTGCGCGACGCCGAAAGGGGAATGGTTCGTCAACCCGACCGGCAACCCCGGCATGAGCAGCGCCGGCATGGGCGACGTGCTGTCGGGCATGATCGCCGCGCTGATCGCCCAGCGGCTGACGCCGCAGTCCGCCCTGCTGCTGGCGGTTTACCTGCATGGCGCGGCTGCCGATGATTTGGTGGAACAAGGTATCGGGCCGATTGGGCTGACTGCGACGGAAGCCACTGAGGCGGCCAGAGCTTTACTCAACCGGTGGATTTATCCCAGATAATCCATTAGAGCCAAAACACCGCTGCGGGAGCGGCGCCAAGCCGTTCGGCCTGCTCCGTGCTGACCAGGAGCTCGGCCTCGACCGGCAGATCGCCAGCCAGCTCGAAAAACGCCTCCTCGTGCAACCTGCCATGCCGGCCGAAACCGGCAATGGCGCGAATTGCGGTGCCACCGCCGATGCCCGTGCCCTTCGCCTGTTCCAGCAGCCATTCGTAAAGCAGCTTGCCGTGGCGCCTTTGCGATTCGCTGACAAAAAAATTTCAGGCAGATTCCCTGCATCGCTTCATCCTTTCAGGAGTTTGACGGTACCGATGCCCAGCAGTGTCATGGCGACCGAACCGGCAACATGGATAGCAATAATCCCTCCGGCCCAGGCATACTGGGCGCGCAGCAGCAAGGTGACAGTCTCCGCCGAGAAAGTGGAGAAGGTCGTCAGGCCGCCGAGGAAGCCGGTGGCGAGCAGCAGCCGCGCTTCCGGCGGCAGGCCGGGATGGTCGGCGAACATCGCCATCGCCAGTCCCATCAGGTAGCCGCCCACCAGGTTCGCTGCCAACGTGCCCAGCGGCAGCGTAGGAAACACCGGGTTCCCCAGGAGGCCGAACCACCAGCGCAGCCAGGCGCCAACCATCGCGCCCGCGCCAACCGCAATCAACCCGTACCAGCTCATCACCATTCCCGAAAATAACCCTATCTCAATTTTACAGGAATTAGTTCCCAATCTTTCAGGATTATTGATACAGTTAAAGCATGGATCAGTGGCAGGACATTTCGGACTTTGCCTGGCATCAGGGAACGGGGTTCCTGATCGGTGGGGTGCTGCTGGCCGCGCTGCTGCTATACCGCTTCAAACCCGGCGAGCGCCGCACGCTGGGCAACTCGCTGATCTTTTTCACCCTCTGTCTGGCCGGCTTGCTGATCAGCGGTATCATCCACAGCCTGGGTTTCGCCAAGACCGCAGCGGCCATGCACGAAATTTTCATTGTCGCCGAAGGTCTGGCAGTGCTCCG
Organism: uncultured Sulfuricella sp.; assembly: GCA_964351305.1. Lineage (GTDB taxonomy): Bacteria > Pseudomonadota > Gammaproteobacteria > Burkholderiales > Sulfuricellaceae > Sulfuricella. The sequence goes on from CAYGNO010000086.1 coordinate 7,077, forward strand.
CCTGGGCGGCCTGTTCGTGTTCCGCATCGCGCTGCCTGCCATCCGCCTCAGCCCACCCAGCATCCTGGAAGATTTGCTGGTGATCCTCGGTTATCTCGTCTGGGGCATGGTTCGCCTGCGCTATGCCGGCCTCGACCTGAGCAGCATCGTCACCACCTCTGCGGTCATCACCGCAGTCATCGCCTTTTCCATGCAGGACACCTTGGGCAACATCCTCGGCGGTCTGGCGCTGGAACTGGACAACTCCTTCGAAATCGGCGACTGGATCAAGATCGATGACGTGGTCGGCAAGGTGGTGGACATCCGCTGGCGCTCCACCTCGGTCGAAACCCGCAACTGGGAAACCGTGGTCATTCCCAACAGCGCGCTGATGAAAAGCAAGTTCAGCGGAGGAAGAAATGCCGGTGAAGCTCTTGATGCCGCCCGCTCTGGCACGGCGGTAAAGTCCCTTTACATCCCTTTGCTCGCAGATTTCGAGGGGGCACCGGCAATAAATTTCGATGAAATCGCCGTCGGCCACGAGCGCCCTGACCTTTTCCCGGTCTCCGCGATAAGGCGAGATCACCGCCGCCAACACGATCATCCCCGCTTCCATAAACAGCCTGGCCACCTCGCCCGTGCGCCGGATATTTTCGGCCCGATCCTCTGGCGAAAACCCGAGATCGGCGCATAATCCATGCCGCAGATTGTCGCCGTCGAGCACAAACGTCCGGCATCCACGTTGATGTAGCCGTTCCTCCAGCGCGTGTGCAATAGTGGATCCCCGAACCCGAAACCCCGGCAAACCAGAGAGCAAGACCCTGGTGACCGCTCCGGGATTCCCTGTGGGCGCGGTTCACAGCGCCATGATGCCACACGATATTGCGCCGCCCCGATTCGCGATTGCCGTCGCATGAGCAAGGAGCGCTTGTCACCATTACACCTTCAGCCATTTTCTCAATTTTCCTTTTGCATATTGCGAAGCGGCGTCACCCCAGAGCATGAAGGGATTCTCTCTTTTTTCCTTGAGCAGACGCACCTCATTTTCAACATCCGTCTGGCCGAGCCTATCTGCAAACAGCCGCGTGGCATGCTCATACAGCTCCATGTCCAAGGCGTTGAATTTCTCGATCAGCCGGATTGTCCGAACGGAAATTCCTTTTATGCTCGGTCTCTGCTGCGCCACGTTCCTCGGCTGATAGTGCCTTATCGGCCAGCCGAACAATTTGCTCATCAGCCCATAAGTTTCGTCAAAGCGCTCCGTGATCCCCACTAAGGAAAAGTTTTGCTGAACATTATGTCTGGCCCGTTCCAGCATCTCCGCCGAACATTCTCCAAAGCTCACGGGATCTGTCGACCCCGACAGCCTTCTGGTCTGGCCATTGTCCATTTCGTTGAGATTACATCGCGCAACCCAATCATCCAGGCTCGATCGCATGGCAAGCTCCCGCAGCGGATCGTTGGCAGTACGCCTGACGTAGTGGTAATGCGATATCACCCGCTCCACGGGATTTCGCATCAGCGTGACGTATCTGGAATTGGGCGGCAGCAACTCATGAAGTCGGTAATCCATGTGGCCGTAGATCACCTTCAATTTGTCTTTGTGATCCTGAGAAAGGTGTTTGTATTTCTCAATGGATTCCGGAGCCGGATTGATTTTGTGCAGTTCGGAAGGCTTGTAAATATCCCTGATCATGGCGTAGAGGGTCATTCCGCCCGTTTTAGGGATGTGTATGAACACAACGGGATTGCTTGATTTCGAGCTTCCCAATGTTTCCGGGAAGGAATTCCTTGTTGCTGGAAACACTGTTTCTCGACCGGGGAACAGGTTCGCATAATATGCGGCCTGGCCGGTGTCGGCTGGATTGCCCATCATAATTACCTCGTATTCCAATTTGCCCTGAGTTGGCGGATGCCCGCTGTGGTTTCATGCCTGAAATAACCGGCAACTCCTGATGATAGCCGGCCATCACCATGTCGAGAACTGCCGGTGCGCCCCGCTATAGTCCCGAAGGTCAGTACCCCCGTCGCCTTCCTC
>CAYGNO010000087.1:0-8935 GCA_964351305.1 uncultured Sulfuricella sp.
TGGGCGCGCGGATCCGCAACAAATGGCTCTCGCCCACCGGATCGAATTTCACCACTTCGCCGACGCCATCCACATGGCCGCTGACGAGATGCCCGCCAAGCCGGTCGGACAGGCGCATCGCCTTTTCCAGGTTGACCTCACCGGGTTCGCCCAACCCCACGGTGCAGCTCAGGCTTTCCTGCGACACGTCCACGGTGTAGGCGTTGCCGGCCAGGGCAATCACGGTGAGACACACGCCGTTGGCGGCGATGCTGTCGCCGACCGCAACATCGCTGAAATCCAGCCGCTCCGATGCAATGGTCAGGCGCACGCCCTTGTCGCGCTGCTCAACCTGCTTGATCTGGCCCACCGCCTCTATAATTCCGGTAAACATGTTTATCCTTCAAAATCATGGCCGCAAGAAGGCGCAAAAATCACAAAAAATGTTTGTGTATCTTGTGCCTTTTCGTGGCTATCAAATACGCCTCATTCCACTGGCAGCGCACGAATGCGCACATCCCGTCCGACCATCGCCACGTCGGCAATGCGCAACTCGCGCCGCTCGCCCATCTCGACCAATTCCGGCAGATCGAACATGCCGCGCGCCCGGTCGCCCAGCAGCAGCGGCGCGAAATAAATCACGAATTCGTCCACCAGGCCCTGCCGCGCCAGCGCGCCGTTCAGGCCGCGCCCGGCTTCCACCGTAATTTCGTTGATGCCGCGCCTGCCCAGTTCGTCCAGCATCCGCGCGAGATCGACCCGGCCATCCAGCGGCGGCAGCACCAGCACTTCCGCGCCGGCCTCGCGCAAGCGTCCGGCCCTGGCTTGGTCGCTGCTCGCTGTCACCACCAGAATTTCCTCCTCCAGCAGCATTTTCGCCGTGGGCGGCATCCTCAATGCACTGTCCACCACGATGCGCAACGGCTGGCGCGTGGTTTCCACCTCGCGCACGTTGAGCATCGGGTCGTCCGCCAGTACCGTGCCGATGCCGGTCAGCACCGCACAGGAACGGGCGCGCAGCCGGTGCGCATCGCGTCGCGCTGCCGCACCGGTGATCCACTGGCTGACGCCGTTGTTGAGGGCGGTTTTGCCGTCCAGGCTGGCGGCGATTTTCAGCCGCAGCCAGGGCCGCCCGCAGGTCATGCGGAAAACGAACCCGATGTTGAGCTCGTGCGCCTCTTTCTCCAGCAGGCCAATGTCAGTCTGGATGCCGGCCTGTTGCAGTTGCGCCAGCCCCTCTCCCGCCACCTGCGGATTAGGATCGACCATCGCCACCACGACGCGGCCCACGCCAGCCTTGACCAGGGCCCCGGCGCACGGCGGCGTGCGGCCATGGTGGCTGCATGGCTCGAGCGTGACATAGACCGTGGCGCCCTGCGCCAGCTCACCTGCCTGTGTGAGTGCATGAATCTCGGCATGGGGCTCGCCGGCACGTTCATGCCAGCCGGAACCCACCACCTTGCCGTCGCGTACGATCACGCAGCCGACGCGCGGATTCGGCGTGGTCGTGTACAACCCCTTCTCTGCCAGGCGCAGCGCCTGGGCCATAAATTCGTGGTCGTCGGCGGAGAACATTTGTTTCACCGCAGAGGCGCGGAGACGCGGAGAAATTCGTGTCTGTAACCAACCGCGAAGCAGGAGTTCCTGGCACCGCCTCCGAACAGCGTCGTCCTCTGCGCCTCCGCGCCTCTGCGGTTCATTTATCCAAGTCCCGGATGACATCCCGGAAATCATCCACATCCTGGAAGCTGCGATAGACCGAAGCGAAGCGGATATAGGCCACCTTGTCGAGCTTGTACAGCTCGTGCATCACCATCTCGCCGATCTGGCGGGACGGCAGCTCGCGTTCGCCCAGACCCAACACTTTTTGCGCGATGCGCTCGATGGCCTGATCCACGAATTCGGTCGGCACCGGGCGCTTGTGCAGCGCGCGCATGAAGCTGGTGCGCACCTTGGCGCGGTCGAATTCCTCGCGGGTACCGTTCTGCTTGACCACCTGCGGCATGCGCAGCTCGGCCGTTTCGTAGGTGGTGAAACGCTTGTCGCAGGACGGGCAGCGACGGCGGCGGCGTATGCTGTCCCCTTCCTCGTTGACGCGGGAATCAATCACCTGGGTGTCGGCGGCACCACAAAAAGGGCATTTCATTTTTGGGTAACGGGTAATGGGTAATGGGCGATGGGTGATGGGCGCACATGCCCCATCACCCATTCCTCATCGCCCATCACCATCTCAGCCATATACGGGAAACTTCGCGCACATCGCCTTGGCCTCGTTCGCCACGCGATTAATGACAGCCGCGTCGGTGGGCGCGTCAAGCACGTCGGCGATCAGGTTGGCGAGGTGCTCGGCTTCGATCTCCCTGAAGCCGCGCGTGGTCATCGCCGGCGTGCCGATGCGGATGCCGCTGGTGACGAAGGGCTTCTGCGGGTCGTTCGGAATCGAGTTCTTGTTGACGGTGATATGAGCGAGGCCCAGCGCCGCTTCGGCTTCCTTGCCGGTAAGGTTCTTGGCGCGCAGATCGACCAGGAACACGTGCGACTCGGTGCGCCCGGAAACGATGCGCAAGCCGCGCTCCTGCAACACCTTGGCCATCACGATGGCATTTTCGATCACCTGCTCCTGATAGTGCTTGAATTCTTTTGTCGCCGCTTCCTTGAACGCTACTGCCTTGGCGGCAATCACGTGCATCAGCGGGCCGCCCTGGATGCTGGGGAAAATCGCCGAGTTGAGCGCCTTCTCGTGCTGCGCGGAGGACAGGATGATGCCGCCGCGTGGGCCGCGCAGGGTCTTGTGTGTGGTGCTCGTCACGAAATCGGCGATGCCGACCGGGTTGGGGTACAGTCCCGCCGCGATCAGGCCGGCGTAATGCGCCATGTCGACGAACAGGTAGGCGCCGACCGCATCGGCGATCTTGCGGAAGCGTTTCCAGTCGATAATCAGGGAATAGGCGGAAGCCCCGGCCACGATCATTTTCGGCTTATGCTCCAGAGCCAGGCGCTCCACTTCGTCGTAATCGATCGCCTCGGTTTTAGTATCCAGGCCGTAGGCCACCGCCTTGAACAGCTTGCCGGAAAGATTGACCGAAGCGCCGTGGGTGAGGTGGCCTCCATGCGCCAGCGACATGCCCAAAATGGTGTCGCCGGGCTGCAGCACCGCCATGTATACCGCCTGGTTGGCCTGGGAACCGGAGTGCGGCTGGACGTTGGCATATTCCGCGCCGAACAGGGCCTTGACCCGGTCGATCGCCAGCTGTTCGGCCACGTCCACGTACTCGCAACCGCCGTAATAGCGCTTGCCGGGATAGCCTTCGGCGTATTTGTTGGTGAGTTGCGAGCCCTGTGCTTCCATCACCGCCGGGCTGGCGTAGTTTTCCGAAGCGATCAGCTCGATGTGGTCTTCCTGACGGCGGGTTTCATCCTGCATCGCCTGCCACAACTCGGGATCGAACTTGGCGATGGTCTGGTCTGCGCTGAACATAACGGGCTCTTTCCAAAAAGCAAAACGGCGATTTTACCACGATCAGGACAGTCCTGACATGACAGTCCTGAGTTAAAAATCCTGAGTCCTGGGCACCCCACCCTGGACTCAGGACTCAGCACTCAGTCCCCCGCCACCGTCATCCTCTCGATCAGCACCGAACCGCACTGCTTCGAACCCTGGACCAGGATGTCGCTGCCGACCGCCGCAATCTGTTTGAACATATCCTTGAGATTGCCGGCGATGGTGATCTCCTCCACCGGGTACTGGATTTCGCCGTTTTCCACCCAGTAACCGGCGGCCCCGCGGGAATAATCACCGGTCACCGGGTTGATGCCGTGGCCGAGCAGCTCCGTCACCACCAGGCCCTTGCCCATCATTTTCAATAAGCCTTCAAAATCCTGTCCGCTGCTCTCGATAATCAGGTTGTGGTTGCCGCCGGCATTGCCGGTGGAAGTCATGCCCAATTTGCGCGCCGAGTAGCTGCCGAGAAAATAACCCTGCAGCACGCCGTCCTTGACCAGGTCGCGCGCATGGGTGGCGACGCCTTCATTGTCGAAGGGGCTGCTCGCCAGCCCCTTGGGGATGTGCGGCAGCTCGCGGATCTGGACGAACGGGGCAAAAATCTGCTGGCCCAGACTGTCGAGCAGAAAAGAGGACTTGCGATACAGGCTGCCGCCGCTGACAGCGCCAACCAGATGCCCGATCAGGCCGGAAGCAATCGGCGCCTCGAACAGCACCGGGCACTCGGTGGTCTTGATCTTGCGCGCCGCGAGGCGGCGCACGGTGCGCTCGCCGGCTTTCCTGCCGACGGCTGCGGCGCTTTCCAGGTCGGCCGCGACGCGACGCGAGCTGTACCAGTAATCGCGCTGCATTCCTCCATCATCTTCGGCGATCACCGCGCAACTGATGTCATGGCGCGAGGAGGGATAGCCGCCGAGGAAGCCCAGGCTGTTTCCATACATGAACAGCGATTCCTGGGTGGATACCGAGGCGCCCTCGGAATTATCGATCCGCTTATCCACCGCAAACGCCGCAGCCTCGCAGGTCTTTGCCAGTTCGATCGCCCGCTCCACCGACAACTCCCACGGATGGTACAGGCTGAGGTCGGGGATCTCCCTGGCCAGCAGGTTTTCATCGGCAAGGCCGGCGAATTCGTCGCTGGCGGTGTATCGGGCGATGCTCACCGCCGCCGCGACGGTATCCTTGATCGCCTGGGGCGACAGGTCGGAAGTGCTGGCATGGCCGCGCTTATCGCCAAAGTAAACCGTTACCCCCAAGCCCTTGTCGCGGTTGTATTCAATGGTTTCGACCTCGCCGCGACGCACCGAGACGTTCTGGCCGAAGCCTTGGGATACTTCCGCCTCGCAGGCCGTAGCGCCGGCCAGCTTCGACTGGTTCAGAATGTCGCGGGTAATCTGGCTTAAAGTTTCAATAGAATGGGAAAAACGGGAATCTAGCACAAGCACCTCGATAATTTCAGCAAATGGGTAGGATGGGTGGAGCGTAGCGATACCCATCGATCATCACCGCAAAGCGATGGGTATCGGCGCAAGCACCTCAACCCATCCTACGCACTGCGTCCTCTGCGGTGGAATCCTGTTTTTGGGGTTATCATAGCAACTTTGATTCCATTTGCGAAACCATGACGGATACAGAAGACAACTCGTTCGACGACAGGCCGGAACCCCCGAGCAAAACCAAACGCAAGCAGGAAATGCACGCCTTGCAGGATATTGGCGAACAACTGGTGGGGCTGAATAAAGATCGATTGGCTCAAATAAATCTGCCCGAGACCCTGCTGGATGCCGTGATTGAGGCCAAACGCCTGACCGGCCATGAAGCCCGCCGCCGCCAGATGCAATACCTCGGCAAATTAATGCGTTTTGTGGATGAGGAACCCATCCGGGCCAAACTGGACGAGTGGAACAATGTCACACGCGTTCAAAGAGCAAAATTCCACCTGCTGGAACGCTGGCGTGAGCGCTTGCTGACGGATGAAAAAGCCTTGAGCGAACTGGTAGCGGAATATGCGCGGGCCGATATCCAGCAGATCCGCACCCTGATCCGCAATGCGCAGAAAGAGGCCGCAGCCGGCAAGCCGCCAAAGAGCAGCCGCGCCCTGTTCAAGCTGCTGCGTGAAATGATCCTCGAAGAAAAAGAAACCGAACCGGAGCAACATGAATAACGAACAGCCAGCGCTGATCGGCCTGGTCACCATCAGCGATCGCGCCTCACAGGGCATTTACGAAGACCAGGGCATCCCGGCGCTCAACGACTGGCTGGCCAACGCGCTGGCCACGCCGTGGTGTGCAGTTGCCCGCATGATCCCGGACGAGCAGGCGCAAATCGAAGCCACGCTGCGTCAGCTGGCGGATGAAGAAGGCTGCTGCCTGGTGCTCACCACCGGCGGCACCGGCCCGGCGCCGCGCGATGTCACACCTGAGGCGACGCTGGCCGTGGCGGACAAGGTGCTGCCCGGCTTCGGCGAGCAAATGCGCGCCGTCAGCCTGAAATATGTGCCCACCGCCATCCTCTCCCGCCAGGTCGGCGTCATCCGCAAGCAATGCCTGATCATCAACCTGCCCGGCCAACCCAAGGCGATCAAGGAAACCCTCGACGGCGTGTTTGCCGCCGTGCCTTACTGCATCGACCTGATCGGCGGGCCTTACCTGGAAACGCGGGAAGAAGCGATCAAGGCATTCCGCCCCAAATCTGCCATCCGGGCCAAAGAATAGTCGAGGCTGACAAACTTTCCATGAGCAAACACCACCTGATCTGGAACGAAAACCGCCACTGTGTCGGCATCGCCGCCATTGACGACCAGCACCGCGAGATCATCGGGCGGGTCAACCTGATCGCCGACGCAGTCGATCAGGGCGCCCAGCACGACGAGGTCAAGGAGATGATGGAGGATTTGATCCTTTTCGCCTGCGAGCATTTCGCCCTCGAGGAAAGGCTCATGACGGAATACGGCTTTCCAGACCTGGAAGAGCACATCGCGGAACACCTCGGCCTGCTCCAGCAGTTGAACAATCTCAGGAACGCCCTGAGCACCCCCAACCCGGCCAAGGCGGCGCTGGTTTCGGCCTTCATCACCGACTGGGCGGAACAGCATATCCTGCAGTCCGACAAGGAAATCGGCGCATTCCTTGCGGCCAAGGGGTTGCGTTAGCAAGAGTTGCAGGAAATTAGTCGGGCAGTTTCACCGTCGCCGCCATTCCGGCGCGCAGCAGCTCCTTCACCGCGAACACCGCATCCGCCTCGTAGGCCGCCCCGTCCTTGTCCTTGTCCTTGACCGGCTCCAGGCCGAGGTTTTTAAGAGTGGCCGGGTAGTCCTGCCTGCCTGCAACTACCGTCACTGCCTGTCCGGCCTTAATGCTGCCGATGCGGTCGGCGGACACCTTGAAGCGCGCCGCCATCTCCCCCGCCTTCGCCAGCACCAGCAGAGGCTGGGGCTGAAGCCCGACCGCCACGTGCTGCCCCGGCTCCGCCAGACGCGCCACCACCACCGCGTCGAACGGGGCGCGCAATGCGCTATCCGTCAGATCCTGGCGTTCCCGCGCAAGCCGTGCCTGGGCGCCGTCCAGTTGGGCCTTGGCGCGGGCTTGACGCAACCTGGCCTGATCCAGTTCAGTGGTGGAAATCACGGTCCGGTCGTAGAGCTCCTGGGTACGCGCCAGATCGCGCCGGGCCTCCGCCGTTTCCTCAGTAAAGCGGACAACCGCAGCTCGGCTCTCAGCCACCCGCGCCTGATAAGGCGCAGCGTCCAGGGTCAAGAGCTGCCGCCCTTTCTGCACCCGATCGCCGGCATTCACCCCGACCTCGCGCACAATGCCGGATACTCGCGGAGACAGCTCCACCCGTTGCGACCACTGCAAGGTCGCAGGAAAACTCTCCGCCCAGGCGGCGCTAGCCGCCAACAACATGCCCGCCAAAATCCATTTCTTCATTTCATTCGCCCTTCATTTTTACCAGCGCTTTCCAGCGGCTTGCCCAGCAGCGCCCCGATCCGCGCCAATGCCAGCGCCAGATGGTACTCTGCTCGGCGCTCGCGCAGTTTTGCCTCCATCGTCGCCGCCATGGCATCCCCCAGGTTGGTTTTCAGTTCCACTTCATATTGTCCGCGCGCCTTTTCCAGCGCCAGATCGCGATATTCGACCTGCTTCCGTGCTGCCGCGCGCACGCTGCGCTGCAATTGGTCGATCTCAGCCCAAACTTCCAGAAGCGCCTCGGCCATATCCATCCCGAGCTTGTCGGCCTCGGCCTGGAGTTTGTGGAACTGGGCCTGTTCCCGCGCCAATTGCGCCGACACGCGCCGACCCTGATACGCCGGCCAGGTCAGCACCACGCCGGCGCGCAGATTGTCGCGGGTAGCCGTTTCCCGGCTGTAGCCCGCAGCTTCGACCTCGGCATCCAGCATCGGGGAATTCTCGGCGCGCAAAGCTTCCATGCGCTGACGCGAGGCTTCGAGCAGGGCTGATTGGGTGCGTAGCCGGGGGTTGTATTCCTGCATAACGGGCAGCAGGGTCCCGTAATCCGGCAGGGTGATGTTGTTGGCGGCAAGTTTCGGGTCTTCCAGTTCGGCTGCAAGCTGTCCGGGCTGATTCATGGCATTTGCCAACTGCGCCCGGGCAAAACGGGCGCGAGCCTGGCTGGCGTTGCGCCTGGCCAGAATATCCTGGTAGCGGGACTCCAGTTCCGCCAGTTCCGTGGCGGATATCTGGCCGACCTTGAGGCGGTCCCTGGCATTATCGGCATTGACGTAGGCCACCGCCATATATTCATTATCGGCAACAAACTGCATGTCCGCCGCCAGGACGTTGAAAAAACGAGCCATCACTTCGATGCGACGCCGCTCGCGCGCCTCCAGCAGGCCGGCTTCGCGCGCATCCACTGTCGATCTGGCGGCCTGTTCGTACCAGGCGGTACGGCCAAAATCGTACAGGCTCTTGCGGGCGCTCAGCCGAATGGAGTTGTCGGAAAGGCTGGCATCCGGGCCGGAGGAAGGACGTGCCTGGCGCAGGCCGGCTTCGACATTGACGGAAAGATCGCTGCGCGAGGCTGCCGCCTCCTGTTCGGCCAGCGCGGCGGCCCGGTCGGCCTCGGCCAGCCGCAGGTCGGGGTGGGCAACTTCCGCCGCCGCCAACGCCTCGCTGAGCGTAAGCCGCTTGCCGGCAGGCGCGGACCAGCCATGCGGCATCAGCCAGACCATCAAGACCAGCGCGATCCCGATGCGGGAAAAAATCATTTCGCGGCTTGCTGCTTGTACTTGGCAAACGGCATGGTTTTCCAGATACCTTCTGCCACGTAGCGCCCCAGCAGCATGAACTCATTCACGTCCTTGGAGGCTCCCGTGAAACGGGTTATCGGTTTGCCGTCAAGATCGTAAAAACCGAATACCGGAGTGGCGCGCACGCGCTGCTCGGCGGCAAATTTCTTCTCGGTGGTTTCCTTGCCGGAAAAGTCCACCAGGGG
>CAYGNO010000088.1:0-8849 GCA_964351305.1 uncultured Sulfuricella sp.
CCCGGCCCCGTCCCCCGCCCCACCAACCCGATGGACAAGCTGCGGATCATCGCCGGTTTCTCCAATGAATTGTGCGATATCATCGCCAGCACCCCTCACGAAGAAAGGCAGAAGGCCATCAAGAAGCTCGCCAGCCGTTTCGGCGACAACATTCCGGTCCCGGAAAAGCAGCTGCCCCTGACCCTGGAAAGAGCCCTCGACGAAATCACCCAATTCGCCAGCACGGTGCGGATGAGCCTGCAACAAAGCCAGTTCGGCAAGCAAGTCGTCCTCTGGGCCGGGCTGGCCGCCAAGACCGGGGCATCAGGAGAAACCGGCGCCCTGGCCGACACGGAGATGCTCAGCGCGGCGGAGATCGCCGCAATGGACGGCGTCACGCTGGCCCAGGCAACACTGCCCGAAGCATCGGGAAACAAACCGGATCGCGGCGATGCCCAGGCCATCCTTACCGCCGGCATCCAGGATATCAGCAACTCCCTGGTGGACAACTGTTCGCTCAACGACATCCTGCGCATGATCCTGGAAACCATGTATCGCAGCATGGGATTCCAGCGCGTGCTGCTGTGCATCAAGGATGGCAAGCAAAACGCGATGATCGGACGCTTCGGTTTCGGCCAGGACATCAACCAGATCACCAAGAATTTCAAGTTTCCGCTCAGCTACACGCCGGACGTGTTCCATGCCGCCTTGTCCAAGGGGGTGGACATCCTGATCTCCGACATCAACGACCCGAAGATCAAGGAACGCATTCCGGAGTGGTACCGCAAATCCATTACCGCCCAGACCTTCGTGCTGTTTCCGCTTAACGTCAAGAACATGCCGGTAGCACTGATCTACGCGGACAAAGAACAGGCGAGCGATATCACCATCCCCGAGAATGAGTTGAGCCTGTTGAGAACCTTGCGTAACCAGGCGATACTGGCAATCAAACAGTCGTTCTAGCACAAAACAGAACCTGATTAGCCACGAAGTTCAGTGACGATTTTTTTGACAGGAGAAACCCTGCGGGAGCGCCGCCCTCGGCGCGAAAAACGCACCGGCGTCATCCTGTTTCCACCAATCGCGGCGAGGGCGCCGCTCCCACAACGGTGTTTTGACTCTATATGGATAATCTGGGGTCAAGCAAATTATCCAGGAACTTCCCCATGATGGAATACATCTTCTTCAACGACAGCATCTCCCGGCGCTTCGCCGAATTCGTCCAGGTGCTGGGCATTCCCTGTCAGGAAAGACCCGACAAGATGGGCCTGATCATCGCCGTGCCGGAAGATCTGGACGACCTCATCGCCAACCGGCTGGAAACCTATTATGCGATGCTGCTGGATGATCAGGCCGATCTGGTGGAAGAGGCCGAACCAGACCTGAAGCATGTGGCCGCCATCAGCATCGCCCTTGCCGATGGCCGACCCTGCACGATCCGCATCGAACCGGCAATGATGGGCCGGCTGATGGGCTGCCTGAGCATAGCCGAAATCCACCAGCTCGCCACCACCATCGCCCGCAGCGTGGAGAATCCGGACGACAAGCCGCTGTGCCAGACCTGAATGGGCTATCCTGTATGGGTAGCTTGAAGCTTGGGACACGACATGCTAGCCTGATCGGTCTTGACGATCCCGAATTCCGTTTTCTTACCCGACTACCGCATTAACGCCAGATGGTTCTTTCCGACCGCATACATACCTACGGGCAGCTCCTGCTGCGACGCCACGGCGAACGCGTGCACAAGATCGCGCTCGACGCCGGCCTGACCTGCCCCAACCGCGATGGCAGCAAAGGTATCGGCGGCTGCACCTTCTGCAACAACGAGTCGTTCAGCCCCAACGGACGCAAGCCGCCCACCCTGCAGGAGCAGCTGAGCTCGGGCAGGAACGCCATCACCCGCTGCACCCGCGCCAAAAAATTTATCGCCTACTTCCAGGCCTATACCAACACCTACGCCAAGATCGAACAATTGCGCGCGATGTACGAAGAAGCCCTGGCGGAGCCCGACGTGATCGGGCTCTCCATCGGCACCCGCCCCGACTGCGTGCCGCCGGAGGTTCTCGACCTGCTTGCCGGATACTGCGAGCGCGGCGTCGAAGTCGTGCTTGAACTCGGCCTGCAATCCGCCTTCGATGCAACCCTGAACCGGGTAAACCGCGGCCACGGCCTGGCCGAATACCTCGCCACCACGACCGCGGCACGGCAGCGCGGGATTCCCGTCTGCGCCCACCTGATCGTCGGCCTGCCCGGCGAAACCGAGGAACACTACCGCGCCAGCCTGGATACCGTGACCGAACACGGCGTGGATGGGCTCAAGCTGCATCCGCTGCATGTCGTCAAGCACACCGCGCTTGCCCAGGAATGGCGGCGCGGCGAATACCGGCCGCTTGGCCAGGAAGACTACACCCGCATCGTCGCCGACCTGATTGAACGCACGCCGGAGGACATTGTCTTTCACCGCGTCACCGGCACCGCTTCCAGGGACATCCTGCTTGCCCCGGACTGGTGTTCGAAGAAATGGGATGTACTCAACAAGATCGAGCAGGAACTGAGAAGGAGGGATAGCCATCAGGGCAAATTTGCCCGCTCGGCAACCGGCAAGCTCGTCCGCCCCGCAACAGAGGAGAAATTTAGATATGTCGCCTAAAGCATCTCTCGAACTGGTCTGCCCCGCAGGCAACCTGCCCGCCCTGAAGATTGCCGTGGACAACGGCGCCGACTGCGTCTACATGGGCTTTAAGGACAACACCAACGCGCGCGCCTTCGCCGGGCTGAACTTCGACCAGGCCAGCGCGCGCGAAGGCGTGCGCTACGCCCACGCCAAGGGCGCCAAGGTGCTGCTCGCGCTCAACACCTTCCCCCAGGCCGACAAGTGGGAACGCTGGCAGGGGGCGGTGGACAATGCCGTGGAACTGGGCATCGACGCCGTCATCCTGGCCGACCCCGGCCTGATGGGCTACGCGGCGAAGAACTACCCGAACCTGCGCCTGCACCTGTCGGTGCAGGGTTCGGCCACCAACTACGAGGCGATCAACTTCTACCACGAGCACTTCGGCATCCAGCGCGCGGTCATCCCGCGCGTGCTGTCGCTGGCCCAGGTCGAGCAGGTGGTGAAGAACACCCCGGTGGAAATCGAGCTGTTCGGCTTCGGTGGCCTGTGCGTCATGGTCGAAGGGCGCTGCGCGCTGTCCTCCTACGCCACCGGCGAATCGCCCAACACCTGCGGCGTGTGCTCGCCGGCCAAGGCGGTGCGCTGGGAACAGACCCCTGCCGGTCTGGAATCGCGCCTCAACGGCATCCTCCTCGACCGCTACGGCAAGGACGAAAACGCCGGCTACCCGACCCTGTGCAAGGGCCGCTTCGAGGTCAACCACGAAACCTACTACGCCATCGAAGAGCCGACCAGTTTGAACACCCTGGAAATGCTGCCGGAGATGATCGCCATGGGCATCGCCGCGATCAAGATCGAAGGCCGCCAGCGCAGCCCGGCCTATGTCGAGCAAGTCACCAAGGTATGGCGCTCCGCCATCGACGCCGCCAAACGCGCGCCTGACAGCTACGCCGTCAACCCGGCCTGGATGGCGCAACTGAACAAGGTCGCCGAGGGCCAGCAGAACACCCTGGGCGCGTATCACCGGCCTTGGAAATGAAACGTTTTTCACCGCAGAGGCGCAGAGACGCGGAGAAAACCTTCGAGTAGTTGGTTTTTCTCCGCGTCTCTGCGCCTCTGCGGTTAAGTTCAGTCATTAAATGAGTCCAACATGAAACTAGCACTAGGCCCCATCCTCTACTACTGGGAACGCGAAACGACCTTCAGTTTCTACGACGAGGTCGCGCAGAGCCCGGTGGACATCGTCTACCTCGGCGAAACCGTCTGCTCGCGCCGCCACACCCTGCGCACCGAGGACTGGCTCGAAGTGGCGGACAAGCTTGCCGCCGCCGGCAAGGAAGTCGTGCTCTCCAGCCAGGCGCTGATCGAGTCGGAATCCGACCTGAAGACCCTGCGCCGCATCGTCGGCAACGGCAAATTCATGGTGGAAGCCAACGACATGGGCGCAGTACGCCTGCTCTCCGCCGCCAAGCTCCCCTTCGTCGCCGGCCCCCACATCAACACCTACAACCCGCAGACGCTGGCCCTGCTGGCCGAACTCGGCGCCAAACGCTGGGTCATGCCGGTGGAAATGTCGCGCGACGCGCTAGTCCACATGCAGGCAGCGCGTCCCGCCAACATGGAAACCGAGATCTTCGCCTACGGTCGCCTGCCGCTGGCCTTCTCGGCGCGCTGCTTCACCGCCCGCCACCACAACCTGCCCAAGGACGACTGCCAGTTCCGCTGCATGGACTACGCCAACGGCCTCACCCTGAACACCCGCGAAGGCCAGCCCTTCCTTGCGCTGAACGGCACCCAGACCCAGTCTTCCAGCGTCTACAACCTGATCGGCGAACTCGATGCGATGCGCGACACCGGCGTCGACGTGGCGCGCGTCAGCCCGCAGGCGTTTTTCACCGCCAAAATCCTCAAGCTGTTCCGCGAAGTCATGGATAACCGCCTCCCCGCCCAGACGGCAACGCAGCAGATGACCAAGCTCATGCCCGACCAGGCCTGCGACGGTTACTGGCATGGCCGCCCCGGTATCGAACAGAGCCATCTCGCCGCCGCCGAGGACGCCGCTTAGCAACGGGCATCCCGGATGAAAACAAAGAACCCCGCAGCTTGCTGCGGGGTATTTACTGGTAGATTGGTGCTGAACGCAGTGAAGCACACCAAAAGTAGGCGCCTCTAGGCGACATCATCTGCCGCCCATGTTGGGCTTCGGCCTACGGCCTCAGCACCAACCTACGTTTCCTCTACTTATCGAACCCTGAGAGAACGCATGAAACGTATCGACCATCAGCTACTTACCACCCTCTCCACCCAGGCAGCCGCCTCGCCGCGCAAGCGGGCGCACCACAACCTGCACCCGCAGCTCGACGACCCGGTTCAGCGCCTGTGCATCGCCATGGAGCCCGGCACCTACGTCAGGCCGCACCGCCACATGCAGCCGGAAACCTGGGAAATTCTGCTGATATTGAGCGGTACCGTGGCGCTACTGATTTTCGACGATAGCGGAAGGGTGCTGGAGAGGATCGAACTGGCGGCAGGAGGAGAAGTCAGCGCGGTGGAAATCCCGGCCAACACCTGGCATGCGGTTGCATCCCTGAAAGCCGGCACGGTGGTGTTCGAGGTCAAGCAGGGGCCCTATGCGACGATCACCGAGGCCAACTATGCTCCCTGGTCACCTGCGGACGGGGTGCAGGCGGAATCGCTGGAGGGCTGGTATACTCGCGCCCGGGCAGGGGATATCATGCCCAAGTATTGAATCTGGATTGCTCAGGGGAGAATCATGGCTGCCGCTCTAAATCGTTTCCTGGTCATGCTGACCTTTGCAATGGTCAGCCTGTTCTTGCCGCTGACAGCCGGTGCCGAAAGCGGCCCCATCAAGATCGGGATCGTGCTGATGCATGGCAAGGGCGGGGCACCGACGAAGCATGTCGCGGACCTGGCCTCCTCCCTTGAAGCGCAAGGATTTCTGGTCGCAAACCTGGAAATGCCCTGGTCTGGAAAACGCGATTACGACGTCAATGTCGGCGCGGCCGAGAAGGAAGTCGAATCGGCCTTGAGTTTGCTGCGGGAAAAGGGCGCCCAAAAACTATTTGTTTCCGGCCACAGCCAGGGCGGACTGTTCGCGCTCTATTTCGGCGGCAAACATATTCTAGATGGTGTCATTGCGATTGCGCCCGGAGGAAATGTGAGCAATGCCCTATTCCAGGAAAAGCTGGGAGAGCCTGTAGCACTGGCGCGCAAGCTTATCGCCGAAGGGAAGGGCGAAGAGAAGACCAGACTAGCTGATTACGAGGGCGCACGGGGAGTTTTCCCCGTCACCACCACCCCTGCCGCATACCTGACCTGGTTCGACCCGGAGGGTGCGATGAATCAGATGGCAACGATACGGCGCATGAACCCGGCCATTCCGGTCTTGTATATAGCGCCGACAAAAGACTATCCGGGGCTGCTCAAAGTCAAACAACAGATGTTTGATGCTCTCCCCAAGAATCCACGTTCCAGGTTGCATGAGCCGGACTCAAGCCATTTGAACGCACCGTCGGCATCGATCAAAGAGATCGTCGAATGGACCGCTGCCGTAGCAAATGCTCAGTAGGCCTAACCCGCATTAATCGTTTCATCGTGGTGGCAAAAAGGGACTGTCACGGTTGAATAATTCGACAGCCTACGCGGCGGCAATCCGTGCCAGGCGAGCCGCTTCTTCAGCCCGTGCATCATCAATCTCCCGCATCACGCCAACCAGGTCAGCCGGCTTTAGACTGCGCTCAAAGCGGCCGGTCAGTTTGACCTCGGCATGCAGTTCGCCGCTCTCGTAGAGCGACCAGATCTCCTTGCCATAGTCGGTAGCCCTGAGATCGGCGGCAAACTGGCCAAAGTAGTTCGCCAGGTTGGTCACATCCCGCTCCAGCATGCTGCTGGCGTGGTTGTTGCCCGCCGCGTCGACCGCTTGCGGCAGGTCGATGATGACCGGTCCTTCGCTGCCGACGAGGATGTTGTACTCGGACAGGTCGCCGTGGACGACGCCGGCGCAAAGCATGCGCACCACCTGCTGGATCAATGCGTGGTGGTATTCTCTGGCGCGCTCCTCAGTCAGCACCAGATCGTTTAGCCTGGGAGCTGCATTGCCGTTGTCGTCGGTCACCAACTCCATGAGCAGCACACCTTCGTGGAAGTTATACGGCCTGGGCACACGCACGCCTGCGGCGGCAAGGCGGTACAAGGCATCCACCTCGGCGCTCTGCCATGCCTCCTCCTGCGCTTTACGTCCGTATTTGGAGCCCTTCTCCATGGCGCGGGCCTGCCTGCTGTTTTTCACCTTGCGGCCTTCGGTGTAATCCACGCTCTGGCGAAAGCTGCGCTTGTTGGCCTCTTTGTACACCTTCGCGCAGCGTATCTCTTCCCCGCAACGCACCACGAAGACCATCGCTTCCTTGCCGCTCATGAGCTGACGGATGACTTCATCGACCAGGCCGTCTTCGACCAGCGGCTCCATTCTTTTCGGAATTTTCATCTTTTCTATCAGCCTCTATGACGAACAGTCAGGCCCTTTAAAAAGTTGCGGAGGAGCTGATCGCCGCATGTCCGGTAGTTTTTATGCCCTTTCATCCGAAACAGCGCGCTCAATTCAGGCTTGGATACGCTGAACCCCGCCAGCTCCAGAACTTTATGCATGTCCTCTTCCTTCAACTCGAAGGCAACCCGCAGTTTTTTCAGTATGGTGTTGTTGGTCAGGCGCCCCGGGGGTTTGTCCTGCTCCGGCCTGGACTCCATCTTGCCTCTTTTATGAATGATCAGCCCATCCAGAAAAGACAGCATGACTTCGTCGTCGCACTCGACAAAACCTTCTTCATCCTCTTTCTTCAGGAAGCTCGCCAGGTCGGATTGCGCAACATCACGCCCGGCCAGTTTAATGATCTCCACGACTTTTGCGTCGCCAAGATCCAGCGCATATCGAATGCTGCGTAAAACATCATTATTGATCACTGCTCACTCCGATCTCATTCATCCAAAAACACCGCCTTCCAGATAAAACCTGGAGTTGCCTAGAGCCTATCAAATTCTAAGCAATTGATTATACGCTTTTTTTATTCCACAGCAAGCGCAGACAGCGCCTTCCGAGAAAATCAGGAAGAGGCCGTTGGCCTCAAATCTATAAACCGGATAAAATGACGCTGAACCGGTCCACCGAAGGAACAAGCCCATGAACCTGCCCGCTTTCAAATTCCCCAAGCCATTCGGCGCGGTTCTATCGCTGCTGCCTACGTACCCGCATTCGCTGCTCTTCAGCCTGGCGCTGAACCTGGCACTGGGCCGCATCATTCAGCCCGACCTGCTGGAACCGCTGCATGGCAAGCTGATCAGCATCCGCGTGACAGATGCCGGCGTCAGCTTTTTCTTCTCCATCAACTCTACCGGCTTTGTCGCCTGCAAAGCGGGCAAAACGCCCGATCTGACCATCAGCGCCAGCGCCTACGATTTCATCCGGCTCGGCACACGCAAGGAAGATCCGGACGCCCTGTTTTTCAGCCGCCGCCTGGTGGTGGAGGGCGATACCGAACTCGGGCTGATCGCCAAGAATACGCTCGACGCGGTAGAACTGCCAAAACCGGATATTTCCCAGTTCATGCCCGGCCCGGTATTGGAAAAAGCCGCTTCCCGCCTGCTTGCCGCCGGACGTTAATTTTTTGTCACAAATTCGGGATAACAAACTCCGCATCTTCTCTTGACTCACCACAAGATAGTGAGTAAATTTAAGCCAATATCACAACATCTTGTGGTTTATGATATTTGTCAACTAAGCTCTTTTGCTCCCAGAAGCGTAGAGCAAAGACCGATCTCACAAAAATAAGTCAGGAGGCAGCAATGGCAGACAGTCAGCCCGAAAGCGGCATCATCAATCTGGTTTCACTTCCCAAGGGTGTCCTCAAGCGCGATGGCACATTAGCCCAGTTCGACTCGGAAAAAATCCGTTCCGCCATCCAGCGGGCCGGCGCCGCCACCGGCGATTTCGACGCCAACGAAGCATTCCTGCTCACCGCCCAGGTGGTCAAGGTTCTGATCCACAAATTCCGCGCCGAGCCACCGCACATCGAGAAAGTCCAGGATGCCGTCGAGCAGGTGCTGATCACCGCCAACCACCTCAAGACCGCCCGCGCCTACATCGTCTACCGCGAACAGCACACCAAGCTGCGCCTGGATCGCAAAACGGTGGTGGACGTGGAAAGCTCGATCAACGAATACCTCGACCAGATGGACTGGCGCG
>CAYGNO010000089.1:0-8757 GCA_964351305.1 uncultured Sulfuricella sp.
TTCGCCGCCATCAAGGCCAAGCTGGCGACCTCGCCCGGCTGGTACTCCGCCCGCATCAAGCACATCAAGGGCGTGACCGAAGAAACTACCACCGGCGTGCATCGCCTCTACCAGATGGCCGAAGAAGGCCGCCTCAAGTTCCCGGCGATCAACGTCAACGATTCGGTCACCAAGTCCAAGTTCGACAACCTCTACGGCTGCCGCGAATCGCTGCTCGACGGCATCAAGCGCGCCACCGACGTGATGATCGCCGGCAAGATCTGCGTGGTACTCGGCTACGGCGACGTGGGCAAGGGCTGCGCCCAGGCATTCCGCGGCATGGGCGCGACCGTGATGGTGACCGAAATCGACCCGATCTGCGCATTGCAGGCGGCGATGGAAGGCTACCGCGTGGTAACCATGGACGACGTGGCCAGCCTCGGCGACATCTTCGTGACCTGCACCGGCAACCTCAGCGTGATCAATCACGACCATATGGCGAAAATGAAGAACGAAGCCATCGTCTGCAACATCGGCCACTTCGATTCCGAAATCGACATCGCCTCGCTGGAAAAATACCAGTGGGACGAAATCAAGCCCCAAGTCGATCACGTGATCTTCCCCGACGGCAAGAAAATCATCGTGCTGGCCAAGGGGCGCCTGGTGAACTTGGGTTGCGCCACCGGCCACCCTTCCTTCGTGATGTCGGCTTCGTTCAGCAACCAGACCATCGCCCAGATCGAGCTGTTCAACCACCCGGAGAACTACGAGAACAAGGTCTACGTGCTGCCCAAGCATCTCGATGAAAAAGTGGCGCGTCTGCACCTGATGAAGATCGGCGTGAACCTGACCGAACTGACCGAAGTGCAGGCCGCTTATATCGGCGTGCCGAAGAACGGTCCATACAAGGCCAACCATTATAGGTATTGAGTTTGAACCGCAGAGGCGCAGAGACGCTGAGCTTTCAGGCCTTTCTCTGCGCCTCCGCGCCTCAGCGGTGAAAATCATGTCAAAAAACCCCATACTCAGTTTCGAATTCTTCCCCCCCAAAACCCAGGAGGGAATGGACAAGCTGCACGCCACGCGCAAGCAGCTCGGCCAGCTCAACCCGGAATTCTTTTCGGTCACGTTCGGTGCCGGCGGCTCGACCCGCGACCGCACCCTGGAAACCGTGATCGAAATCCAGCGCGAAGGCCATGAGGCCGCACCGCACCTGTCCTGCATCGGCTCGACCAGGGAAAACATCCGGGCGATCCTCGGCGAATACAAAAGCCACGGCATCCGCCATATCGTCGCGCTGCGCGGCGACATGCCTTCCGGCATGGCCTGCGCCGGGGAATTCCGCTACGCCAACGAGCTGGTGGAGTTCATCCGCGCCGAGACCGGCGACTGGTTCCACATCGAAGTGGCCGCTTATCCGGAATTTCATCCGCAAGCAGTCTCCGCCCAGGCCGACCTGGCCAATTTCAAGCGCAAGGTGGATGCCGGCGCCAATGCCGCGATCACCCAGTATTTCTACAACGCCGACGCCTACTTCAACTTCGTCGATGAATGTACGGCCATGGGCATCACCATCCCGATCGTGCCCGGCATCATGCCGATCGCCAATTTTTCCCAGCTGGCGCGCTTTTCCGATGCCTGCGGCGCGGAGATCCCGCGCTGGCTTCGGCTCAAGCTCCAGGGCTACGGCGACGATAGCGCCGCGATCCGCGCCTGCGGCCTGGACGTGGTCACCGGCCTGTGCGAACGGCTGCTGAAAGGCGGCGCGCCGGGGCTGCATTTCTATACGCTCAACCAGGCCGGCCTGATTTCCACCATCTGGCAGCGCCTCGGGCTGTAGCTGGCTCTACAGCGGCAAAGCGGAGGATCGGCGGGCTCAACGGGCGAAAAAACCCTGATGACACCATTGGCTTTCCAGTTCTGTTACTATATGTCATAAGTAAAATGCTTACTTAAGCCTTATTCCTCAACCGGTTCCCATTTTCTCAATAGCCGATGATCGAGAATATCAGCCTGAAGGCACGCATCCTTCTCCCTCTCGCCCTGGTGCTGGCAATTCTTCTTGGCGCATTCCATTTCAGCCTGTATCGGCATGAAAAGGCCGATGCCAGCCATCGCTTCGCGGGCGACCTGCAAGCGGCAAAAACCTATTACCAGCGCGCCCTGGTCCGGCGCGGCGAAAAGCTGGGGGCGGTGCTGGAGACCATCCTGCACGACGAAAAATTGCAGGCGGCGCTGCGCGCCGGGGATCGGGATGCCCTGCTCAAGCGATCGGCACCGCTGTTCAAGAACTTGCATGATCAGTACGGCATCACCCATTTCTACTTCGAGGATGCCGCGCGGGTCAACGTGCTGCGCGTGCACCAGCCCGAGCGTCATGGCGACGCCATCAACCGCCATACCACGCTGACCGCCGAAAAAACCGGAAAAATCGCCGTCGGAGCGGAACTGGGTCCAATCGGCACCTTCACCCTGCGCGCGGTCGCGCCGCTGCATGACGGCAACGGGCTGGTCGGCTACGTCGAGTTGGGCGAGGAAATCGAGGATGTGCTGCACGACATCCAGGCCATCCTCGGCACCGATCACCTGCTGGCGATCGACAAGCAGTTCCTGAAGCGCAAGGACTGGGAAAGCGGCATGGCCATGCTGGGACGGGGCGCCGACTGGGATCGGCTTCCCGGCATGGCCGTCGTCGACCAGACCCTGGACTTGCCGCGGGAGCAGGCAATCCGCCTCGTATACCAGGGGAACCAGCCCGACTCCATGCTGGAACTGACGGTCGGCGACAAACATTTCCGCAGCGGTTCCATGCCGATTGAGGATGTGGCCGGACGCAAAGTAGGAAACCTGTCCATCCTGAGCGACACGACGCAGAGCGTCAATGAAATGCGCGCCACCACCCGCTCCCTCAGCCTGTTTTTCCTGGTACTGGGCGGAACGCTGATTGCCTCGTTTTATCTGATCACCCACCGGGTGGAGCGTCGCCTCGATGAAGCCCACCTGCGATCGATCAACCAGGGCCTGGAACGCGAAGCATTGCAGGCGCGGCACATAGCCGAACTGAAGAATGAGCGCGACAAGCTGCGGCACGCCCAGGAAGAACTTCGGCTTGCCGCCAAGGTGTTCGAAAACAGCACCGAAGGCATCATCATTACCGACACCACGGCCCATATCCTGCAGGTGAACCGCGCTTTCACCGCCATCACCGGTTACAGCGAAGCGGAGGCCATCGGCAAGACTCCCCGGCTGTTGCGCTCGGGCCGGCACGACACCGCTTTTTTCCAGGCAATGTGGGCCTCGCTCATCGAGTTCGGCTACTGGCAGGGCGAAATCTGGAACCGGCGCAAGAACGGCGAAATTTACCCGGAATGGCTGTCCCTCATCGCCATCCGCGACGAACAGGGCGAGACCATCCATTACCTTGGCGTGTTCGCCGATCTCACCGAGAAAAAGCTGGCCGATGCGCACGCCCACCGCCTCTCTTATTATGACACCCTCACCGGACTGCCCAACCGCCTGCTGCTGGAAGAACGCCTGAAACAGGCACTGACGACGGCGCAACACAATAACTGGCTGGTGGCGGTACTGTATCTGGACCTGGACCGCTTCAAGACGATCAACGACACCTTGGGCCACCCCTTCGGCGACAAGCTGCTGCAGGCCGTGGCCGCGCGGCTGGCGGGCCACATCCGCGACAGCGACACCCTCGCCCGTTTCAGCGGAGACGAATTCGCCATCGTACTGTCCGACATCGGCAGCCAGCAGAATACCGCGCTGGTGGCCCAGAAAATCCTCGACGCCCTGGCCGAGCCGTTTAATCTGGAAGGGCAGGAGGTATTCATCACCCCCAGCATCGGCATCGCCCTCTACCCGCTCGATACCGGCAACAAGGACGACCTGATCAAGAACGCCGACACCGCCATGAGCCATGCCAAGGCGCAGTGCGGCAACGGTTTCCATTTCTACAGCACCGACATGAACGCGACGGCCTCGCAGCGGCTGACCATGGAAACCCAGTTGCGCAGGGCGCTGGAGCGGGACGAATTCGTGCTGCACTACCAGCCCCAGGTCTCCCTGCATACCGGTCGGATCACCGGCATGGAAGCGCTGCTGCGCTGGCAGCACCCGGAACGGGGGCTGGTTGCGCCGGGAGAATTCATCTCCCTGCTCGAGGAAACCGGCCTGATCGTGCCGGTCGGCGAGTGGGTTCTGCGCAGCGCCTGCATCCAGAACAGCGCCTGGCTGGCCGAAGGCCTGCCGCCCCTGCGCGTGGCGGTCAACCTGTCGGCGCGCCAGTTCCGCCAAAGCGGTCTGGCCGCCGTGGTCAATCAGGCGCTGCTGGATACCGGGCTGGCGCCGGAGCACCTGGAACTGGAAATCACCGAGAGCATCATGATCCAGGATTTGCAGACCACCATCACCACCCTGCACCAGTTGCACACGCTCGGCATCCAGATCTCGATCGACGACTTCGGCACCGGCTATTCTTCCCTGAGCTACCTGAAACGCATGCCAATCGGCAAAATCAAGATCGACCAGTCCTTTGTTCGCGACATCTGCACCGACCCGGACGACGAGGCGATCGCCAATGCGGTGATCGGCCTGGGGCACAGCCTGAAGATGCAGGTCATCGCCGAGGGGGTGGAGACGAGGGAACAGATGGAACATCTGCGCGCACATGGGTGCGATGAGATCCAGGGGTACTACTTCAGCAGGCCGCTGCCCGCCGAGGTTTTTGCCCAACTGGTGAGAGACGGCCTGGCCGCGCTGAAACCGGTCTGATCTGATCGGCGGCCTTGGTTCTCTCCAGAAAAAAGGGGCACAAGTTGTCACTCCGCCATCCGTGCCGTAGCATAATGGCATGCGCCGCGCCCTCTCCTCCCCGCTCCTGCTGATCGCCCTTGTTGGCGCCCTCGCCGCGACGGCGGAATTCGGCGGCCTGCGCCTGCTTCTGCCGCTGGAAAACCGCGTTTCAGACTTCTTCGTCCGTCATCATGCGAAAGATTTGCGGCCCGATCCCGAGATCGTGATCGTCGACATCGACGACTACAGCCTTGCCCGGATGGGCGACATCGCGGGCAGTTGGCCATGGCCGCGTGCGGTGCACGGCGAACTGATCGCGGGCCTCGCCCGGCAACATCCGAAGGCCATCGTCTTCGACATCCTGTTTGCCGAACCGGACGTGTACCGGCCGGAGAGCGATGCGCTGTTCAACGAGGCGGTGCGCCAGGCACCCAACACCTATTTCCCGATGGTGCGCCGCGATGCCGCCGAAGACGCCCGCGGCATCCCGCTGGCCGAATACGGCTCTGCCCTCGGCATCACGCCAACCGCCCTGGCCAAGCGCGACGCCCGGATTTCCTTGCTGCTGCCCCTCGCCGTGGCGCGCGAAAGCTGGCGCACCGGCACGATCAATTTCGTTGAGGACAGGGACGGCATCGGGCGCCGCTACGACATTTTCATCCCGGCCTACGGCTGGCGCATTCCCTCGCTGCCGGCCCGCGTCGCGCGCGATCTCGGCTACCCGCTTCCCGAGCAGGAGAGTATCGTGCTCGGCTGGCGCGGCGCAGCCCTGTCTCACAGCCGAATCTCCTACGCCGATCTCTACCAGGATTTCAGCCGCAAAAAGGCGCTGCGCGACCCGATGGAATTCCGCGATAAGATTATCGTCATCGGAACGACCGCCACCGGCCTGCACGACATCCGCGCCACGCCGCTTTCCAGCCTGGCGCCGGCGGTGGAAATCCTCGCCACGGCGCTCGACAATCTGAAAAACCATGGCTACATGCGCTCCTCGCCCGCAACCCTTCCATTCCTGCTGGCGCTGCTTCTGGTCGCGGCCTTGCTGGCTGCCTTCCTCGCCCGCCGCAATACGCTGATTATCGGGGCGGCCCTGCTGCCGGCATCCGCTGCGCTGCTTGGCATTGAATATGCCGCGCTCAACCGCCAGATTCTGCTGCCGGTTTTCACCCCGCTGGCCCTGGCCTGGAGTTTTTATTTCGCCGCCGCCCTGGCCGAATACCTGCGCGAGCGGCGTGCGCGCGAACAAACCGTGCAGATTTTCAACCGTTTCCTCGACCCCCGCGTAGTGAAGAATCTGGTCGACCGGGGCACGACGACCGAAAGCATCAGCGGCCAGGCGTGCGAAATCACGGTACTGTTTTCCGACATCCGCGGCTTCACCACCCTGTCAGAGACCCGCAGCCCGGCGGAAATCGTCGCCCTGCTCAACGGCTATTTCAGCATGCAGGTCGCCGTGATCTTCCGCCATGGCGGCACCCTCGACAAATTCATCGGCGACGCCATCATGGCATTCTGGGGCGCGCCCGGAGAGGATGCGGATCATGCCGGACATGCCATAGCGGCGGCGCTGGAAATGGCCGAGCGCCTGGAAGAGTTCAAGCGGCACATGGGCGAGCTGGGCTCCGGCTTCGATGTCGGCATCGGCATCCACAGCGGCCCGGCGGTGGTCGGCTTTATCGGCTCGCAGCAGCGCCAGGACTACACCGCCATCGGCGATACGGTCAATCTTGCCAGCCGCATCGAAGGTGAAACCAAGGGCGTCAGCCGCATTCTGGTATCCGCCGAAACCATGGGGCGGTGCGCCGAAGCATTTGACTTTGTCGACCACGGCTTTTATAAGGTGAAGGGCCGCGCCCAGGAAGTGCGCCTGTTCGAACCGAGGAAGAAAAACCCATGAAATCCCGTGTGACGATCTGCCTGTGCCTGCTGGCCCTGGCGCTACCAACCGCTGCAGTTGCGGAATCGGCCATCACCGTGCGCGCCACCGAGCTGAAGAAGGAACCCTACGCCGACGCCGAAACCGTCGCCACCCTGCCCGATCAGGCGCGGGTGGAAATCCTGCGCCGCCAGGGCGGCTGGACCCAGGTCAAGGCGCAAAGCGCCGCCCAGGGCTGGGTGCGTATGCTCAGCCTGCGGCTGGGGGACGGCGCGGCGCGCAAGGGCGACAGCGGCATCGGCTCGCTGCTCAGCGTGGCGCGCAGCGGCAGCAGCGGCACTACCGTCGCCACCGGCGTGCGCGGCCTGTCCGAGGAAGACCTGAAGAACGCCAGACCCAATCCGGAAGAACTGCACAAAATGGAGAGGCTCGCGGCAACACCCCAGGACGCGCGCAAGTTCGCGGCCAGCGCCAACCTCGGCAGTCAGCAGGCAGACTATTTGCCAGCCCCTGCCGGCAGCGCCTCCGCTTCTTCCGACAACAAACCGTCCTGGGGAGACAGCCAATGACTTTTCCTGGAAAAATCTGCGGCGCAGCCTTGCTGCTGCTGTTGGCCGCACTGCCCGCCGGTGCCTTCGAGCTTAACCTGAACAAGCTCGGCGGACTGCTGGGCAAAGTCAAGGACGCGCAGGAGGTGGACGAAAAAGGAGAAATCCGGATCGGCCAGGGCGTTGCCTCCAACCTGCTCGGCGCCGCGCCGCTGGTGGCCGACGAACGCATGCAAAAATACGTCAACCAGCTAGGGCGGTGGCTCGCGCTGCAAACCGAACGCCCCGGCCTGAACTGGCATTTCGGCGTGCTCGACAGCCCCAACGTCAACGCCTTCGCCGCGCCGGGCGGCTATATCTTCATCACCAGGGGACTGCTGCTCAAGCTGCGCAACGAGGCCGAGCTGGCGGGGGTGCTCGCGCACGAGATCGCCCACGTGCTGCGGCGCCATCACCTCAACGCCATCCAGAAAAACGCACGGGCCGGCATCGTCGCCGACGTGCTGTCGATCGCCACGCAGGACAAGCAGCACAGCGAAACCCTGGACAAAGTCATCAGCGCCGGCACCGAACTCTATGCCCGCGGCCTGGACAAGGACGACGAGTTCGAAGCCGACCGCATGGGCGTGATCATCGCCGCCCGCGCCGGTTACGACCCCTATGCCCTGCCTGCGGTACTGCAAACCCTGGAGGCGATGAACCCGCAGGACAGCGGTCTGACGCTGATGTTCAAGACCCATCCCGCCCCCGCCAGCCGGCTCGAACT
Organism: uncultured Sulfuricella sp.; assembly: GCA_964351305.1. GTDB lineage: Bacteria > Pseudomonadota > Gammaproteobacteria > Burkholderiales > Sulfuricellaceae > Sulfuricella. The sequence continues at coordinate 7,973 of CAYGNO010000089.1, forward strand.
GCTCGACAGGGCGATGCAGTCCAGCCTCGACAAATATGCCGGGCAGCCGACCCTGGCTGCGCGCTTCGTGAAATTCGCCAGCCCCGCCAATGGGAACGGCGGCAGGAAACCCTAGGCTGAAACAGGAACTCCGGCGCCCAGCAGCGGCTTCATCGCCGTGAGGATGCTGGAAAACACCTTGGGATTGTCCTTCTCCAGATCGGCCAGCAGGGTTTTCATGTGCATGCGCTCGGCGGGCATGCCGAAACAGGCCGGGCAGTTCTCCGGGATCACCGGCAGTTCCGAGTTCTTCGCGAAAGCTGCCGTCTGGCGCTCGCGCGCGTAAGTGAAGGGGCGGATCACCCGGATGTCGCCCTTGTCGTTGAGGTAGTGCGCCTGCATGGTGCGCAGCTTGCCGCCGAAAAAGGCCGACATCAGAAAAGTCTCGGCGGCATCGTCCAGGTGCTGCGCCAATGCCAGCACATTGTAGCCGTTTTCCCGCGCCGCGCGGTAAAGGATGCCGCGCCGCATGCGCGAGCAGAAGGCGCAGAAAGAGTCGCCGACCATGGCTTTCTCCGCCTGCTCGACGATAGCCTGGCTTTCGTAAAAATAGGGGATGCCCAGTTCCGCCATATAGCCTTTCAGCGGCGACGGATCGAAATCGGGCGATTGCGGGTCCACCGTCGCCGCCGCCAGCTCGAAACGCACCGGCGCCTTCTTTTGCAAAGCGATCAGCACGTGCAGCAGGGAAAGGCTGTCCTTGCCGCCGGACAGCCCGAGCAGCACCCGGTCGCCTGCGCGGATCA
>CAYGNO010000090.1:0-3047 GCA_964351305.1 uncultured Sulfuricella sp.
AACTTGGGCGGGTCGAGCACGATCAGGTCGAAGCTCTTGCCCTGATCGCGCATCAAACGCAGCGACTTGAACACGTCCGCCTCCAGCCACTCGGCGCGATCCGCCGCCAGATTGTTGAGCTTGACGTTCTCCCGCGCCAGCGCCAGCGCCTCGGCGGAACTGTCCACCGACAACACCGAGCGAGCGCCGCCCTGGAGCGCGCTCAGGCTGAAGCCGCCGCTGTAACAGAAGCAGTTGAGCACGTCCTTGTCGTTGGCCAATTCGCCGACACGGCGGCGGTTGTCGCGCTGATCGAGGTAGAAGCCGGTTTTCTGCCCCTTTTCCACATCCACATAAAATTTAAGCTCATGCTCGCGGATGATCAGCGGCGCAGGCAGCACGCCGCGCAGAATGCCGGCGCGCGCAGACAGCCCTTCCAGTTCGCGCACCTCGGCATCGGACCGCTCGTAGAGATTGGCGCAACCGGTCAGTTCCACCAGCAAATCGGCCAGCGCGCCGCGCCAGCGCTCCATCCCCGCCGACAGCACCTGCATTACCAGCGTGTCGCCGTAGCGATCCACCACCAAGCCGGGCAGACCGTCGGATTCGCCGTGCACCAACCGCATCCCGTCGGTGACCTTGGCCAGTTCCTGGCGCAAGCCGATGGCGCGCGCCAGACGCGCCCTGAGGAAAGCCTCGTCGATCGTCTCGTTTTCCCGATAAGTCCACACCCGCCCCAGAATCTGCGATTTTGGGCTATACGCGGCCAACGCCAGGAAAGCCCCGTGGGTATCGCGAACCGCCACGGTTTCGCCGGACTGCGGCTCACCCTTGATGCGCTCGACAGCGCCGGTAAAAATCCAGGGGTGGCGGTGCTGCAAGGATTTTTCCCGACCGGGATTGAGGATTAGTGAATTCATGGGGATGTGGATGGGAAAATTGGAAGTTCCGAAGTATAACCCTGCCGGGAAAAATGCTGAAACTGGCCCTGAGTGGCCGCTTCTGATTTTGGCAATTTCCTGCTAGCCTTGCCTATGGAAAGACGCATAAATCAATTTTAAGGATTATTACTAAATGGAAAACGATGCACCCTCTGCGGTGACTTGGGGGATATTCGAGCAAAGGGAAGAATATCGACGCTCGCTTTTTTCGAATGTGTGGTCACAGATGGTGCCCAAGGTTTTTAAGGATGTTCCAAGATATTATCGCCCGGGAAACATCGTCGCGAGTCTGGGATTGTGGGAAATATGGGTCTGGCAATTCGGGAGAACGGTAAAACTGCGTCCGCAATACCAAGTTCTCGATGTCTGCGCAGGAACCAATGATGTGGGGGTCCGGCTTCTGAAAAAAGAGCCTGGAATTTCTGTCACCGCCATTGACCGCAGCGAGGAAATGCAGGAAGAAGGTCAGCGAAGGGCGGAAAGAAACGGTCTGCACATAACCAGCATTATTCACGATGTTCACGAGCTGCCCTTTTCAGACCGATCATTCGATGTGATCACGCTGCAGGCCGCATCACGCCATCTGCAACTGGACAAGGTACTGCCCGAGATTCTTCGCGTGCTCAAGCCAGGCGGATTCTTCTATCACTGTGACATGCTCAAGCCAACCCACCCCATGGTCGAATGGTTCTATCTGCGCTTCCTGCGTATGTCCGTTTTCATGACCTCGCTGATCTTCGGATCGACCGAGGCATCCCGAGGATGCAGCGGATATTTCAGCGATGCAATCCATCATTTCTATACCCCGGAAGAATTGTCCGGCGTGCTGCAACTCATCGGATTTACGAATGTAAGCTGCAAGAAAAGCATCTGGGGCGGGATGGTGGGATTTCACGCGGCACAAAAAGCCTCAACCTAACGTGCGAGCGTTAAACCTCGTCGCCCGCGTAAGGGTTGGTGAGCCGCTCGTAGCCGAAGGTGGATGCCGGGCCGTGGCCGGGGATGAAGGTCACATCGTCGCCGAGGGTAAACAGCCGCTCGCGGATCGAGCGGATCAGCGCCGGGTAATCGCCGCGCGGGAAATCGGTACGACCGATCGAGCCCTTGAACAGCACGTCCCCGACGAAGGCGGTCTGGCTGGCGCGGTGAAAAAATGCCACGTGGCCGGGGGTATGGCCGGGGCAATGCAGCACTTCCAGAATCTGGTTGCCGACGCTTACCGTGTCGCCCTGCTCCAGCCAGCGATCGGGCGTGAACGCCGGGGCATGCGGAAAGCCGAACCTCTCGCTCTGCTGCGGCAGCGACTCCAGCCAGAAGGCGTCCTCGCGCTGCGGCCCTTCGATCGGGATAGCCAGCCTTGCCGCAAGCTCCGCGGCTGCCCCGACATGATCTATGTGACCGTGGGTAAGCAACAGTTTGGTCAGATGCAGACCGTGTTCCCGCACACTGGCAAGCAGTACTTCGGCATCGCCGCCAGGATCGACCAGTGCCGCCTCAAGGGTTTGCTCGCACCAGATCAGGGAACAGTTCTGCTCGAACGGGGTGACGGGGATGATGAGGTATTTCATTCTAAATAAACGGCGATTAACCACTAATGACACGAATGTCCACGAATAAACACGAATAGTTAGAAGCATTCATCGTGTCACCTGGAAGCACCTGTTTTTGGCGCCGAACAAGTAAACCAAGTTATCCATGCTAATCCTCTTAATTATTCGGGAACATTCGTGTTTCATTCGTGTGAATTCGTGGTTAAAAGTTTTTTCTGGGTTCATGGATTCGGTGTTTATCCTATGGGATCAATATCGGTGACCAGAACAGCATGTCCATGAGTTTCCCACTTCACATCATAATCCAACAGTTTCATGCCGAAAACCCGCTTGCCGTCGCTCTTCCCATGGTAGGCGGGACGCGGGTCCTGGATGAGTATCTGGCGAACCAGCAACTCCAGTTCCGGCACCGCCGCGCAGCGATCAAGCGCAGGCTGGCTGAAATTCACCTCGAACAAGGCGCCGGGGGCTTCCGCCGCGAAACCACCGGTTGCGCCGGGAATAACATCCGAATACGGCAGGTAGGGTTTGATATCCAGCACCGGCGTGCCGTCCAGCAGATCCGCGCCCTTCAGGT
>CAYGNO010000090.1:3147-8742 GCA_964351305.1 uncultured Sulfuricella sp.
TAGGGTTTGATATCCAGCACCGGCGTGCCGTCCAGCAGATCCGCGCCCTTCAGGTGCAGCAGCACCCGCCCCGGCCCGGCTTCGATTCGTTCCAGTTCGACCGCCGACAGGCCGATGGGATTGGGGCGGTGGGTGGAGCGGGTAGCAAAAACGCCCAGGCGGCGATTGCCGCCCAAGCGCGGCGGTCGCACCGTCGGTTTCCACGGCGCGTCCAGGCAGGCGTGAAAAACGAAACTCACCCAGATGTGCGAAAAGCCCTCCAGCCCGCGCACCGCCTCCGCCCGGTTATACGGCGGCAGCAGCTCCAGCACCGCCCGCGCCGCCGGCACCAGGCCCGGCTGGCGGGGAATGCCGAACTTTTCCTTGAAACAGGAACGGATAACGCCGACCGGCGCAAACTTAAACATGGGGCGGATTATATTCCATGCCCACAACGGAGGCGATGGGGTAAAATGGCAACTGTTGCTTGTTCCTTGGAGTTGCATCATGCGCATCGAAGTCCACGTACACGGCATCCTCAACCTCTGCAAGGGTGTTACTTTGGTCCAGGTAGAAAACGGCCTGCGCAAGTGGCTGGATTATCTGGATGTGGAAACCATCGCCGAAGCGCGCAGCATGGAACAGGATGAGCCCGGCATCGTTTTTCACCGCCCCGACCGCACTCTGGAAATATGCTGGACCGGCGAAGTAGGCAGAAATTTCGTGAGCCGGCTGCAGGACGCGCTGTACGAACTCGGCCCGCTGACCGAGCGCGCCTCGCAGATCGAACTGACCTACTACTACGAAGACGGTCGCGACGAATACCAGCTTCTCTTCGTCGGCCCGACCGAAGCATCCATACACCTGGCGCAACGACAGCGCATGATGGAAGACGTCGCCAGCCTGCTCTCCCGCCATTTCAGCCAGGAAGATGTCGTGCAGGTCACCGATCTGGTCAATGTCCTGTTCGACCACGACCTGGAAAAGCGCAAGAGCGCCGAGTCCGAGCCCGATTTCCAGCCATCGGGAGGGAGCCTGCTCCACTTCAGAAAGAAACACTTGCATTAAACCGGGACCGTCCATCAGCTCTAAAGCACTCTCCTCAATCCGCTCCCGCACCCGCAAGGAGTGTCCCCGCCGGGTTCCCGCCGCATCGCAGCGACCACGGCGAGACAAGCGGGAGAGGAAGCAAACGTGAAAGGCACTTGTTATGATTTGCAGGACTTCGCAGTCGTTATGGGTCAGGCTTTCTCGCCCGTGCGATCAGCTTTGCTGCCGCTCGCGGCGGGGACACTCCTTGCGGGTGTAAGCCGTACCTACAAGGGACATATTGGCTAATGGCCATACATCCGGGTTAAACGATTAAATCATTAGGATCGACTCATGGGCGACTCGCAGGACCTGAAAAACGCCGGGCTCAAGGCCACCACCCCGCGCCTGAAAATCCTCAACCTGTTCGAAACCAGCGACGTGCGCCACCTCACCGCCGAGGACGTGTACAAAATCCTGCTGGCGGACAACGAGGACGTGGGTCTGGCCACGGTATACCGGGTACTGACCCAGTTCGAGCAGGCGGGGCTGCTGATCCGCCACCATTTCGAGGGCGACAAGGCGGTGTTCGAACTCGACCAGGGCAAACATCACGACCACCTGGTCTGCCTGCAATGCGGCAAGGTGGAGGAATTTTACGACCCGGATATCGAAAAACGCCAGGACAAGGTCGCCAAGGAGCGCGGCTTCATTGTCCGCGAGCACTCGCTGTATCTGTTCGCCGACTGCACCAAGCAGAACTGCCCGAACAAAACCTGATTCTTTACCAGGTAATCAAAGGCATTCACCGCAAAGGACGCAAAGTAACGCGAAGGAAAATCCATGCAAGCATATCGGTGGTATCGTTTTTCCCTTGCGAACCAGCCCTCCCCTCAATCCCCTCCCGCAAGCGGGAGGGGAGGCAATCGCCCTCTCCCCCTTCCGGGGGAGAGTTGGAGAGAGGGTCGGCGTCCTTTGCGGTTGAGTTCTTTTTAGCCCGAATCAATTCCGGCCTAATTCTCCCAAAGCCGTGTTACTGACCGCTACCCACTCCGAGCAGGACCCGATCGAAGGTCGCATCCCCGGCAGCAAGGGGATCTGGGCCGGCATCCTGAGCGAAATGACCGAATTCGCGCTGTTGTTCGGCGTGTATTTCATCGCCCGCGCGCACTTCCCTGAAGCCTTCCACGCAGGCCCCCTGAGATTGAGCCTGTTCGCCGGCACCTTCAACACCCTGCTGATGATCTCCGGCAGCTATTTCGTCGCCAACGCAGTGATTGCAATCAGGCAGAACCGGCCCGAGGTCAGCCTGCGCTGGCTGGCTCTGGTATTGATCGCAGCGTGCGGCTATATGGCCACCAAGTATTTCGAGTTCCGCTGGAACGTCAGCCAGGGCATCACCGGCCGCACCGGCATCTTCTTCACCGTTTACTACTACTTGACCTTCACCCACATGGTGCATGTCCTGTGGGGAATCATGGGGCTGCTATGGGTGATGGCGCGCACCCAAACTGGTGCCTACACCCCGCAAGAACACGAAGGCATGGAAGCCTTCGCCTCCTACTGGCACGCCACCGATCTGGTGTGGCTGATCATCTTCCCGCTCCTGTACCTGCTGCGCTGAACAGGCCGACATCATGACCCACAAACAAACCCTGAATCTGCTGTGGCTCCTGCTGGTGGCATTGACGCTGGGCGGCGCCCTCCTCGGCGAATCGTCCGAGCCCGGCCTCGCCGTCACCCTGGTCATTTCCCTGACCATGGCCTTCAAGGGACGGATAATAATCGATCATTTCATGGAGCTGAAAACGGCGAACCGCACGATACGCAACCTGATGCGCGCCTATTTCTACGTGCTGCCGCTGGTGACGGTGCTGGTCTATGTGTTCAGCGAACACTTCGCCAGATTGACGACGCTGTGAAGGGTTAAACTCCGAGCATCTCCGCTGCGTGCCTACGGGTGGTGTCGGTGATATCCACCCCGCCCAGCATGCGGGCGACCTCGTCGATGCGCGCATCCCGCTCCAGCACCTGGATGCGGCTCGCCACGCCGCCGTCGCGGGCGGTCTTGCTGACCTGCCAGTGATGGTCGCCCTGCGCCGCTACCTGGGGCAGGTGGGTGACGCACAGCACCTGGCGCTCGGTGCCGAGCTGCTTGAGTAACTGGCCGACGATCTCGGCCACGCCGCCGCCGATACCGACGTCCACTTCGTCGAAGATCAGGGTGGGCACCAGCGATACTTTGCTGGTGATGACCTGGATGGCCAGGCTGATGCGCGACAGCTCGCCGCCGGAAGCCACCTTGGCCAGGGGCTTGGGCGGCAGGCTGGCGTGGGCGCTGACCTGGAATTCGATTTCTTCGAGACCATTTGCATTGCCTTCGAATTCGGTCAGCGCAATCTCGAAGCGCCCGCCCGCCATGGCGAGGGACTGCATCGCGGCGCTGACCTTCCCGCCCAGTTCCTGTGCCGCCTCTTTCCTGGCTGCGCTCAGCTTGCCGGCCAGATCGAGATATTGCGCCTGGGCGGCCTGCTCGCGCTGGGCCCCGTCGCCGCCGCTGTCGAAGCCGCGCAACTCGTCCAGGCGACCGCTCTTCTCGGCCAGCAGCTCAGGCAGTCGATCCGGGCCGACACGGTATTTGCGCGCGGCATCGTGAACCTCTCCCAGCCGTTGCTCGCACTGGGCGAGCCGTTCCGGGTCGAGGTCCAGGCGCTGCTGGTAATGGCGCAGGCTGTAGGCGGCTTCGCGCAGTTGCACTTCGGCCGGCTCCAGTAAATCCATTACTTCCTTCAATCCGGCGTCGTGCTCGACCAGGTTGTTGAGGCGCGCAATCACGCCATTGACCTGCGCCAGGCAGGCCACGTCGTTTTCCGACAAAACCTCCAGGCCATACTGCGCGCCCTCCATCAGGCTGGCGGCATGGGTCAGCCGGCCGTGTTCGGCCTGCAATTCCTCCCATTCCGGGCCGGAAAATTTCAATGTCGCAAGCTCTTTCACCTGCCATTCCAGGCGTTCCAGCTCCTCGGCGTAGGCGGCAGCATTCTTTTCCCGCTCCAGCCGCGCTCTCTTCAACGCCTGCCATTCCTTCCAGGCTGCCGCTGTTTCCCTGGTCTGACGCCCCAGGCCGGCGTAGGCGTCGAGCAGCTCGCGCTGGGCAGCCGCCTTGAGCAGGGATTGATGGGCGTGCTGGCCGTGAATGTCCACCAGGAATTCGCCGGTCTCGCGCAATTGCTGCAAGGTGGCGGAACGGCCGTTGATGAAAGCGCGCGAGCGGCCGCCGGCATCCACCACGCGGCGCATCAGGCACACGCCGGGATCGCCGCCGAGCTCGTGCTCGTCCAGCCAGGATTGAAGCTGGGGAAGGGCGCGGATATCGAACTCGGCCTCGATCTCGGCGCGCTCGGCATTGGCGCGCACCACGCCGGCATCGGCACGTTCGCCCAATGCCAGCGACAGGGCGTCGATCAGGATGGATTTGCCTGCCCCGGTCTCGCCGGTAAGCACGGTGAAGCCGGGCTGAAATTCCAGCTCGAGACGGTCTACGATGACGAAATCACGGATATTGAGGGTCAGGAGCATGATATCAGTCTAAAAAAGCGGTTAACCACGAATTCACACGAATGGAACACGAATGTTCACGAATACACAGAGAGCGGGAATTGTCTTTGGCTATTCGTGTTCATTCGTGAAAATTCGTGCCATTCGTGGTGTGCTGTTTTAAGGTTTATAGCTTCTCGCCCCAGTGCAGCTTCTGGCGCAGCATGTCGTAGTAGCTGTGGCCGAAGGGATGGAGCAGGCGCACCATCTGCTTGGATCGGCGCACGATCACCCAGTCGTTTTCCTGCAAATCGAAATGGCGCTGGCCGTCGAAATGCACGCGCGCATCGCTGGCATGAAGCAGCAGGAGTTCGATGGTGCTTTCGCTGTTCACCGCGATAGGCCGGTTGCTCAGGGTATGCGGGCAGATCGGCACGAGCACCACCGCTTCCAGCGTGGGATGCAGGATCGGCCCGCCGGATGACAGCGCATAAGCCGTGGAGCCGGTCGGGGTGGAAATGATCATGCCGTCGGAGCGCTGACTGTAAACGAACTGGCCGTCTACGAACACTTCCAGCTCGATCAGGCGTGCCGTCGCGCCCTTGCTCACCACCGCGTCGTTGAAGGCGCAGGCTTCATAGACGTTCTCTCCCTGGCGGCGGACGGTCACATCGAGCAGGAAGCGCGCTTCGCTGAGGTAATCGCCGGCGAGGATTTCCGCCATGGTTTCCAGCATGGTATCGACCGAAACGTCGGTAAGAAAGCCGAGCCGGCCCTGGTTGATGCCGACCAGCGGCACGCCGAAGGTATACAGGGAACGGGCGATATTCAGCATGGTGCCGTCGCCGCCAAGCACCACGGCCAGATCGGCCTGCCCCCCAATCTCCTCCAGGCCTGCCAGGGGATAGTCGGTCACGCCGATGCTTTCGGCCGTCTGACGCTCCACCAGCACGGTGTGTTCCCGTTCGACGAGAAACTTGGCCAGACGCAGCAGAGAATCGCCGATCTCCGGGCTATTGTATTTGCCAATCAGGGCAATGGTTTTGAAGA
>CAYGNO010000091.1:0-8651 GCA_964351305.1 uncultured Sulfuricella sp.
ACCGCGATCGAAACGGCCTGAATGAATGGTTTCACCGTGGCTCCCCCTTCCTTGTGGTTCGCACTTTCCCCATAACATTGTCTCTCATCTCACGTGCCTGTCGCTGATGAGGGAAGGAGAAATTCTTGGTGGAGCTGATGGGGGTATTTGCGGCGGAGATGCCTGAAGACCCGCGCCAGTCGGGCACGTTGGAAGGCCACCCTATCCGCCATTTCGTTGTTTCAGGTCATCTCAGGCCGCGTCAATTCAAAGTCAGAACTCCTCTGAAGCCCCCGCCACTACTGGGTTTCAACGATCCCCCTCTTTTCAGGTCGCATCAAATCGTATCTTGACATCGCAATTCTTTGGGGGTAGTTTTGGGGGTAGCCAATTTGGAGCCCCGAAATGCCCAAGAAACTGGTCGACGCGCTTACGGATTTGGCAGTGCGGCACGCGAAGCCGGGCGAGAAGGATCGCAAGGTTGCCGATGGGCGAGGGCTTTACCTGCTGATCACCACGACGGGCGGCAAGCTGTGGCGGATGAACTACCGGCTTGGCGGCAAACAGCGCACGCTGGCGATTGGTGAATACCCGACGGTAGAACTCAAGGAAGCCCGGCGCAGGACATTGGTTGCTCGAGATCTGGTGAGGCAGGGGATAGATCCGGTACAGGCGAAGCGCGAAGAGAAAGCCAAGCGTGTCAACGCGTCCCTGCAGACCTTCGCGGTCGTTGCCGAAGCGTGGATGCTGCGGAAGGAGGGCAAGTGGTCCGATGGCCATCTGGAGCAAACACGCCAGAGCATGGAGGCATACGTCTATCCAAAGCTCGGGAAGCGTGCCATAGGCGCTCTGACGGCGCCGGACGTTACTCGCGTGCTGGAACCTCTCTCGCAAGCCGGCAAGCTGGAAACGCTGCGCAGAATACGTCAGCGGGTCGGGTCGGTGTTCTCCTATGCCGTGCAGTGTGGATATCGGACAGTCAACCCTGTACGAGACCTGCAGGATGCCTTCGATGCTCCCAAGCGCACCCACTTTGCCTCGATCAAGCCGAAGGAACTCCCTGCGTTCTTGCGGGCACTGAGCGCCTATCAAGGGCACCCGAGCACGCTCGGCATTTTCCGGATGATCTTGTGGACTGCCTGTCGCACGGGTGAGGTTCGCGGCGCTAAGCCAGACGAGTTCGACCTCGATTCCGGAATCTGGACGGTCCCGGCGGACCGAATGAAGAAGCGGCGGGCACATGTCGTACCTCTCCCGACTCAAGCCGTCGCGATGCTGAATGAGTTGCAGGCATTCACCGCCGGCGCGGACTATATGTTCCCGTCGCCAATGAGTCCGGATCAAGCACCCAGCGATGCCATTGTCCTTCAAGCGCTGCGCAAGATGGGGTACGCCGGTAAGCTCACAGGACACGGGTTGAGGGCCGCGGTCGCGACTGGCCTCGAGGAGATCGGCTACCCGATCGAGGTCATCAAGGCCCAATTGTCCCACGCGAAGGAAAACATGACCGATGCCGCCTATTTCAGAGGGGCGCACTTCGACAAGCGGAAGGACATGATGCAGGCGTGGGCTGACTACCTGGATGCGCGCATGTCGGGCGCGTCGGTCACCCCGCTGAAGCGATCCGCCGTATGAATTTCAAGCGGGCCCGAGGGTGTTGACGCACCCTGAGGCCCTGACCACAACGCAACTGTAAGGAGATTGCACCATGGCTGGAAATGAACGTAACACAAAACCCTCTGCGGTCACGCACACCTACCCGGGCCGTTGTTACTCAATCGCTGGATCGTACCAAGCCCTGATCGCGAGCCCGGGCGTCGACCCGGCCTGGCTGCCTCGGCGCCCCAAGAAGCATGGGGTTTGCCGCCAATCGACGCGCGCGGGAGAGTATCTCATCGTGTCTTCGCGTGGCTGGCAGGATGACTGCTTCGTGCGTATCAGGCGGCAGGCATCGGGTCCACTGACTTTCCTCGGGATTGCCGAGATTGATACCCATCGGTTACTGGAGCTCACCGCTCACTTCAGTCGTGTGAGCGCGCGCGACGCGGGGTATCTCGGGTTTCTGGAGAAGATCACCAGCCCGTGCGCTCTGTGACAAAGCGGGCACGTGCGAGCGAGACGACGTCGAGCAAATCAGAGGCACTGACGTTGAAAGAGGTCGCTGATTTGCCACCAGCGGCGCGGAAGAATTACATCAAGAAATTGGTCAGTGAAGGACTCGACCCATCAAGGATCGCGCCATTTTTCAATGCAATGGCTCATGAGGCGGAGCTTTGGCGTATTGCGAAGACAGTGCACGAGGCCGTCGCCAGTACAGGGGGCATGCGAGCAAATCGGACGATGATCAGCGCGCTCAAACAAATACAACGCGCATTTCCGGCCGAGTGGGCGGGGTGGGTTCCCGAAAAGGTCCTGCTCTACTCGCTGATGCTGTGCAGGCAGGGGCAGGCGGAGGGGGGGCGGAAAGGCAAGGCTTCGGCCGCAGAAAAACGGGTCATTGAGCGCTACAGGAGCCTCGCTGCAGAGCCGATGAGCCGACGCGCCTCGATCATAGCCGAGAGCCTTCGGGTGAGCGAACAACAGGTTCGTCGAATACTAAATCGTGCGCTTCCGGAGTACAGAAAGCGCAGAAATCCGAACATTAAGTAGATGGTGTTCGTCCGCCGCCTTCAAATACGAAACTTCATCACGTTTCGTAAATGGAGGTCGCAAATTGGAACAGAAAGATCGCGCATCGAAGCAGAAGGACCGCGCATCAATCCTCAGGGAGTTTGAGCCGCTCCCGGATGAGGCGCTTTGCAGTCAGCGCGTGGCCGAGGCTGTGCTTGACGCAAGCGGCGCATCACTTTGGAGGTGGGTAGGAGCAGGTCTGCTTGCCGCACCAAGGAGGGTTGGGAAACGTTCGACTCGCTGGACGGCCGGGCAGTTGCGCCTTGCGCGGGAGGGCGTGAGCAAATGACACGCAACCACAAAAACGCCTCCAAGGGCTGGCAGGCCCCGGAGGCGCAAGGTCAAAGCATAGCAACGTCGAGCAAAGATACCACGAAGTCTGAACAATTCGGTAGCGGGGTGGCGCCAATGACGGCCGCTCATGTTTATGAGACGTGCCGCATAAAACGCAATCGCGCCAGTCGTGCGGAGATGGATCAGCGCAAGCACGAGATTCTGAAGATCGTTCGGGAAATTAAACCCTGCACAGTCAGGCAGTGCTTCTACCAGTGTGAGATCCGCGGCATTGTCGAAAAGACGGAGGCGGGTTACGACAGGGTGCAACGGGCTCTGGTCGAGATGCGCCGCGCCGGCGAACTCCCCTATGGCTGGATTGCTGATAACACCAGGTGGCAGCGCAAACCCAACAGCTTCAACGACCCCGCGGCAGCGATCGAGGAGGCGGCCCGCTTCTATCGGAAGGCCCTGTGGGCGGACGCTGGGCGGTACGTCGAGTGCTGGTTGGAAAAAGACGCGCTTTCCGGCGTAGTCTGGCCGGTCACGGACAAATTCGACGTTCCGTTGATGGTGTCGCGGGGCTATGCTTCGCTCTCGTTTCTGCATAGCGCTGCCGAGTGCATCGCGAGCCTGGATGTTCCGGCTTACATCTACCACCTTGGTGATTTCGATCCATCGGGGGTCAATGCGGCAGAGAAGATCGAAAGCACGTTGCGCGAACTTGCGCCGGATGCGGAGATTCATTTCGAAAGACTTGCCGTTCTGCCTGATCAGATCGAGCGCTTGGCTCTGCCAACGCGCCCGACCAAGACCACCGATAGTCGCTCCAAGGGCTTCGCTGCGGAGAGCGTGGAACTCGATGCCATTCATCCGGATTTGCTCCGAAGAATCGTGTCCTGCGCCATCGAGGAGCACCTTCCTGAACATCAGTACAAAGTATTGATGGTGGCGGAAGAGAGTGAGCGCCAATTCCTTCAGCGCTATGCCCGGCTCGCGGCCAGGGAGGCAGCATGAGCAGCGTACCGCAAGGGCGCCCTGCGCCAGCGTACCAGGAATATGCTGCCAGCACGCTGGCAGACATGCGCTATCGCATGCTGAGCTTGGTGGAGCGCGGTCTGTACGACACCCTAAAGCGGGAGCTTTGGGTCAATCGGTACATGCCGCGCGATGCTGTCAAGCTGTCCAGAGTGCTCGGGTTGCCAGCCGAAGATGTGGTTGCCGCATTGCCCGCGGTCATGCAGTTCTACGAGGAGGCTGGCGACTTCATCATCTCCCCTGAACACGAGCAGTACCGGGCGTGCCTGGATGAGCGCAGGAACAGGCAAGTCGCCGGCGGTGAGATCGGGGCAAGGGCGACGAACAGCAAGCGTAGATCCAAGAAGGATTCTGATATCGAGGAGGGCTCGGCCACCCCGACGGCTACCCCGTCGAGTACCTCGTCGAGTACCCCGACGGCCACCCCGGCGAGTACCCCGTCGGGTGACTCAACGAGTACCACGGTGGCTATGCCGTCGAGTACCCCGACGGGGTCAGGTCGGGTCCTAAGTACAGTACAGAACAGCACAGCAAAGACAAGTCAAAAGCAGTCGTCAGTGAGTGAGTCTGTAGATGATGACTTTGTGCGTGGTTACGACGCAGAGGAAGCGGCACGGGAGCGCAGGCGCGCTGCACTGGCGTATGCGGCGGCGAGTCGTGGCGAATGAGCCGATGGCACGCTTAGACCGCTCCGAACTCCTTCCCTTCGGGGGCGCCGATGCCTGCTGAAATTCTCCTCGCTCGCCTTCAGGGCGTCTGTAGGCGCGGACGTGAATCCAAGTGGATGGCCAGATGCCCGGCACATCAGGATCGCTCCGCGTCGCTGTCGGTGCGCGAAGAAGTCGACGGCCGGGTGCTGGTCCATTGTTTCGCCGGATGCGCGACCGTCGATGTTATTGGGGCAGTGGGGTTGAGCTTCGAGGCTTTGTTCCCGGTCCGGCCTCTGGACTCTTCCAAACCCATCAGATCGATCCGCAAGCCCTGGCGCGCAGGTGACCTAGTCCAGGCTCTTGAGTTCGAACTGCTTGTCGCGCTGGTCATCCTGGCGGACGTGGCGCAGGGTGCTGCGATTACAGACGAGGTACGCCAGAGGGGCGGAGAGGCAGGGCACCGCATCGCCGCATTCTTGCGGGAGCTAGAGCATGCAGCGTGATTGCGCCGAAGTGATGAGGCTGATGGGCGATTACGAACAACACTTGCGCTCGCACCCAACCCCGAGCCGCCATAGGCACTCGACCAATCTTTGAGGATCACATGAACACCGCATACTTCAACGCCCCATTGAGCGTGGGCGTACCCGCACAAGACGGCAGGCGCTTCGCCGGCATCTTGTACAGCGGCGGCCTGATTACCGATCACCCTACGTGGGAGGCGGTGGCATTCGACCTACAGACGATGAAGGTCGCGACGCCTATCCCGCTACTTTTCCAGCACAGACACGAGCAGACGGTGGGCGTCGTAAGGCGAGCAACGATTGGCGCAGACATCCGGATTGAGGGCGACTTGTTCACAGGGATCGACGAAAAGGCTGCCGAGATCGCCGCGAAGTCAGACTCGGGCATGGCTTGGCAGTTGTCAGTTGGCCTCTTTCTTGGTCGGGTCGAGGAGGTTGCGGTCGGCAAGTCCATCACATTGAACGGACGTCTGGTGAGAGGGCCGCTGGCGGTGCTCAGGAACGCAATCGTCCGCGAGGCGTCGGTCGTTGCGGTTGGCGCGGATCGCGACACCAGCATGGCGGTATTCGTCGCTAGGAAGGCCGTAGAGCAATTCTCGGTTCCGCGTGGCTACTCGGTGCGGCCGGAGGATCTGAGACGTCTGGAGGCTGCCACGGCGCTTGCTGAGCGGTCGGGCGTCGATTTCGCTACCGCCGCACGAATGATCGAGCGGCAACAACAAGGAGACGGAAATGCGCGATGAATTGAAGTCGGTGCTTGAGGGATACAGCGAACTGCAACAGCGGGCGTCAGCATTGGAGGCGAGGAACTCGATGCTCTGCGCAATGCACAAGAGCACGGCGTCGGAATTGCGGTCGATCGAGATTCAGCTCGATGTGATCAACGGGGAGCGGGCTGCAGCCTTGCGTCGGTGGATGGAGGGTGGGGACGATGTTGACCTTACCTCTACCAAGCGCATCAGCGATCTGCGTGCCAAACGGTCGAACCTTCACGAAAAGGCCGATCTGCTTGCGCAGGAGATTGAATTGGTGAGGCGCCAGCTGCATGGTGGGCCCGGGCGTAGCGCGTCCATGGAAGTCCACGACGCGCGCCAGCGCTTGATGCTAGAACTCCTGCGAGCGGAGTGCGACGCCGCGCCGCAATTGCGGCAGACACTGTGGCGCCTCTACTCGCTCCTGCGGTCGTCCCATCGCGCGTGGCCGATGCGTGACTGGAACCACATGATGGATGTGCTCGGCATCGCGTTTCCTGACGACAGCGCGGCGACCGAGCTTGCCGCCACGATCGAGGCGCAGTACGCTGGGCACCTGACGGAAGAGCCGGTTGCGTGACCCAGCGCACGGCAGTAACCATAGACGCGGACAGTGGAACCACCGTCCCCGTCCCCCCAGACAAGCCGCTGCGGTTGGACTCGCTGAAGCGGGTCCGTCTTGAGCTGGCGCGCGTGTACAGCGATGCGAGAGCGGGCAGGGTGACGACGCAGGACGCGACCCGGCTTGCATACGTGCTGGATTGCATCAAGAAGTGCATCATGGACGCAGATCTGGAAGAACGAGTAGCGCAACTGGAGGCAGAGCATGCCGAGTCTTAGGCGGCGGATTGAGCGGCTCAGAAAGAGGGCTACCTCGGGCTGGGTGTCCTTTCAGCGGATTGACTTCGTCGGATACACCCAGGACGGTCGCCCGCACGTCGTGTTGCGTGAAGGGCCGGAGCAGGTCATAGTTGCGGAGCACTTCGGCCACGTCGGGGAGCCGGAGCGAACCTTCATAGATCGCATGTGGCCCGATGCGATTTGCCCGAATCTCGGAATGGCTTGATGCCGACAATCATCGATCCCCCAGTGGGGCCGTACTCCAAGCGGGAGGAGATCGCGACGTGGATCGAGGCGCTCAAGCGGATGCCGCCGGACTGTGACGTCGAAGCGGCTGTCCGAGATGCCGAGTGGTGGCTGAGGTTGCGCGATAGTTGAGTCGTGGATTCCTGCGCTTGCGTGTAGCATTGGCTGCGACCTTTGACTCCTACGGACAGACGCGATGAGTAGCGGTGATGGCATTGAGGAGTTCTGCAAGTATTTCGCGGGGCAGGCAAACGCAATAGCGAGCGTAATGCTGGCTCCGGCAAGCGTGGGAGCTAAAGAGGCGCCTGGGAGTCATCTCCGATTTCAGAAGATACTTTGCGTTGCACAGTTGGATTCACTTGCGGGTTTCCGCTACCACAAGTCGGTGTTCCCAAGCCTGCACCGGGAGAATAGAGAGCGATTCACAAGGTTTATCCGCGATCATGCGAATTGGCGGGTCTCTGGACTGGTGAGTTTGCCCTTTCTTGCACATGAACTTCGTGATCTGAAGAGAACCGAAAGTCCCCTCGGAAGGTATGTCTCTGCCAAGATCCCGAAGCAAACACACGAGGACGGCGGAACGCTGCTGGCGTCTAAGATTGACGTTCCTGCCGTCGATCTGTTTCGCATCGCATCGAGTGAGAAGGAAGAGGAAGCCATCGAGCGGTACCAACACGTCTCACTACTCTACCGGTATCGCAATTCTTTGGTGCACGAGGGCGTTGAACCGGGATACTCCATGGAGATCCGCTCCGTACACGAAGGGCCTTTCTACCATTCATACCTAGGTAGACCGGACTGGCACCTAGTCTACCCGGTGAGGATGTTCGTTACTTTGTTGCAAGATTCCATTGAGAGCTTTAGAGATTACCTTATCGAAAATTCGATCGATCCATACTCCATGGTGAAGGATCACGCCCCCTGGTAGAAGACCGATTCAATCGCAATCGCGTCCGCATCGAATCACGCCCAACGACCAATGCGAGCGAGCCTATCCCCTCGATATGGAAAAGTGCGCGAAGACTTGTTGTCGCCGAGCATCGCCGCACTTCAAAACTTGAACTGTATTCCCAGCCCAATTGAGTCACTGTTTGATTCGCCAGTAATTGCGCGGTCCCCAATTTCGTTGATGTGAATGTACTCAAGGCGTAGGGCAACCCTTGGAGTGACGTTGAGCAGAAACCCGGCACCGAAAACGGGGCTGGTTCCTTCGACAGACGTCTTGTAGCGGAGTCCACTGCCCTGGACTTCCGCGTCCACTTCCCATCTTGTTGCGCCCACTCGTGCCTGCACAGCGAGTTGGTCGGTCAGCGGAAACGTCCCGACGGCAGTAAGCATGATGAGATTCGCATCTGCAGAGACAAGGAATCCGCTGATGATGGATGTCAATTTGTCTATGCCGAGGTAGGCCGCCTCCAAAGCAACCCAGTCATTGAACTCGTAACCGAGCCCACCGCCGTAGGCGGAACCGGTGTCATCGCACTGCGCCGACGACCCACCGCACCAGTCCGATGCTCTTGCCTGCGCATACATTGCGTGCACGTACAGGCCAGGAAAGGACATTGAAAGGTCGTAGGTCTGAAATGGGCTGTCTGCCTTCGTAGGCGCCGCAGCCAAGAGACTGACCGCGATCGAAACGGCCTGAATGAATGGTTTCACCGTGGCTCCCCCTTCCTTGT
>CAYGNO010000092.1:0-8601 GCA_964351305.1 uncultured Sulfuricella sp.
AGCAAAGCTGCTCGCTCTGGCGAGACGGGAGGGATTGAGGGGAGGGCTGGAGCCGCTCCCACAGGAGAAGAGAAAAACATGGGCGTAATGAAGGAGATTCTGGACAACTCGGCCCTCTATGGCGGCAATGCGCCGTTCATTGAGGAACTGTACGAGCTCTACCTGAGCAATCCCGCCCTGGTTGATGAGAAATGGCGGGAATATTTCGACCAGATGCAGAAAATGCCTGGGGCGGTTGCCGGTGATGTTCCCCACTCCCCGGTGGTGCAGTCGTTCGCCGAACGTGCCAAACACCCCTGTGTTCCGGTGCAGGGCGCCGATGTCAACGCCCTGGTCAACAAGCAGATTGCCGTTCTGCAAATCATCAATGCCTATCGCTTCCGCGGCATGATGCGGGCGAATGTCGATCCGCTCAAGCGCCGCGAATTGCCGGATGTGCCCGAACTGCTGCCTGAGTTTTACGGGCTGAACGATGCGGATTTATCCCGAGTATTCAAAACCGGATCGTTTCTGGCCCCGGAACCTTCAACCCTGCACGATATATTGCGGATGCTCAGGGAAACGTACTGCGGCAATATCGGTTCCGAATACATGTACCTCTCGGATACCCTGCAAAAGCGCTGGATACAGAACCGGATCGAACCCAACCGCGCGCAACCGCAGTTTTCCCCCGAGAGCAAGCGACGCATTCTGGAGCAGCTCACCGCGGCGGAAACGCTGGAAAAATACCTGCACACTCGCTATGTCGGACAGAAACGCTTTTCGCTGGAAGGCAGCGACAGCCTGATTCCTTTGTTGAACCAGCTGATTCAGCGTGCCGGCAGTCAGGGTGTGCAGGAGATGGTGATCGGCATGGCACACCGCGGTCGTCTCAACGTGCTGGTCAACACCATCGGCAAGCTGCCGGGCAACCTGTTTCTCGAATTCGAAGGCAAGCATGCCGCCCACAGCCCCCTGCCTTCCGGAGACGTCAAATACCACCAGGGTTTTTCCACCGACGTTGCTACGCCGGGCGGGGCGATGCACCTGACTCTGGCGTTCAATCCCTCGCATCTGGAAATCGTCAACCCGGTGGTGGAAGGCTCGGTGCGTGCACGCCAGCAGCGGCGCCACGACATTGAAGGCGATCAGGTGGTGCCGGTGCTGATCCACGGCGATGCTGCTTTTGCCGGCCAGGGCGTGGTGATGGAAACCCTGAACCTGTCCAAAACGCGTGGCTACGGGACCGGTGGCACGGTTCATATCGTCATCAACAACCAGATCGGCTTCACCACCTCCGACCCGCGCGATACCCGTTCCACGCTGTATTGCACCGATGTCGCAAAAATGGTGGGCGCACCGATTTTCCACGTCAACGGCGACGACCCCGAGGCGGTGCTGCTGGTCACTGAAATTGCACTCGATTTTCGCATGAACTTCCACAAGGACGTGGTCATCGACCTGGTGTGCTATCGGCGGCTCGGCCACAACGAGCAGGATGAGCCGATGGTGACTCAGCCACTGATGTACAAGGCCATTGTGCTGCATCCCACCACCCGCCAGCTTTATGCCGACAGGCTGATTGCCGAAAGCGTGCTGTCACCGCATGAGCCCGAGGAGATGATAGCCGCCTACCGCCGGGATCTCGACGCCGGTGTTTCCATGAACAGAAGCGTGCTGACCAATTTCAAGCAGTCATTTGCGACCGACTGGGGGCCCTTCAAGAAAGGGAAGTGGACCGATCCCGCCAACACCAGCGTACCGCTGGCCGACCTGCGTCGCCTATCGGGCATTCTGACCCGCATCCCCGACAATTTCAAACTTCATCCCAGGGTTGAAAAAATCATTGCCGATCGCCGCCAGATGGGGGAGGGCAGTTTGCCGCTGGATTGGGGCATGGCGGAAAACCTGGCTTACGCCACTCTTCTGGAAAACGGGTTCGCGGTGCGCTTGTCCGGGCAGGATAGCGGGCGAGGCACTTTCTTCCATCGCCACGCGGTTTGGCATGATCAGAACCGCGAGAAATGGGATGACGGTGCCTATTTGCCTTTGCAGAACATGGCTGAAAATCAACCCCGTTTTCTGGCTATTGATTCTGTGCTGTCGGAAGAAGCGGTGCTCGGTTTCGAGTATGGCTATGCATCGGCCGAGCCCAATGAGTTGGTGATCTGGGAGGCGCAGTTCGGCGATTTTGCCAATGGCGCCCAAGTGGTGATCGATCAGTTCATCAGCGCCGGAGAGGCCAAATGGGGACGGCTGTGCGGCCTGGTGATGCTGCTCCCGCATGGCTTTGAGGGGCAGGGGCCGGAACATTCATCGGCACGCCCGGAACGTTATCTGCAATTGTGTGCCGAGGACAACATCCAGGTCTGCATGCCCACCACGGCAGCACAGATTTTTCATTTGTTGCGCCGCCAGATGGTGCGTCCCTATCGAAAACCGTTGATCGTCATGAGCCCGAAGAGTTTGCTGCGCCACAAGAACGCCATGTCTTCATTGGAAGACCTTTCGCGAGGGAAATTTTATCCCGTGATAGGAGAAGTAGACGTCACCGATCCGGACCAGGTCACCCGCGTCGTGGCGTGCAGCGGCAAGGTCTACTACGATTTGCTGGCGGCACGGCGCGAGCAAAAGCTCAACCATATCGTCATCGTCCGAATCGAGCAGCTTTATCCTTTCCCGGTAGCGCAATTCACGACCGAGATGCAACGCTACAAGAAGGTTAAGGAGCTGGTGTGGGCACAGGAAGAGCCGATGAACCAGGGTGCCTGGTATCAGACCCAGCATCATCTGCGCGAATGCCTGTCGGCCAGGCAGGCGCTTTTCTATGCCGGACGCCCCGCGTCCGCATCGCCGGCGGTGGGCTATGCTGCAAAGCATCAGGAGCAGCAGAAAGCCTTGCTGGAAACGGCACTTAAAAAATATAAATAACAATTAATTCACTAAGTTATCGGAGGCTATCAAGATGCTAATTGAAGTTAAAATACCAGTTTTATCCGAATCCATCTCCGAGGCCTCCCTGCTTTCCTGGCATAAGAAAGTCGGCGATGCCGTGGTGCGCGACGAGAACCTGATCGACGTTGAAACCGACAAGGTGGTGCTCGAATTGCCCGCGCCCCAGTCCGGTATTTTGGCGAAAATCATCAAGGGCGACGGACTATCCGTGACCAGTGACGAGGTGATCGCCGTGATCGACACCGAGGGTAAAACCAGTTCTGAGTTAACCGCAGTGCTGAGTCCTGAGAAAAATACTTCGGACTCAGCACTCGGCACTCAGTACTCGCTAAGCCCGGCGGTGCGCAAACTGGTGGCCGAGCATCACCTCGATCCTGCGGAAATCAGGGGCAGCGGCCAGGGTGGGCGCATCACGAAAGAAGACGTGCTGGCCCATCTGGAAAAACCGGCTCGTCCAGCGGCGGCCACTGCGTTGGCGTCTCCCCCCTCGGCGGTGTCTGCCATACCTGCCGGAACTCGCCCAGAACAGCGCGTGCCGATGACCCGGCTGCGCGTCCGTATCGCCGAGCGCCTGGTTGAGGCCCAGCAAACCGCTGCCATCCTCACCACCTTCAACGAAGCCAACATGCAGCCGGTGATGGAACTGCGCAACCGCTACAAAGAAAAATTCGAGAAGGAGCATGGCGTCAAACTCGGTTTCATGTCCTTCTTCGTCAAGGCGGCGATCGCGGCGCTGAAGAAATACCCTATCGTCAACGCCTCTATAGACGACAGCGACATTGTCTACCACGGCTACTACGACATCGGTATCGCGGTAGGCAGCCCACGGGGCCTGGTGGTGCCGATTCTGCGCGACGCCGACCAGCTTTCCATCGCCGAGATCGAGAAGAAAATCGCTGATTTCGGCGTCCGCGCCAAGGACGGCAAGCTGACCATCGAGGAACTCACCGGCGGCACCTTCACCATCTCCAACGGCGGCGTATTCGGTTCGATGCTGTCGACCCCCATCCTGAATCCGCCGCAATCGGCCATCCTCGGCATGCACAAGACCACTGATCGCCCCGTGGTGGAAAACGGCCAGATCGTCATCCGTCCGATGATGTATCTGGCGCTGTCCTACGACCATCGCATCATAGATGGCCGCGAGGCGGTGCTGTCGCTGGTAGCGATCAAGGAAGCACTGGAAGATCCGGCGCGCATGCTGCTGCAGATATAGAGGAAGGAAAATCATGTCCGTAACCTACGATGTGGCGGTAATCGGCGCCGGTCCAGCCGGCTATGTCTCGGCAATCCGCTGCGCGCAGCTCGGGCTGAATACGGTGTGTATCGACGACTGGAAAAACGAGGACGGCAAGGCCAGTCTGGGTGGAACCTGCCTCAACGTCGGCTGCATTCCCTCCAAAGTGCTGCTCGAATCCTCGGAGAACTACGAGCGCATCCAGGAAAACTTTCCCGCTCACGGCATCACGGTCGAGGGGCTGAAGCTGGATGTCGGCACCATGCTGGCGCGCAAGGGAAAGATTGTGCGTACCCTGACCGACGGTATTTCTGCGCTGTTCAGGAAGAACAAGGTGGCCATCATCCATGGCCGGGCCAGTTTTGCCGGCGGCGGCGCACGATGGAAACTCGATGTGATGCGGCATGATGGAAAGGCGGAGTCGGTAGAGGCCAGGCACGTGATCATTGCCACCGGTTCCACGCCGCGTCAGCTACCGCAGGTGCCGGTGGACAACAAGCGGGTGGTGGATAATGCCGGCGCGCTCGACTTCAAGGAAGTGCCGAAACGGCTCGGCATCATCGGTGCCGGCGTCATCGGCCTGGAACTGGGCAGCGTATGGCGCAGGCTCGGCTCTGATGTCACCCTGTTCCAGTCAAGCGATGCCTTCCTGTCCAGTCTGGATGACCAGATCGCAGCCGAAGCGCTGCGTATCTTTACGCGGCAAGGGCTGGAGATCCATCGTGGCGTCAAGTTCTCCTCGATCAAGGTGAGCAGCAAAAACGTCGCTGTCGAATTCGCAAACAAGGAAGGCGCCCGGAAGCAGTTGTTCGACAAGCTGATTGTGGCGATCGGACGCGCCCCCAACACTGCCGGACTGGATGCCGGCAAGGTCGGGCTCAAGCTCGATGAGCGCGGATATATCGATGTGGACGAGCATTGCCACACCAACTTGCCGAACATCTATGCCATTGGCGACGTGGTGCGCGGACCGATGCTGGCGCACAAGGGTTCGGAAGAAGGCATCGCAGTCGCCGAGCTGATCGCCGGCCAGGCCGGGCACGTCAATTACGCAACTATTCCCTGGGTGATCTATACTTCGCCGGAAATCGCCTGGGTAGGGCAGACCGAGCAAGCGCTGAAAGTCGCCGGGGTAGGTTACTGCAAGGGAAGCTTTCCGTTCAGTGCCAATGGCCGCGCCCATGCCCTGCAGGAAACAACCGGCCTGGTCAAGGTGCTGGCCGATGCCAGAACCGACCGCATCCTAGGCGTGCACATCATCGGTCCGTGCGCTTCCGAGTTGATCCAGGAAGCGGTGGTGGCAATGGAATTCGCGGCGAGCAGCGAGGACCTCGCCCGCATCGTGCATGCCCATCCCTCGCTTTCGGAGTCCCTGCATGAGGCGGCACTGGGCGTAACCAAGCGGTCAATCCATATTTAATGCTGGCGGCGTGTTGAACATGAATCTGGCGGAATGCGCCTACCAGCGAGCCCGCCAGCACGGCATTGTGCTGGATGAGGCGCAACAGCATGCGGTGGACCGTTTGCAGCGTCTTTGCGACTCCTTGCTGGAAAACGAATCACTCAAGAGCCGGTTTCTACGCAAAATATTCGGCAGAAAACAACGCCCTGTTCGCGGATTGTACTTGTGGGGCGGGGTTGGCCGCGGGAAAAGCTTTTTGATGGATGCCTTTTTCTCCAGCGTGCCGCTCGAGCATAAAAAACGGGTGCATTTTCATCGCTTCATGCAGGATGTTCACGCCGAGCTCGACACCATCAGGCATCACGCCGACCCGCTGGTGATCGTGGCGCAGCGCATCGCGCAGCAGGCGCGCCTGCTTTGTTTCGATGAATTCCATGTCAGCGATATCGCCGATGCCATGCTGCTGGGACGGCTGTTGCGCGAACTACTGCAGCGGGGTGTGGTGCTGGTCGCCACCTCAAACCATAAACCGGATAAACTTTACCTGCACGGCCTGCAGCGCAGCCGCTTTCTGCCCGCCATCGCTCTGCTCAAGGAACGGCTGGATGTGGTTGAAATCGACGCCGGCATCGACTACCGGCTGCGCATGCTGGAAAGGATCGGGGCCTACCATTTTCCCCTCGATGAAGCGGCTGAAGCCGGTCTGGCTGACGCTTTTCCCAGTCTTTCCGGCGGAGAAGGGGCAAGCCCTGTTTCCCTGGAGATCGAGGGTCGCCAGATCGCCACAACACGCACAGCGCCCGGCGTGGCTTGGTTCGAGTTTCAGACCATTTGCGGTGTACCGCGAGGGCAGGCAGACTATATTGAAATTGCCCGGCGCTTCCATACCGTGCTGATTTCAGGCATTCCGAAAATGGCGCCTGAACAGGCGGCGGAAGCACGACGATTTACCTGGTTGGTAGATGAATTCTACGACCGGCGGGTAAAGCTGATCGTGTCGGCGCAGGCCCCGCCGCAGGAGCTGTATCTGGGCGGCCCGCATGCCGAAGAATTCGATCGCACCATCAGCCGGTTAACGGAAATGCAGACGCGCCAGTACCTGGCTCAACCGCATTTGCCTTGAGGGAGGAATATGCACAGATTTAACGCTTACCGTATTTTCGAAAATGAAGGTCAGGTGTCGGCCCGGTTGGTCGAGCTCGGGATAGATGATCTCGATCCGGGCGAAGTGCTGATCAGGAACAGCCATTCCAGCGTTAATTACAAGGATGCCCTTGCCGCCACCGGTACGGGCAGGATTGTCCGTCGTTTTCCTGTCATCGGCGGGATCGACGTGGCGGGAACGGTAGTCACATCCGGCGATAAGCGTTTCCGCGAAGGCGAAGCCGTACTGGTCACCGGGTACGGCATGGGGGTAGAGCATGACGGCGGCTATGCCGAATATTCCCGCGTACCTGCCGACTGGGTGGTGGCTCTGCCGCAGGGAATGAGCACTGCCGATGCGATGGCGATCGGCACGGCGGGTTTTACCGCCGCGTTGGCGATCATGCGCATGGAGCAGAACGGCCTCAAGCCGGCCAACGGTCCCGTGGTGGTGACCGGTGCTTCGGGAGGGGTGGGCAGCGTGGCCGTGGATTTGCTCGCCGGACTGGGATACGAAGTGACCGCGATCAGCGGCAAGGACGATCAGCATGAATATTTGCGCCATTTGGGTGCATCCCAGGCACTGTCACGCCATACCCTGGAAATGGGCAGAAAGCCTCTGGAAAAGACCCTCTGGGCAGGCGCGGTTGATCCGGTCGGGGGCGAGATGCTTGCCTGGCTTACCCGCACCATGAAACAGGATGGGACGATTGCCAACTGCGGCCTGACGGCGGGAGTAGAACTGCACACCACGGTGATGCCTTTCATCCTGCGCGGAGTCAGTTTGCTCGGCATCGATTCGGTGCATTGCCCGATGGAGTTGCGGCGCAGAGTCTGGGAGCGGCTGGCCAGCGACATGCGACCGCGCCATCTCAAGGAAATGACGCGCACCATCCGTTTCGAACAGTTGCCAGAAACCTTCGACGCGTTGTTGAAGGGGATGGTAAAGGGCAGGGTGGTGGTTGAAATTTAATAAACCAAAGCGTTAACCGCAGAGGACGCGGAGGACGCTGAGGAAAATCTCAGCAACTTACTAGTTCTGGTTTAGCCAATTATCGTGCTTTGCCGGGGTTTTGATTTTGAATTCCTCTGCGTCCTCCGCGTCCTCTGCGGTGAAAATGAATTAGATATGTGGTGGAAAAATGGGCAAGTATCAGGACTTTTACCGGAAATCGATCGACGAGCCTGATGAATTCTGGGCCGAGCAGGCCAGGCTGATCGACTGGTACAAGCCGTTTGACCAGGTGCTTGACTACAGCCGGCCTCCCTTCACCCGATGGTTTGTCGGCGGCCTCACAAATCTGTGCCATAACGCCGTGGATCGCCACTTGAAAGACCGCCCGGAACAGAAGGCGCTGGTTTACATCTCCACCGAAACCGGTCAGCAGCAGTCTTACACCTACCGCGAACTGCATGCCGAGACCAGCCGTTTTGCCGCAGTGTTGCGCGCGCAGGGCGTGGTGAAGAGCGACCGCGTCATCATCTACATGCCGATGATCCCGGAGGCGGTTTTTGCCATGCTCGCCTGCGCGCGGCTGGGGGCCATCCATTCCGTGGTGTTCGGCGGCTTTGCTTCGGCCAGTCTGGCGACCCGCATCGACGATGCCAAACCCCGGCTGATGGTGACCGCCGATGCCGGCATGCGCGGCGGCAAGATCATTCCTTACAAGCACCTGGTGGACGAGGCGCTGCGACTGTCCAGTTATCCTCCGCAGAAGGTGGTGATCGTCAACCGGGGTCTCGACAAGGCAATGGCGATAACCGCCGGTCGCGATCTGGATTATGCCAGCCTGCGCGAACAGCATAGGGATGACCGGATCGAGCCGGTGTGGCTGGAGTCGTCCGAGCCCAGTTATATCCTCTACACGTCCGGCACCACCGGCAA
>CAYGNO010000093.1:0-8404 GCA_964351305.1 uncultured Sulfuricella sp.
AAGGCGCGTGTCAACTTTTCCCTGACCGGCGCGTCATTAACCAGGTTCAGCACTGCCTGGGACAGGTTTTCCGGTGTAGCCTCATCCTGCAGCAGTTCCGGGACAATGAAGCGTCCTGCGAGAATGTTCGGCAACCCGACATAGGGCAGGTATTTTTTGCGCTGCATCATGCGCCAGGTCAAGGGCGACATTTTGTACGTAATCACCATCGGGCATTTCAGCAAAGCTGCTTCCAGCGTCGCGGTGCCAGAGGCCACCAGCACGACATCTGCGGCAGTCATGGCGGCATGGGCATGGCCGAACAATATCGTTAGCGGCAAGTCGCCGCCTCCCGCGCGATACAGTTCAGTCTCAAACATATTGCGCGTTTCCCGGCTCAGCAGCGGCACCAGGAAATGCACATTGGGACTCACGGCGGCAATCATGCGCGCGGTCTGCACAAACAGCTTGGCCATGTAATGAACTTCGCTCTGCCGACTGCCGGGCAAAAGTGCGATGACATGGCCGTTCTGGGATAATCTCAGCTGTTCGCGCACGGCAATCCGGTTGGGTTGCTCCGGCAACATATCCGCAGATGGATGGCCGACATAAGTGGCCGGGATGCCTGCTGCATCATAAATTTTCTTCTCGAACGGAAACAGCACCAGCATATGGGACACAGCCCGCGCAATCTTGTGAATGCGCTCGCCGCGCCAAGCCCAGATCGACGGGCTGACATAATGGACGGTGGGAATTCCCTTCTTCTTCAGCCTGAGTTCAAGGTCGAGATTGAAGTCGGGCGCATCCACCCCGATGAATACGTCTGGCGGATTTTCAACGAAATGGCGCAGCAGCTTGTGCCGGATTTTGACGATTCCCCTATAATGCCGCAGCACCTCGACATAGCCGCGAACGGCCAGCTTTTCCATGGGAAACAGTGAATTTACGCCGGCAGCCTGCATTTTTGGCCCCCCAATACCGACAAACTCAACACCGGGAATGCGGTTCTTCACCGCTTCAACCAGGTGGGCGCCCAGCAAATCTCCCGATGCTTCGCCCGCTACAATTCCGACTTTCATGAACCAACCTTAAAATGGCGATTAACCGCGAATGACACGAATGTTCACGAATAATTAGAGGCAATTATTATCGCCAAGCAATGATTCCGGTTAGCAATACTAACCAACTGATTATTCGTAAACATTCGTGTCATTCGTGTAAATTCGAGGTTAAAAAGTTTTTTTCAGGATTAACGAATGATGCCGCGCGTGGAATGGGCGAGGAAATCGGTCAGAATCTGAATTTCGGGGCAGGCATGAGCCTGCTCGGCCAGGGCCAGCTTCGCCTGTTCCAGGGTAAGCCCCGACTTGTATAGCGTCTTGTACGCGCGCTTGATAGCCAATATGGCTTCGCCGGAGAACCCCCTGCGCTTCAGCCCTTCCGAGTTGATGCCATGAGGCTGCGCTTCATGACCGGCCGCTGTGACATAGGGGGGAATATCCTTGAACAGGATGGTGCCCATCCCGGTGATGCTGTGCCCGCCGATATGGCAAAACTGGTGCACCACGGTAAAACCGCCGAGAATGGCGTAATCTCCGACCTGCACGTGACCGGCCAGTTGGGCGTTATTGGCGAAGATGGTGTAATTGCCGATCTGGCAGTCATGCGCCAGATGCACATAGGCCATGATCCAGTTGTCGTCGCCCACCCGCGTCACTCCCACGTCCTGCGAAGTCCCCCGGTTGAATGTGCAGAATTCCCGGACCACGTTGCGGTCGCCAATTTCCAGGCGGGTTTCTTCCCCTTGGTATTTCTTGTCCTGCGGCATCTCTCCCAGAGACGAAAACTGGAAAATCCGGTTATCCTTGCCGATCCTGGTATGGCCATTGATCACCACGTGCGGGCCGATCGACGTTCCGGCGCCGATTTCGACATGCTCGCCGATGATCGAATAAGGGCCCACGCTGACATCGGGGGCCAGCCTGGCACCCTCATGAACGATTGCTGTCGGGTGGATCATTTAGGGCCTGTTCATGGATGAGTTGGACAATTATGGGCGTGCTAGCGGGATGCGATGCAAGGCGCCGGGCGCGCCGCATGGACATACCCTGCATACGATCTTTCACGGCCTTCAGGCCGTAGAAAGTCGGAGTCCCCTTGTGGGGCAAGCGACCGGCAACGCGGCAGCGCGCCCGCCAGCACGGCCAGAATGTTCAAGTTATTCATGAACAGGCCCTCATAGGGCTTTCACCGTGCACATCAGTTCGGCCTCGGTCACCACGGCGCCATCGACCTTGGCGCGCGCCGCGTATTTCCAGATTCCCTTGACCGACCGGGTAATCTCCACCTCGAGCGTCATCTGATCTCCGGCAGAAACGGGTTTCTTGAAGCGCGCGCCATCGATGCCGACAAAGTAATACACGGACTTGTCGTCAGGCCGGGTACCCATGGTCTTGAACGACAGAATCGCCGCTGCCTGGGCCAGTGCTTCGATGATAAGCACGCCCGGCATTACCGGGTGGTGCGGGAAATGGCCGACGAAAAAGGGCTCATTAATCGTCACGTTTTTCAGAGCCACGATACTCTTCCCCGGTTCGCACGAGACAACGCGGTCAACCAGCAGAAAGGGGTAGCGATGCGGCAAGTACTGCAATATTTCGTGGATATCCATGCTATTCAAGGCTTTCCCCTTTCCAGTTCGCTGATTTTCTTTTCCAGTTCGCTCAGCTTCTCCGCCATTTTATCCAGATGGCGCAGATGAGCGGCATTCTTGAGCCAGTCCCGATGCACGGAAAATGGCATCACGGAAGTATACGTTCCCGCCTTGGCAATCGACTTGGTAACCAGGGTGCCGGCGGAAATGTTGACGCGATCAACAATCTCGAGGTGCCCCAGAATCACCGCGCCGCCCCCCACCGTGCAATGTTTCCCTATTTTCGCGCTGCCGGCGATCCCGACACAACCCGCCATCGCGGTATGAGCGCCGATACGCACGTTATGCGCGATTTGAATCTGGTTATCCAGCTTGACGCCGTCTTCGATTATGGTGTCATCCAGGGCTCCCCGGTCAACCGTGGTATTTGCACCTATTTCAACATCGTCTCCGATGACCACCCGACCGATTTGCGGAACCTTGATCCAGCTTCCTTTATCCATGGCAATGCCAAATCCGTCCGCCCCGATCACCGCGCCAGAATGCAGGATGGCGCGCTTACCGATGACACAGCCATGGTAGACCACCACTTGCGGGTAAAACAGCGAATCATCACCGATCTCGACCCCCTCACCGAGGTGACAGCCGTACCCGATGACTGCGTGTTCACCGATTTTCGCACTCGCTCCGACAAACGTGTATGCCCCGATTGTGGCTGATGCCGGAATGCTTGCAGTTTGATCGACTATCGCCGTTGGGTGGATGCCGGGTGCCTCGGCATGCCGGGGATTGAGCAATGCGGAAACCCTGGCAAAATAGGCATAAGGATTGTCGCTCAGGATACGCGGCAGGTCTGTCGCATCACGCTCCGCAACACCCATGATCACTGCGCCAGCCCCGCAGTTTTGCAGTTGCCGGCGGTATTTCGAATTGGAGAGAAAGCTGATGTGCCAGGATAACGCGGAGGAAAGCGGTGCGACCTGCCTGACCACGGTATCCGCGTCGCCAACCAGTTCGCCACCAAACCGTTCGACGATAGCACCAAGCGTGTAGCCAGAATCAGTCCGAGTCATGGAATCAACCGGGAGAAAGCACCCGCTATGCGCATCGGCAAGAAACCCCTATTTATCGGTCAAAGCCTTCAATACCCTATCGGTGATATCAATCCGCGGACTGAAATAAACAGCTTCTTCCAATACCAGGTCGAACTTCTCTTTCTCGGCGATCTCCATGATGGTTTTTCTGGCACGATCATGGACGGCGCCCAGTTCCTCGTTTCGCCTCAGGTTGAGGTCTTCCCGGAACTCGCGTTGAGCGCGCTGGAAATCGCGATTCAGATTGGCGAGATCGCGCTCCCTGTTGCGTCGATCCGATTCACTGATCGTCACGCCTTCCCGCTCCAGGTGAGCCTGCAGTTCCTTGGCCTGTTTCGCCATTTTTTGCAGTTCCTGCTCGCGTACGGCGAATTCCTTCTCGAGTTTTTTCTGTGCCTTCATGGCCGGGGCCGCTTCCCGAAAAACCCGCTCGGTATTGACGAAGCCGATCTTCGTTTCGGCGGCGGATGCCCCTGCCGCAATCGGCAACAGGGTGGCAGCAAGTACGACAGCAATAATTTTGTTCAACTTGATCTCCTGAAATCGCGATTAGAACGAGGAACCCATAATAAACTGGAACCGCTCCACCTTGTCGGTTGCCTTGGAATTGAGCGGCGCGGCAATGCTGAACTTCATCGGCCCCATCGGGGACTGCCAGCTCACGGCAAGACCGGTGGAATAACGCATGTCGCTAAAGCTTATCTTGGAATATTTTCCCTCGACATCGCCATCGCCAAAAGCCGATCCGGCATCAAAGAATAGACTCATGCGCAGGGCTTTGTCCTTTTTCATGCCCGGGAAGGGGAACAGCACCTCCGCATTGCCCACCAGGCGACGATTGCCACCCAGCGCATTGCCATCGATGTCTTTAGGCCCGAGCGAAGAGGATTTGAAACCGCGCACCGAAGTATTGCCGCCGGCGAAGAAGCTCTTGAAGAAGGGCAAGGGCTTGCCGCCGTAACCGTTGGCGTACCCGGCTTCGCCGTTTAGCATCAGGGTAAAATCCTGCATCAAAGGTCTGAGCCATTGATGCTGGTAGGAAAGCTTGTAGTACTTGACGGTCCCGCCGGGCAGCCCCATCTCGCCAAATGCCCTTTGCATACTGCCTTTTGTCGGGTAGATGATGCTGTCGCGAGTATCCCTTGCCCAGCCCGCATCTCCGCGCAATGTGGTGTTGCTGGAACCGAAATCCCTGACATAGTCGAGGTAACGTATCGGGGTAGTATCGTACACCGTCAACTTGGTTCTCTCGACCGACAATCCGAAATTGACCGTATCCATTTCGTTCAGCGGCACGCCGAAGCGCACCCCGCCACCGATGGAATCGGAATCGTACCTGGAAACCGACAAGGAGGAAGAGTTCGTTTTGCGCTGATAGATGTCGAAGCCGCGACTGATGCCATCGTCGGTGTAGTAAGGGTTGGTGTAGGACAGCGAATACACCGTATTGATCTTGCCGCTGTTGAACTGCGTGGAAAGATGGTTGCCGCTGCCGAACACGTTGGCCTGTGAAATGGAGCCGCTCAGAATGAAGCCTTCCGAACTGGAAAAACCCGCACCCGCCATGATGCTGCCGGTGGGTTTTTCCGTCACGCTGACGTTCATGTCCACCTGGTCGGTCGTGCCGGCAACAGCCGGCGTTTCGACGTTGACATCGGAAAAATATCCCAGGCGGTCAATCCGTTCGCGTGACCGGGTGACTTTATCTGCAGCGTACCAGGCGCCTTCCATCTGGCGCATCTCGCGGCGGACGACTTCGTCCCGCGTTTTGGTGTTGCCGGTTACGTTGATGCGCCGCACATAAACCCGCCGACCCGGATCGATGAAGAAGGTGAATTTTGCTTCCTGTTTTTCCTTGTTGAGTTCCGGAACCGCATTGACGTTGGCAAATGCATAGCCGTCCTTGCCCAGGCGATCGCCGATCAACTTGGTGGTTTCGGTCAGCTTTTCCCGCGAGAAGACATCGCCCGGCTGAATCTTGATCAGCTTGCGCAGTTCCTCTTCAGGCACCAGCATTTCCCCCGCCAGCTTGATGTCGGAAACGGTATATTTCTGGCCTTCGGTGATGTTGATGGTGATATAGATGGATTGCTTGTCGGGGGAAATGGATACCTGCGTGGAATCCAGATTGAATTCGAGATAGCCGCGGTTCAGGTAATGGGAGCGCATCGTTTCGATGTCCGCAGCCAGTTTCTGCTTGGAATACTGATCGTTCTTGCTCCACCAGGTCATCCATCCGGGCGTGGAAAGCGCGAACAGATCGAGGAGATCCTTCTCCGGGAAGGCCTGGTTGCCGACGATGTTGATCTGCTGGATCTTCGCCACTTCGCCTTCACTGATGCTGAAGCTGATGGCGGTGCGGTTGCGCTCCAGCGGCG
The DNA here is from genome assembly GCA_964351305.1 of uncultured Sulfuricella sp. GTDB lineage: Bacteria > Pseudomonadota > Gammaproteobacteria > Burkholderiales > Sulfuricellaceae > Sulfuricella. The sequence continues at coordinate 6,105 of CAYGNO010000093.1, forward strand.
TTACGGTAGTGGTAATCGCAACAGCATATTTGCCGCGGCTGAGATATTGCCGTTTGAGCTCCTGTTCAGCCTTGTCCAGCAGGGATTTGTCGAAAATCCGGCCCTCGGCCAGCCCGACTTGTTTCAACCCATCCACAAGCTGCTTTTTGTCGAATTCCTTGAGTCCTGTGAAATCGATTTGGGAAATCGCCGGTCGTTCCTGCACCATGACGATCAACACATCGCTTTCAACCTCCAGCCGCACATCCTTGAAAAAACCGGTTCCATACAATGCCTTGATGGCCGCAGCGGCTTTCTCGTCGTCGAGTTTCTCGCCCACCTTGACCGGCAGGTAGCTGAATACCGTCCCGGCCTCTGTACGCTGGATTCCTTCTACCCGAATATCCTTGATGACAAACGGCTGAATCGCCCAGGCAGAAGCGCCATACAAGCTCATCATCAACATCGGCAGGAGTTTTAGTTTCATTATTATTCAGCCAACAACCAGACGGTTAATATCGTTATAGAAAGCGAAAAGCATCAAGGTCAGCAGGATCGCAATACCGATCTGCTGCCCGATTTCCATGGTCTTCTCGGAAACCGGGCTACCCTTGATCATTTCGACCATATAATACATCAAATGCCCCCCATCCAATAAGGGGATGGGCAATAAATTGAGCACTCCGAGGCTGATGCTGATCAGCGCCAGAAAGCTGATGTAGGGAACCCAGCCGAAGCGTGCGGATTGACCGGCATAATCGGCGATAGTGATCGGGCCGCTGATGTTCTTCCAGGAAACCTGGCCGGTAACCATCTTGCCCAGCATTTTCAGGCTGAACAACGATGTATCCCGTGTTTTCCGCAGCGCTTGCACAAAGGCTTTGCCGACAGGATAACGCACCTCCGTAACCAGCTTTGCAAACAAGGCCTGATCCACCATCGGCGACGCGCCGATCTTGCCTACGGAGGAATGTCCATTTTCCTTTACCGAATCGGGGATCGCTTTTACCTGGAAATAGTCGCCGCCTCTTTTTATGGAAAGCGTCAGGGGCAGACCGGGATTTTGCCTGACCCATTGCACGAGTTCTTCCCAGCGATCGAGCTGGGTCTGGTTCACGGCAAGAATTTCATCCCCGACCCTCAGGCCGGCCTTGGCTGCAACGCCGTCCGGCAGAACCCTGCCGATTTTTGCCGGCAAGTCGGGCTGAAAGCGCGTTAACCCCAGCTTTCCCATGAAATCGTTATCCAGCTCATCGGACGACAAGCCACCCAAGTCAAGCTGATGCATCGCGATTTCGCCACGCTCGTTGCGCGTTTCAATTTCCACCACGGATTTCTGGACGGCGTGCTGTAATAATATCCAGCTCACATCCTGCCAGGTCGCAGTCGGCTCGTCGCCGATCCGGGTAATCGTATCGCCGCGATGCAGAGACGCAGCCGCGGCGGGAGTAGCAAACGGCACCTCGCCCAGAACCGGCTTGATGCCAGGCACGCCGTAAACGAACAGGAACCAGTACAACAGCACGGCAAGAAAGAGGTTCGAAAGCGGTCCGGCCAGCACGATAGCGCTGCGTCGATAAACGGATAGCCTATTGAAGGCATAAGGCAAATCGGCAGGTGCTACCGGCCCTTCCCGCTCGTCCAGCATCTTGACATAGCCGCCCAGCGGGAAGGCGGCCAACACCCATTCCGTGCCGTCCGGCGCAAATTTTTTGCTTACCAGCGGCTTGCCGAAACCTACGGAAAAACGCAGCACCCGGACACCGCACCAGCGCGCCACGATATAATGGCCGTATTCGTGAACGACGATCAGAATGCCGAGCGTCACGGCAAATGCCGCAAGGGTAAACAACAGGCTCATACGTATCCCGTCACGCGCATCCACTCCCGTGCCGATTCGCGCGCCTCGGCATCGGCATCGATCACATCTTGCAGTGCCACGACCGGTTTGGAACTGTTTTTTTCCAGCACGCTTTCGATCAGGGCATGAATCAGCTTGAAGGGAATCCGCTCATCGAGAAACGCATCTACCGCCACTTCGTTCGCCGCATTCAAGGTGGCGGGGGTAGTGCCACCCTGCCGCAAAGCCCGGTAGGCCAGATCCAGGCAGGGAAAACGAACTGTGTCCGGCGCTTCGAAGTCGAGACGCGCGATCTTGAACAGATCCAGCGAGGAAACCCCTGCATCGATCCGCTCGGGAAAGCCCAGCGCATAAGCAATCGGCGTGCGCATATCAGGGTTGCCCAGCTGCGCCAGCACCGAGCCGTCGATATACTCCACCATGGAATGAATCACGCTCTGGGGATGAATCACCACCTGGA
>CAYGNO010000094.1:0-8324 GCA_964351305.1 uncultured Sulfuricella sp.
GTTGGGGTGAGGGGCGGCACCTGAGTAGTTATGGATAATCCGGCAATTCTATTCAGGGCGTCGATCACGCTTGCCGAGTCGGGCGGGGCGCCTGCTCCGCCCAGGTTGATGGCCTGGCCGCTGGTGAAAAGACCTGTCAGGCCGGGGTCGGAGGCGCAGTAAATGGCGATGGCAGGCACGTTCAATGCCGCCGCCAGATGGGCCAGGCCGGTGTCCACGCCGACTGTCGCGATGGAGTGTGAGAGCAGCGTTGCGGCTTGTCCGAGGGTGAGCGCGGGAGGAACAACGCCAAGGGGGATTTTTTCCGCCAGCCGCTGGCTGCGCTGCTGTTCGACCGCGCTTCCCCAGGGCAATACGCAGGCAATTCCCTTGCCGGCGAGGTAAGCGCCCAATGCGATCCAGTCGGCCTCGGGCCAGAGCTTGTCGTCGCGGCTGGTGGCGTGCAGCAGTACGACGAAGGGAGTGGTGGGCAACCAGGGCAGGTCAAAGGATGGCGCCGCGATGCCATAGTTCACCGGATCATCGGGGGAATAACCGAAGGCGCGACCGGCCAGCAGGCGATTGCGCACCACCGCGTGCAGGTTTTTTTCGGCCCTCAGGGTTTTGTCATAGAATAGCGCGGCCAGCGGTTCGCGGGCGCTTTGCCGGCCGAAGCCGCAGCGGGCGCCCTGGGCAAGTCGGGCGATGATCGCGCTTTTGATCAGCCCCTGGGTGTCGAGCACTACGTCATAAGTCTTGCCGCGCAGGCGGGTGACGAAAGCCGAGATTTCGGCGTGCACGGCGCGGCTGAACAGGTTCTTGCGCCAGCGCCGCACGGCGACGGGAATGATTTCTCCCACGCCCGGATGCAGGGCCGGAATGCCGGCGAAGGATTCTTCCGCCACCCAGTCGATTTCGGCTTCCGGGAAATGGGCGAGAATGTCGCTGACGACGGGCAGGTTGTGGATGACATCCCCCATCGAGGAGGTTTTGACGAGCAATATCTTCGGCATCACGGTATTTTAGCCTAAGCTGGACAAGCAGGAACCAAAATAAAGTGATGTGTAATGGGGGATGGGTGATGGTCGAGGGTTTTCATTACCCATTCCTCATCGCCCATTACCGTACGGTTCATCAACCCCAAGTTCTTGTCGGATTTTTGACATCATTTGGTCAGTAAAAGACTAGAATACGGGCTTTAATATCGGCAGATAGCGCGGATGCAGCAGAAAACCCCCTTGTCGGTGGTCATCATTGCCCTGAATGCGGCAAGTCAGATCGAGGCTTGCCTGAAAAGCGCCGTTTTTGCCGATGAAATCGTGGTCGTGGATTCCGGCAGCCGGGACGATACCCGAGAAATCGCGTTAAAATACGGCGCCCGGGTGCTGCACCAGGACTGGCTCGGGTTTGGCCGGCAGAAACAATTCGCGGTCGAGCAGGCCAGCCATGACTGGGTGCTGTGCCTGGATGCGGACGAGCGGGTCAGCGATCAGTTACGCGCGAGCATCGCGGAGGAGCTGCAGGCGCCGCGCTTCCGGGCTTATCGGATGCCGCGCTGCAACCTTTTCATGGGCCGCTGGCTCAGGCATGGCGAGGGTTATCCCGACCGGAGCCTGCGCCTGTTCGATCGGCGCGTTGCTAACTGGAGCGAGGACGAGGTTCACGAAAAAGTGCTGGCCACTTCACCGGTGGGCAGCTTGCGGGGTGATTTGCTGCATGAGTCGCAGGAAACTCTCGCCGCCTACCTGGAAAAACAAAATCGCTATACCAGTCTGCAGGCGGAAGAGCTTAGCCATCGAGGAAAGCAGGCGTCTTTCGGACGGCTGGTGACCAGTCCGCTGCTCAGGTTCGTGAAGTTCTATTTCCTCCGGCTCGGCTTTCTCGACGGCGTACCGGGGTTGGCGCATATCTCGATAGGATGTTTCAACAGTTTCGTGAAATACGCGAAGCTGCATGAATTGAACAACAAAGGAAAATTGTGAAAGTTTTGATTACCGGCGTGGCCGGCTTTATCGGCATGCATGTTGCCCAGCGTTTGCTGGCGCAGGGCGTCGAGGTGGTCGGCATCGACAACCTCAACGATTACTACGATGTTCGGTTAAAGGAAGATCGCCTGAAGCAGTTGATGCCGCTTTCGGGCTTCCGCTTCGTCAGGCTGGACATGGCAGAGCGCGCCGGAATGGAAGCGCTTTTCGCCACGGAGAAATTTCAGCGCGTCGTCAATCTCGCCGCTCAGCCCGGCGTACGCTATTCGATAATAAATCCCCATGCCTACGTCAACACCAACATCGTGGGCTTCCTGAACGTGCTCGAAGGCTGCCGCCATAATGGCGTGGAACACCTGGTTTATGCCAGCAGTTCCAGCGTCTATGGCTCCAATACGCACATGCCATTCAGCGTGCACGACAACGTCGATCACCCGGTCAGCCTCTATGCGGCCACCAAGAAATCCAACGAGCTGATGGCCCACACCTACAGCCATCTGTATCGTTTGCCGACCACCGGGCTGCGATTTTTCACCGTTTACGGGCCGTGGGGCAGGCCGGACATGTCGCCTTCCCTGTTCGCCAGCGCGATACTCGAAGATCGGCCGATCGACGTATTCAACCAGGGCAAGATGCAGCGCGATTTCACTTATATCGACGACATCGCCGAAGGCGTGGTGCGGGTGCTGGATAAAGTTGCGGAACCCAATCCGTCGTTCGACCGGGAAGCTCCCGATACCGCCAGCAGCGATGCGCCTTACCGGATCTACAATATCGGCAACCATGAGCCGGTGGAGTTGATGACCTTCATCGAAACCATCGAAAGCGCCATCGGCAAAAAGGCCGTCAAGAACATGCTGCCGATGCAGGACGGCGATGTGGTCGCCACTTATGCGGATATCGAGGAACTGAGCCGGGCCGTCGGTTTTGCGCCGCATACGCCGTTGAGCGAAGGGGTGGCGAAGTTTGCCGCCTGGTTCAAGGACTATTACGGGGCGCGTTCGAAATGATTCTGGTCACCGGCGGCGCGGGTTTTATCGGCTCGAATTTCATTCTGGACTGGATTGCGACCACCGGCGAGGCCGTCGTCAACCTGGACAAACTGACCTATGCCGGCAACCTGGAAAATCTCGCCAGCCTGAAAGACGACCCTCGTCACGTTTTCGTCCAGGGCGACATCAACGACAGGGAGTTGGTGGCCAAGCTGCTGGGCCGGCATCAGCCCCGCGCCATCATCCATTTCGCTGCGGAAAGTCATGTCGACCGATCCATTCACGGCCCCGGCGAATTCATCCAGACCAACATCAATGGCACCTTCAGCCTGCTGGAAGAGGTGCGGGCTTACTGGCAGGGATTGCAAGATGCAGACAAATCCGCATTCCGTTTCCTTCACGTTTCCACCGACGAGGTGTATGGGTCGCTTGGCCCAAACGATCCGCCTTTCACTGAAACCACGGCGTATGCACCGAACAGCCCCTATTCCGCCTCCAAGGCGGCGTCGGATCATCTGGTGCGCGCCTATCACCATACCTATGGGCTGCCGACGCTGACCACCAACTGCTCGAACAATTACGGCGCATTCCAGTTCCCCGAGAAGCTGATCCCCCTGATCATCCTCAATGCCCTGAACGGCAAACCGTTGCCGATTTACGGCGACGGTATGAACGTGCGCGACTGGTTGTATGTCGGTGATCACTGTGCTGCGATCCGTTCCGTGCTGACCGGCGGCAGGTTGGGTGAAACCTATAACATCGGCGGCTGGAACGAAAAAACCAACCTCGATGTGGTGAACACCGTGTGCGCCATTCTCGATGAACTGAAGCCCGCCGCCGACAGCAAACCCTATGCTTCCCTGATCACTTATGTGAAGGATCGCCCCGGCCACGACCGCCGTTATGCCATTGACGCACGCAAAATTGAGCGGGAATTGGGCTGGAAGCCGATGGAAACCTTCGAGACCGGCATCCGCAAAACCCTGGCCTGGTACCTCGACAACATGAACTGGGTGGAGAACATCGTCAGCGGCGAATACCAGCAATGGATGAAAGCGAATTACCAGAATCGGGAGGAGGCATGAAAGGAATTATTCTTGCCGGCGGCTCCGGCACACGCCTGCATCCAGTGACCCTGGCGGTTTCCAAGCAACTGCTGCCGGTGTACGACAAGCCGATGATTTATTATCCCCTGTCCACGCTGATGCTGGCAGGGATACGCGACATCCTGATTATTTCCACGCCCCAGGATACGCCTCGTTTCGAGCAATTGCTGGGCGATGGTACGCGCTGGGGTCTCAACATCCGCTATGCGGTGCAGCCTGAGCCTGAGGGCATTGCCCAGGCGTTCATCATCGGTGCGGATTTCATCGGCAATGATCCGTGTGCCCTGGTGCTGGGCGACAATATCTTTTACGGCCACGAATTGGCGGAAGATTTGCGGGCTGCGGCGCAAAAGGATAGCGGGGCGACGGTATTCGCCTATCCGGTGCACGACCCCGAGCGCTATGGTGTGGTGGAATTCGATCAAGCCGGTCAGGCTCTTTCCATCGAGGAAAAACCCCTCAAGCCGAAATCCCGCTATGCGGTGACCGGCCTGTATTTCTATGATAATCGAGTGGTGGAAATAGCGCGGTCGCTCAAACCCTCTCCCCGAGGTGAACTGGAGATTACCGACGTCAATAGGCTATACCTGAGCCAGGGGCGGCTGGAAGTGGCGGTCATGGGCCGCGGCATGGCCTGGCTCGATACCGGAACGCACGAATCCCTGCTGGAGGCATCCCAGTTCATCGAGACAATTGAAAAGCGCCAGGGACTCAAGATCGCCTGCCCGGAAGAGATCGCTTACCGCATGGGCTATATTTCAGCGGAACAACTGGAAGCGCTGGCCGTGCCATTGAGCAAAAATGGCTATGGGCGGTATTTGCAGGGGCTGCTGCAGGAAAGGCTATTCTGATGAAGGTTGTTCGGAGCGCCATTCCCGATGTATTGATCCTCGAACCCAAAGTGTATGGCGACGAGCGCGGCTTTTTTTTCGAGAGCTACAATGAGAAAGTACTGGCGGAGGTGGCGGGGATTACCGCGCATTTCGTTCAGGACAACCATTCCCGCTCGGCAAAAAATGTGCTGCGTGGACTGCATTATCAGATCGAACAGCCGCAGGGCAAGCTGGTGCGGGTGGTGGCGGGTGAGGTGTTCGACGTTGCGGTGGATATTCGCAAGAATTCGCCCACTTTCGGAAAATGGACCGGATTCAATCTGTCGGCGGAAAACAAGCGCATGGCCTGGATACCGCCCGGTTTCGCGCATGGCTTTCTGGTGCTGTCCGACTATGCTGAGTTCTTGTATAAAACTACCGACTATTGGGTTCCAGAATACGAGCGCTGCATCCGATGGAACGATAGCGATCTGGCAGTGGATTGGCCGTTTCAGGGTGAGCCGGTGCTATCCGCCAAGGATCAGGTGGGCGTCGCATTCCGCGTAGCCGAGTTATTCATGGGCAGCCCCTAAGTGAAAAAAATTCTATTGGTCGGCAAGAATGGCCAAGTCGGGTGGGAACTGCAGCGTACCCTGGCCACCTTGGGCGATGTGGTCGCCATCGATCGCCAAGGCATGGATATGGCCAACCCCGATTCGATTCGAAACGCCATCCGAACAATCCGGCCGGACTTGATCGTCAATGCCGCCGCCTATACCGCCGTCGACAAGGCGGAGAGCGAGCCCGACCTGGCCATGGCGATCAATGGCATCGCGCCCGGCATCATGGCGGAAGAGGCCAAACGGCTCGGCGCCGCAATGGTTCACTATTCCACCGATTACGTGTTCGACGGCACCAAAACCTCACCCTATACCGAAGAGGATGCGCCCAATCCGCTCAGTGTTTATGGCAAAACCAAGCTCGCCGGCGAACAGGCAGTCCAGGCTGCGGGCATCCCCCACCTGATTTTCCGCACCAGCTGGGTATATGGCCTGCGCGGCAGGAACTTTCTGCTGACCATCCTGCGGCTGGCTAAAGAGCGTGATGAATTGCGGATCGTGGACGACCAGATCGGCGCACCTACCTGGAGCCGCATGATTGCGGAGGCCACGTCACAAGTTCTCGCGCAGATATTGATGCCCATTGCTCATCACCCATTACTCATTGCTGAAGTAAGTGGACTCTACAATTTGACAGCAGCCGGCTGGACTTCCTGGCACGGCTTTGCCAAAGCCATTCTTGAATCAATGCCACTCCAGGGCGCTCACTCATCACTCATAACCCGTCACCCATTACCGAAGTTAACCCCCATCGCCACGCCCGAATATCCTTTGCCTGCCCCGAGGCCCCCGTATTCCATGCTGTCTTCCGCCAAGCTGAACCTGACATTTGGCGTGGCATTGCCTGCCTGGGATGCCTCCTTAACGCTTTGCATGGAGGCATGAAGATGGATGCCGTCGCCATTGTTGGGCTGGGTTATGTGGGGCTCCCCCTCGCTGTCGAGTTCGGCAAAAAATACAAAACCATCGGGTTCGACCTTTCTTCCGAGAAGATTGACAGCTATAGGCGATATATCGACCCGGCCGGCGAAATTTCTGAAGAGGATTTGCGTGCGGCGAGCAATCTGATAGTGACTGCCGATCCCGCAGCGCTGTCGGACGCAAGTTTCATCATCATCGCCGTCCCCACTCCGGTAAATCAGGCCCACCAGCCCGATTTTGGCCCCCTGGTTGCGGCGAGTGGCACGGTAGGACGCTTCTTGCAACGCGGCGCGACAGTGATTTACGAATCGACGGTTTATCCTGGCGCTACGGAAGAAATCTGCATTCCCCTGCTGGAACAGAACTCCGGGTTAAAGTGGAAAAAGGGGTTCAATGTCGGATATTCGCCGGAACGCATCAATCCCGGCGACAAGGCGCATGGCCTGACTAATGTTATCAAGGTGGTATCGGGGGATACTCCTGAGACCACAGAAAAAATCGCCGCGCTTTACGAATCCATTGTCACAGTGGGCGTGCATCGTGCATCCAGCATCAAGGTGGCCGAGGCGGCGAAGGTAATCGAAAACACCCAGCGCGACCTGAATATCGCCCTGATGAACGAACTCGCCATTATTTTTAACGAGATCGGCATAGACACGCTGGAAGTCCTGGAGGCGGCAGGCACCAAATGGAACTTCCTGCCATTTCGCCCCGGTTTGGTGGGCGGCCACTGCATAGGCGTAGATCCCTACTACTTGACCTACAAGGCCGACATGCTGGGTTACCACCCTCAGGTCATCCTTGCCGGGCGGCGCATCAACGACGGAATGGGCAAGTACGTGGCCGAGCAGACAGTCAAGCAGATGATCGCCAACGGCAGCCAGATCAAAGGCGCCACGGTCAATGTGCTTGGCCTGACCTTCAAGGAAAACTGCCCGGATCTGCGCAATTCCAAGGTATATGACCTGATCAGGGAGCTTGAGAGCTACGGGGTGAATGTTTCCGTCCATGATCCGGTTGCCGACCCGGCTGAGGCCAAAGCCGAGTATGGTATTATGCTTACACCATGGGAAACGCTGCCGGTTGCCGATGCGATTGTGCTGGCCGTAGCCCATCAGGAATTTTTGTCGTTACAGGCGCATGATTTTTTTGCGATTGCAAAACGGGGGGTATGTTTCATTGATGTCAAATCGCAACTGGACGCGGACGTTCTTAATAGCATCGGATTTTCGGTATGGCGGCTGTGAGTTTTAATCTCTTGACCCTGAATTTGTGACATGCTGATACCCGTAATTCTTTCCGGAGGAACCGGTACCCGTTTGTGGCCGATTTCCCGCGAATCCCATCCCAAGCCTTTCATGAAGCTTCCCGACGGGCAGAGCCTGTTGCAGAAGACCTTTGCGCGCGCCGCTGCGCTTGAAAGTGTAAATGAAGTGCTGACGATCACCAACCGCGAGTATTATTTCAAAAGCCGGGACGAATATCAGTCCACCAAGAAAGCTTTTCCGGGCATATCGGACACCTTTTTGCTCGAACCTTTCGGGCGCAATACTGCGGCGGCGATTGCATTGGGGGCGATGGGCGTTGCTGAAGCCCATGGCAGTGACGCGTTGATGCTGGTGTTGCCGGCGGACCATCTGATCGATGACCAGGCGGCTTTTGCCGCTGCCGTGAAACAGGCTGTCGGCCTGGCGGAGCAGGGCAACCTGGTGACCTTCGGTATCGTTCCAGACGCACCGGAGACCGGATTTGGCTACATCGAGGCGGATGGCCACGTCGTCAAGCGCTTCGTGGAAAAACCCTCCTACGAAGTCGCCCAGGAGTACGTTGACTCTGGCCGCTATCTGTGGAATTCCGGGATGTTCTGTTTCAAGGCCGGGGTCGTGCTGGAGCAGTTCAAAATTCATGC
>CAYGNO010000095.1:0-8305 GCA_964351305.1 uncultured Sulfuricella sp.
AGGGCGAGCCGTGGTTCGTCTCCGGCAAGGACATGGCGCGCAACGTGCTGATCGTCGTGCAGGGGCATGATCATCCGGCCTTGTTCAGGGAAGCTTTGGTTGCCGCCGACTTGTCCTGGGTGTCAGGCCATGCGCCCCATACGGATTGGGTGTATGCCGCCAAGATTCGCTACCGCCAGGCGGATGCGCCTTGCTGCATCCATCGCGTGGATGGGGAAGGCTGCGAGATCGATTTCCCCCAGCCGCAGTGGGCGGTAACGCCGGGCCAGTCGGTGGTGGTGTACGAAAGCGAAGTGTGCCTGGGGGGCGGGATAATTCAATAGATTAGGTAGGGTGGGCGCGTTTTTGTGCCCACGCGGTCAGCAAAGGTTGTTTCCGCGTGGGCACAAAAACGCGCCCACCCTACGTGACGTCAAGCTGAAGGCGGCAGGGTTTCCTTGAAAGATGGCCGTTGCGACAGTTTATCGGCGAGCCGGGCCAACACCGGATGGGCTCTGCGCCATTCGATTTCCGGGAAGCGCAGATCGAGGTAGCCCATGGCGCATCCGGTGGCGATATCCGAAAGATTGAAAAATTCGCCGGTACACCAGCTCTTGTCCCCCAGTTCTTCCGCAATGGCTTCGAGGCCGCGGAACACTTTCTGTTCCTGGCGTATGATCCATTCCGGGCTCTGCTGCGATTCCGGCCGCTTCTTCTCGATGTAGATCGCTGCGGCGGCGTCGGAGATGCCGTCGGCCAGCGCCTCCCAGCGGCGCACCGCCAGGCGCTGGCGATTGTCCTTGGGAATCAGTTGCGACACCGGGCTGGCAGTGTCGAGATATTCGACGATCACGCGCGAATCGAACAGGGTGTGCTCGTCGTCCAGCACCAGCACCGGGATCATCCCGAGCGGATTGTAGTCGGATACGCGAGTGTTCGCTTCCCATGGGCTGTCCACTACCTGTTCGCATTCGATGTGTTTTTCCGCCAGGACAATGCGCACCTTGCGCGCGAACGGGCTGGTCGGGGTCATGATCAGTTTCATTTTCTTAACTACACCTGCGTCAGTTTAATGATCTTGCGCGGACGGTATTCCTCCATCCGGTCGAAGTTGAGGTAACGGTAGATATTTTCGGCCTCGGGAGCGATCTTGCCGTTTACCAGATCGAGGTATTCCTGCACCGTCGGGATGCGCCCCAGGCGAGCGCAAGCCCCTGCCAGTTCGGCTGAGCCGAGGTAGACGCGGGCGCCTTTGCCCATTCGGTTATCGAAGTTGCGCGTGCTGGTGGAAAACACCGTGGCATTGTCCGCCACCCGCGCCTGGTTGCCCATGCACAGGGAGCAGCCGGGCATTTCGGTACGCGCCCCGGCGCGGCCAAAAATGCCGTAGGCGCCTTCCTCGCGGAGTTCCGCCTCATCCATTCGGGTGGGCGGCACTACCCACAGGCGCGGCGCAACCAGTCCGGCATCCTCGAGCATTTTCGAGGCGGCACGGTAATGGCCGATGTTGGTCATGCAGCTGCCGATGAACACCTCGTCGATCTTGTCGCCGGCTACGGCGGACAGCGGCTTGATGTCGTCCGGGTCGTTGGGGCAGGCCACCAGAGGCTCCTTGATGGCGGCGAGGTCGATCTCGATGATATGGGCGTATTCTGCGCCGGCATCCGGCGCCAGCAGTTCGGGCTTGGCCAGCCAGGCTTTCATGGCGTCGATGCGGCGTTGCAGGGTGTGAGCATCCTGATAGCCGTTCTCGATCATGTTGCTGAGCAGGGCGACGTTGGAATTGAGGTACTCGATCACCGGTTCCTTGTCGAGGCGCACCGTGCAGGCGGCTGCGGACCTTTCGGCCGAGGCGTCGGAAAGCTCGAACGCCTGCTCCACTTTCAGGTCCGGCAGACCCTCGATTTCCAGGATGCGGCCGGAAAACACATTCTTCTTGCCCTTTTTGTCGACCGTCATGCTTCCTTCCTGAATCGCCGCATAGGGAATGGCGTTGACCAGGTCGCGCAGGGTAATGCCCGGCTGCATCCGGCCCTTGAAGCGCACCAGCACCGATTCCGGCATGTCCAGCGGCATCATGCCCATGGCGGCGGCGAAGGCGACCAGGCCGGAACCGGCGGGAAAAGATATCCCGATCGGGAAGCGGGTGTGCGAATCGCCGCCGGTGCCGACCGTGTCGGGCAGCAGCATGCGGTTCAGCCAGGAATGGATCACGCCGTCGCCCGCCTTGAGGCTGACGCCGCCGCGACTGGACATGAATTCGGGCAGGGCATGTTGCAGCTTGATGTCCACCGGCTTGGGATAGGCTGCGGTATGGCAAAAGCTTTGCATTACCAGGTCGGCGGAAAAGCCGAGGCAGGCAAGCTCCTTCAGTTCGTCGCGGGTCATGCCGCCGGTGGTGTCCTGCGAGCCGACGGTGGCCATCTTCGGCTCGCAATAGGTGCCGGGGCGCACGCCGGCGACGCCGCAGGCGCGACCGACCATTTTCTGCGCCAGGGTGTAGCCCTTGCCGGTGTCCGCAACCGGGGTGGGCAGGGCGAACAGGGTTGAGGGCGGCAGGCCGAGCGCGGCGCGCGCCTGGGCAGTGAGGCCGCGACCGATGATCAGGGGGATGCGGCCGCCGGCGCGGACTTCATCCGCCAGCGTGACCGGCGCCAGGGTGAAACTGGCGATGAGCTTGCCGGCTTCGTCGGTGACTTGGCCCTTGTAGGGATGGATGACGATGACGTCGCCGGTATTCATGGCGGAAACGTCGCACTCAATCGGCAGCGCGCCGGAGTCCTCGGCGGTGTTGAAGAAGATCGGCGCGATCTTGCTGCCCAGCACGATGCCGCCGGTGCGCTTGTTGGGAATATGGGGAATATCCGAGCCCATATGCCATTGCACCGAGTTGATTGCGGATTTGCGCGAGGAGCCGGTGCCGACCACGTCGCCGACGTAGGCGATAGGCAGTTTCTTTTCTTTTAACCGGGCGACTTCCTCCAGCGCATCCGGCATCTTGGCGACCAGCATTTCCGTGGCGTGGAGCGGAATGTCGGGGCGCGACCAGGCCGCCTGGGCAGGCGAAAGGTCATCGGTGTTGGTTTCCCCGGGCACCTTGAACACCACGGTTTTGATGGTTTCTGCCAGCGCGGGCCTGGCAGTAAACCACTCCCCATCGGCCCAGGACTGGATCAGGGATTTGGCATGGGCGTTGCCTGCCTGCATCCGGTCAGCGATTTGCTGGAAAGCATCGAAAATCAGGGTGGTGCGCTTCAGCGCCTCGACCGCGTCGGCGGCGAGGTCGGTGTCGAGCAGGGAAATCAGGGTGGTGACATTATATCCGCCGAGCATGGTGCCGAGCAGTTTCACCGCGTGCTGTTTGCTGATCAGCGGCGAGTTTGTCCTGTCGTTGGCGATATCGGCGAGGAATGCTGCCTTTACTTTGGCCGCGTCGTCCACGCCGGCAGGGATACGGTTTTCAAGCAGGTCGACGAGGAAGGTTCCCTCTCCAGCAGGCGGGTTCTTCAATAGCTCGCTCAGGGCTGTCGTTTGTTCCTCATTCAGAGGTAGCGGCGGCAGGCCAAGCGCAGTGCGCTCGGCGGCATGGTCACGATAGGCTTTCAGCATGGTGTGCACTCAACAATGATGGTGTTTCGACAATTTTCTATTATATCCGTTATTGACAGGCCGCTTAACCATTCTGGAAGAGTGGGCTTGCCCGAAGTCTCAAAAAAAGAGGGCGGCCGAAGCCGCCCCAAAACGGAGACACAACTTTAAAACTGTGATGCGCTACTTTTTCTTCTTGATGCCGAGTACGCCGAGCACGTATTTCTCGTAAATCGGTTCGGTGGTGCCTTTTTTCATCTTGCGGATGAAGTATTTCTCGAAGGCGATCTTGGCCAGGTGCACCCATTTGCCTTCCTTGAACCAGTTGACGTTGCGCGGCGGGATCTGCGGCAGCGCCACGAAGGCCGCGCCGGTGTCGCCGAAGTCGGCCAGGCAGATGGCGTTCCAGGTGGCCTTGTAATCCGGCTCCTTGCCGTCGAGCACGGCGCGGATATTGTGCGCCGTGGCGGTAACCATGGTTTCGATCATGTAGCCGGTCTTGGGCGCGCCGGTCGGCACCGGGGTGGCTTCCACCGGCGGGATGGCGACGCACACGCCGATGGCGTAGATGTTGTTGTATTTCGGGTTGCGCTGGAACGGGTCGATCAGGATGAAGCCGCGCGGATTGGCCAGGCCCTCAATGCCGAAAACCGCATCCACGCCCTTGAACGCGGGCAGCATCATCGAGTGCTTGAACGGCAGTTCGTGCTCCTTCTTGACGTTGCCCATGTCGTCCAGTTCGGTGACGAACATCTTGCCCGGTTCGACCTTGGTGACCTTGGCGTTGCAGATCCACTTGATGTGGCGGTCGCGCAGGGCGGATTCCATCAGCCCCTTGGAGTCGCCTACCCCGCCCAGGCCGAGGTGGCCGATGTAGGGCTCGGCGGTGACGAAAGTCATCGGCACCTGGTCGCGGATCTTGCGTCTGCGCAGGTCGGTGTCCATGATCATGGCGAATTCGTAGGCGGGGCCGTAGCACGAAGCCATCTGCGCGGCGCCCACCACGATCGGGCCGGGGTCGCGGATGAACTGGTCCCATGCCTTGCCGGCTTCCACTGCGTGATCGACATGGCAAATGGAAAGGGTATTCTTGCCCGGTCCCATGCCTTCCACTTCGTCGAAGGCCAGTTTCGGGCCGGTAGCGACGACCAGGAAGTCGTAGCCGACAATTTGTCCATCGCTCAGCTCGACCTGGTTCTTTTCCGGGTGTACGCGTTTTGCCGGCGTGGCGATCAGCTTGATGCCCTTGCGCTCTAAATAGGGCGCGAGGGGAATCGTGATGTCTTCCTTGGTGCGCCAGTTGACGGCGACCCAGGGGTTGGAGGGGACGAATTGGAACAGCGGGAAATCGGAAATCACCGTGACAATATCTTCGGGCCGGGCTTGCTCGCGCATTTCATACGCGCACGACATGCCGCCTATGCCGGCGCCGAGAATGACGATATGTGCCATCTGCACGTGTCCTTTAAATATGGGGTTGGTCGAGTTTGCGAGAATCGGTTACCAGACGAATATCCTGGCCATTGCATCCAGGCCTTCGTCCACGATGACCTGCAGGTCTTCCGGCGCGTCTTCGCATTCCATTGCCATGCTGGTATAGGCCGACAGGGATTTCAGCGCGCAGGCGATCTTCGCCACCTCGTCCGCGACCGCGTCATCCATTTTGACGCCTTCTTGCAGTTTCCAGATTTTCGACACTGATTTCTCCATTTGATGGACAGCGCTGTTGCGATCATTAGGGGCAATTCATAAGCAATGGGCGTGCCAGATATTATGTTGTTGTTTGCATTGATTAAATATGTTTTCGCTATTTTGCGTCAGTGACAATGTGTCATGTCGGCGTGGCAGTTCTGGGGCAGTGCCTGCCGATTTAAGGCGGATTGTTGATTGCAGCTTTATGATTTACATGGGAGATTGATTGCGGTTATACTTTGTCATGACAATTTGACATGAGCCGGCTCCGACCATGAACGATCTTTCTCTAGACCTGCAATCCCTGATCAATATCCAGGAAAATCCATTCGTCCTGATCGATAAGGATTACCGTGTGGTTTCTGCAAACCATGCTTATTGTCAGGTGTATGGCATGAGTCAGGATGAGATTGTGGGCCGTTTGTGCCACGAAATTTCCCATCATTCCTCCGTTCCCTGTCACGAGAACGGCGAGGTCTGTCCACACCAGAAGGTATTTGCAACCGGTGAACCCTGCCAGGTGTTGCACATTCATTACGACAACAACAATCGCGCCGAGCGGGTGCGCCTCAAGGGGTATCCGGTTCACGGGCGGGACGGTTGCATTTACCTGGGCGAGGCCATCGTACCGTTGGTATCCTCGGAAGAACTGGATTGCGACGAGATGCGCATGATCGGTCATTCGCCTGCCTTTCTGGAGTGCGCAGACAAGCTTGGGCGCGTGGCTGAGTCGGATGCGCCGATACTGCTGTATGGGGAAAGTGGCGTCGGCAAGGAGCTGGCGGCGGAGTTCGTGCACAAGCATTCGATCCGGAGCGGTCGTCCTTATGTCTCGGTCAATTGCGCTGCAATCGCTGAATCGGTGTTCGAGAGCGAATTCTTCGGCCACGAGCGCGGTGCCTTCACGGGCTGCGTCGGACGCAAACAAGGGTTGTTTGAACTGGCGGATGGCGGCACGCTGTTTCTCGACGAAATCGGGGAAATCCCTCTTTCCATGCAACCCAAGCTCCTGCGCGTACTGGAAACCGGAGAGTTCCGCCGGGTGGGGGGCACGGCAAACCTGACGGCGGATGTGCGGGTTATTTCCGCCACCAACCGTAATTTGCTGGAGCGGGTGGATCAGGGGCTGTTCCGCGAGGATCTGTATTACCGGATCGTCGGCATCGACGTGACGCTGCCTACATTGCGCGAGCGGCGCTCCGACATCCAGGCACTGGCCGAAGCCTTGCTGGCCCGCTGTGGCGGAACAGGCAAAAATGTTCCGAAATTGGCGGCGGACGCCATGGCGCGCTTGATCGGCTACGATTATCCCGGCAATGTGCGCGAGCTGCGTAATATTTTGCAGAAGGCGGTTGCTTTGTCCGGCAACGGGACGATACATGCCAGGCATATTCAGTTCGACAGCCTGAACGAGAAAAAAGTCCAGACGGCGGCGCGGACGGGGATTCCTGCGGGCAATCCGGTGTCCCCCACCGTAGCGGGTATTCCTTCCGCCATCTCCATTGAGGAAATGGAAATCCGCCATATTTGTGAACTATTGGAACATCATGGCGGGCATCGGCGTACAGTGGCGGATATCCTCGGTATCAGCGAGCGTACGTTGTACCGTAAACTGAACCGCTACGGGCTGCACCCCGCAAACAATAAGTAGGCTATTATTGCATTGCGGGGTGGCGTTTCGCCGGGAAAGACTTTGAAATATCAACCAAGGAGGAAATATGAAAGCAAACGTGGGTGGTGTTGACAGGGGGATTCGCATTGTGGCCGGGATCGTGCTGCTGGCGTTGGTGTTCGTCCTCAAGAGCGAAGACGGTCTGTGGCTGTGGGGCCTGATCGGCATCGTGCCACTGGCCACCGGGCTGATGAACTGGTGCCCGGCCTATACTCTGTTCGGCATGAGTACTTGCAAGGTGGAAGAAGAGAAATAAATCAGCCGGTTTAACCCGGATTATCCATTAGAGCCAAAACACCACTGTGGGAGCGTCGCCCCCGGCGCGAATACGGTCGAAAATCGCGGCGAGGGCGCCGCTCCTAACATGCATGGGCATTCCAATGGATGATCTGGGTTTAAATAAAAAAGCGCAGGATTCAAGAAATCCTGCGCTTTTTTTACGGCCAGGCTAAACGCTGACGGCCTTTTCGCTGTTCTCGGCAAATTCGAGACGGACATTCTCCTGCTCGTCGATATCCACCACCACCTTGCCGCCATGGGCCAGTTTGCCGAACAGCAGTTCGTCCGCCAGCGCCTTGCGGATGGTGTCCTGGATAAGCCGCGCCATCGGTCGTGCGCCCATTGCCGGGTCGAAGCCATGCTTGGCCAGATGATCCTTCAGGGCATCGGTAAACACGGCGTCCACTTTTTTCTCGTGGAGCTGTTCTTCCAGTTGCATCAGGAATTTGTCCACCACTCGCAGGATGACCTCGCGGCTGAGCGGCGCAAAGGAAATGGTGCCGTCCAGGCGGTTCCTGAATTCCGGGCTGAACAGCCGTTTGATTTCCGCCATTTCATCGCCTTGCTGCCGCGCAGTGGTGAAGCCGATATTGCTCTTGGTCAGTGACTCGGCACCTGCGTTGGTGGTCATGATGATGATCACGTTGCGGAAGTCCGCCTTGCGGCCATTGTTGTCGGTGAGCGTGCCGTGGTCCATCACCTGCAGCAGGATGTTGAAGATGTCGGGGTGGGCTTTCTCGATTTCGTCGAGCAGCAGCACCGCATAAGGGTGTTTGGTGATCTGCTCGGTCAGCAGGCCGCCCTGTTCGAAGCCAACATAGCCGGGCGGGGCGCCGATCAGGCGCGATACCGCGTGCCGCTCCATGTATTCGGACATGTCGAAGCGGATCAGCTCGATGCCCAGGGTGTAGGCCAGTTGCCGCGCCACTTCGGTCTTGCCGACGCCGGTCGGGCCGGAAAACAGGAAGGAGCCGATCGGCTTGTGCGGATTGCCGAGGCCGGAACGCGCCATCTTGATTGCGGAGGCGAGGGCGTCGATGGACTTGTCCTGGCCGAACACCACGGACTTGAGGTCGCGGTCGAGGGTCTTGAGGG
>CAYGNO010000096.1:0-8206 GCA_964351305.1 uncultured Sulfuricella sp.
GCGGCCAGCACCAGCTCGTTGACCAGGCCGCCCGGCGTCGGCACCACCATGATCAATTCCTTGACCCCGGCCACCTTGGCCGGAATCGCGTTCATCAGCACCGAAGAAGGATAGGCCGCCTTGCCGCCGGGCACGTACAGACCGACCCGGTCGAGCGCCGTCACCTGCTGGCCGAGCATGGTGCCATCGGCCTCGGTGTAGTTCCACGACGGCATCAATTGTTTTTCGTGGTAAACCCGCACCCGCTCGGCGGCCTGCCGCAGCGCCTCGCGCTGATCGGCGGGCAGGTTGTCGAGCGCCTGCTTGAGGCGGGGCTGAGACAGTTCCAATTCAGTGGCAGAGGCCGCATCCAGTTGATCAAAACGCCGCGTGTACTCCAGCACGGCGGCATCGCCCCGCGCCTTGACGTCGCGCAGAATGCCCGCAACCACGTTGTCGATGGCCTCGTCCTGCGCGCCCTCGAAGGCCAGCAGATCAGTCAGCCGTGCCTGGAAGTCGGGCTGCGAAGTGGAATAACGTTTGATATTTAGCATGATGGCGGGCAAATAAGTTTGCGGGATCGGAATATGGCGATTTTACAGGAAAAAGCCGTATAGCCGAATTCAGGGTGCCGAAAAACTTCTCTCAGACAGATTTCGGCAACACATTGACCACCTTAAAACCAATGTATATACTGTATATACATCAATGGAGGCAAGCATGTTGACTCGTGTTTTCAAGAGCGGCAATTCCCTGGCGGTACGCATCCCCAAAGAGTTAAATTTCGGCGAAGCCATGCAGGACGTTGAGATCGAACGCAGGGGTGACATTCTGGAGATTCGTCCGGTACGCAAACGCTCTCTGGCTGGACTGTTGGATAAATTCGCCGCCTTCCCGCCCGATTTCATGGCCGAAGGGCGCGAGCACCACGAAGAAACCGAACGTCAGGGTTGGTGAGCCATGCGTTACATGCTCGACACCAATATCTGCATCTACCTGATGCGCCACCATCCGCCAGAGGTGGCGGAACGATTTGCGACGCTGGAGTACGGTGATGTCATGATGTCATCAATTACGCTCGCGGAGTTACGCTACGGCGTCGAATCTCACCCCGAAAGCCGCGCCGCCGCAGAAACAGCTCTCCTCGCCCTGCTTGCCGATGTACCCGTATTGGCTTTCGACGGCGATGCCGCAACGAGCTACGGCATCGTGCGCGCCGCAGTGCGGGATCGCAAGCGGGATGCGCTGGATCGCCTCATCGCCGCCCACGCCATCAGCCTTTCCGTCACTTTAGTCACCAACAACGAAGCTGATTTCAAGGACTACCCCGGACTCGTCATCGAAAATTGGGCCGGGAACAGCCAATGAATCGAAATATAGGGTATGAACATGAACGGAATGCGCGCCATACATCCCGGCGAAATCCTCAAGGATGAACTGGACGAACTGAAACTCTCGGCAAACGCCCTTGCCAGGGCGCTGGACGTACCCACCAACCGGATCACGGCCATCCTCAACGAGCAACGCGGCATTACCGCGGATACCGCCCTGCGCCTTGCCAAATTCTTCGGCACCAGCCCCGACTTCTGGATGAGCCTGCAAAGCAGCTACGATGTCAAAAAAGCGCGCGCAGCCGTAGGCCAGGAAATCGAGAAAAACGTCAAACCGCGCGAACAGCTTGCCGCCTAGCCCCAAATCCATTACGCCGCAGGTTTAGTGTACGCTTCGCTTATTGGCACCCTACATTACGCCTTACGCGAGCTTAGAATTTCGTACCGGATCGATAATCCGCTTAAGCCGACGTCTTGGCAACGGTCTCGGCAAAAATATCTAGGATCGGCTGAATCTGCGCGCGCTTGAGCTTAAGGGCTGCCTGATTAACCACCAGCCGCGAGCTGATCTGCATGATTTCTTCCACCGCCACCAGGTGGTTGGCCTTGAGCGTGCCGCCGCTGCTCACCAGGTCGACAATGGCATCGGCCAGCCCGACCAGCGGCGCCAGCTCCATCGAACCGTAAAGCTTGATCAGATCGACATGCACGCCCTTCTCGGCAAAATGCTCGCGCGCGGTTTGCAGGTACTTGGTGGCGACGCGCAGGCGCGCGCCCTGACGCACCGCGTTTTCATAATCGAAGCCTTCCGGCACCGCCACCATCATGCGACAGCGCGCGATCTGCAAGTCCAGCGGCTGATACAGGCCGTCGCCGCCGTGCTCGTTGAGCACATCCTTGCCGGCGATGCCCATGTCGGCCGCGCCATATTGCACGTAGGTCGGCACATCGGAGGCGCGCACCACGATCAGGCGCACCTCGGGCCGGTTGGTAGACAAAATCAGCTTGCGCGAGGTTTCCGGGTCGTCGAGCGGAATTATCCCCGCCGCTTTCAGCAGCGGCGCGGTTTCTTCGAAAATGCGGCCCTTGGAAAGGGCAATAGTAATACCAGTCACGTCGGATATCTCATTTGCCAAAAAACAATTTTACCGCAGAGGCTCTGAGACGCAGAGGTTTCGTGATTCGAATTTCTCGGCGTCTCTGCGCCTCTGCGGTGTAAAGATAATACTCAATGCACCCGCTTGATCCGCGCCCCGAGCTGCGACAGCTTCTCCTCAATACACTCGTAGCCGCGGTCAATGTGGTAAATCCGCTCGATGCTGGTTTCGCCCTGGGCGATCAGGCCGGCCACGACCAGGCTCGCCGAGGCGCGCAGGTCGGTCGCCATCACCGTGGCGCCGCTTAATGTGGCCACACCCCGCACCACGGCGGTATTGCCCTCGGTTTCGATGTTCGCTCCCAGACGCTGCAGTTCCTGCACGTGCATAAAGCGGTTTTCAAAAATGGTTTCGGTGACGGTGGCCGCGCCGTTCGCCACGGCATTCAGCGCCATGAACTGCGCCTGCATGTCGGTGGGAAAAGCCGGATAGGGGGCGGTGCGTACGTTCACGGACTTGAGCGGTCCATCCATTTCCAGGCTAATGGTATCCGCACCGCATTCGATACGCGCGCCGACCTCGCGCAGTTTTTCCAGTACGGCATCGAGGATGTCGGGACGCACGTCCTTGAGCAGCACCTTGCCGCCGGTGGCGGCGACCGCCACCAGAAAAGTCCCGGCTTCAATCCGGTCGGGCATCACACGGTAGGCCGCGCCATGCAAACGGTCAACGCCATGCACGGTGATCACGTCGCTGCCGGCGCCCTCGATCTTCGCGCCCATGGCGATCAGGCAGTTTGCCAGATCCACGACCTCCGGCTCGCGCGCGGCGTTTTCCAACATCGTCGAGCCTTCAGCCAGCGTCGCCGCCATCATCAGGTTTTCCGTGCCGGTTACGGTGACGGTATCCATGAAAATCCGCGCACCCTTGAGACGCTCCGCGCGCGCCAGGATGTAGCCGTGCTCGATCTCGATTTCCGCGCCCATCGCCTGCAGGCCCTTGATGTGCAAGTCCACTGGACGCGAGCCGATGGCACAGCCGCCCGGCAGGGAGACCCGCGCCTGCCCGCAGCGGGCCAGCATCGGCCCCAGCACCAGGATAGCGGCACGCATGGTTTTAACCAGCTCGTAGGGGGCCTCCAGATTGTGCAGCTTGCGCGCGGCGATCTCCACCTCCATGCGGTCGTTGACCGATACTTCCGCCCCCATCTGGTTGAGCAGTTCGAGCATGGTGGTGACATCGCGCAAATGCGGCACGTTGCCGATGCGAAGCGGTTCTTCCGTCAGCAATGCGGCGCAGAGAATCGGCAGGGCCGCATTTTTAGCGCCGGAAATGCGAACTTCCCCTGACAGGGGAATCCCGCCCTGAATGACCAGCTTGTCCATGAATTAGGCCTTTGCGCTTTCCACCAGCTTCTGCATTTCGCCC
Source organism: uncultured Sulfuricella sp. (assembly GCA_964351305.1). Taxonomy (GTDB): domain Bacteria; phylum Pseudomonadota; class Gammaproteobacteria; order Burkholderiales; family Sulfuricellaceae; genus Sulfuricella. The sequence continues at coordinate 3,836 of CAYGNO010000096.1, forward strand.
TTTTCGTAGAGATCTTTCATGATGTCGGATCCGCCGATCAATTCCCCTTTGATATAGAGCTGGGGGAAAGTCGGCCAATTGGCATAATACTTCAGATTTTCATAGACTTCCGCGTCGGCCAGGACATTTACCGAAACATATTCGGTCACGCCGCATGCCTTCAGAACTTGGGCCGCCAGCCCGGAAAAACCACACTGCGGGAACTGCGGGGTGCCTTTCATGTAAAGCACGATCGGGTTCCCGGTGACGGTTTGCTTGATTTTGTTCAGTGCATTCTGATCCATATCCACTCCAATAAATATCAAATTTGCTTCGCCCACTGTTCGGGGGAAAAGGTCTTCATGGATAAAGCATGAATTTCTTCATGCATCCTGTCGCCCAGCGCCCGATAGACGAGCTGGTGCTGCTGCACCATGCCCTTGCCCTCGAACGCCGGGCTGACGATCACCGCCTCGAAGTGACGACCATCGCCATGCACCTCTATATGGGTACACTCCAGGCCTTGTTCAATATAAGTTTTAACATTTTCAGGTGTGACCATGTCAACTCCGTAATTTATAGCCGCTCTTGAGCAGCGCCAAAGTCGCTAATGATAATGCCGAACAGCAGGCGCCGACAATCGCCAGACCCAGCGCGGGCGAAACATCCGAGACGCCGAAGAAGCCATAACGGAACCCGTCGATCAGATAAAAAAACGGGTTGTAACGCGACAGCGCCTGCCAGAAGGGCGGCAGGGAGTGGATCGAGTAGAACACCCCGGACAGGAAAGTCAGCGGCATGATGATGAAATTCTGCACCGCCGCCATCTGATCATAGCCGCCCGCCCACAGCGCCGTAATGATGCCCGCCGCCGCCAGCATGGCGCAACCCGCCAGCGCGAACGCCACCATCCACAAGGGATGGGCCAGCGCCACCGGCGTGAACCACCATCCGGCCAGCCCTACCCCGAAGCCGACTACCAGACCACGCACGATGGCGGCCGCCACATAGGCGGTAAAAAATTCCCAGTACGCCAGCGGCGGCAGCAACAGGAACACGATGTTGCCCGACATTTTCGACTGGATCAGGCTGGAAGAGCTGTTGGCGAAAGCATTCTGCAACATCGCCATCATCACCAGCCCCGGAATCAGAAAGGCAGTATAGCCGACACCGGGATAAACCTGCACATGCGCTTCCAGCACATGGGAAAAAATCAACAGATAGAGCAATGTCGTCACCAGCGGCGACAGAATGGTCTGCAGGCCAACCTTCCAGAAACGCAGCAACTCCTTGTAAAACAGCGTCCACAGGCCGGTCATCTCGCGGCTTCCTTGCCAGCCTTGCCCATGATCTGCAAAAAAACTTCCTCCAAATCCGGTTTCGACACTTCGAGCTCATCCACCGCGATGTTTGCCTCGCGCAAGCTCGCCAGCACGCCCTCCAGCCCGCTGTAATCTTTCAGCACCAGACGAAAGCAACCGGTTTCCTCGGCGACGAGCAACGACCGCAACACGTCGGGCAGCCGGTTCGGATTGAGCTTGAAGCTAACCTGGGTTGCCGCATGGGCGCTGAGCAGATTATGCGTGGTGTCGAGCGCGATGACCTGCCCCCGCTTCAGCATGGCGATACGGCTGCACAGGGTTTCCGCCTCTTCCAGATAGTGAGTGGTGAGCACGATGGTGTGGCCGTCGCGGTTCAGGCGCCGGATAAATTCCCACAAATTCTGGCGCAGCTCCACGTCCACTCCGGCGGTCGGTTCGTCGAGCACGATCACCGGCGGCTTGTGCACCAGCGCCTGGGCCACCAGCACGCGCCGTTTCATGCCGCCGGACAGCAAGCGGGTATAGATATCGGCCTTGTCCGTCAGACCCAGGTTGTGGAGCAGCTCATCGATCCATGCGTCGTTCTTGCGCAGACCAAAATAACCTGACTGAAAGCGCAGCATTTCACGCACGGTGAAGAAGGCGTCGTAGACCAGTTCCTGCGGCACCACGCCAAGGACGCGCCGCGCATTGCGATAGTCGGACACCACGTCGTGGCCCATCACCCTGCTGCTGCCTTGAGTAGCACGGGAAAGTCCGGCCAGAATGTTGATCAGCGTGGTTTTTCCGGCACCGTTTGGGCCGAGCAAGGCGAAAAACTCGCCCTGCTCCACCGTCAGATCCACGCCACGCAAGGCATGGAGGCTGCCGAAGCGCTTGTGCACTTCGCGAATTTCGATCGCGGGGGTCACTGAAGGCAAAGTTTGGCTGGAAAAAACACTAGCCACGGATTAACACAGATTTACACGGATAACCATCCATGTTGCGCACTAATCCGTGTTTATCCGTGAACATCCGTGGCTAGAAATGTTTTGAGGTTAATCGGCTTCGACCGGCTGGATCAGGTCAAGCACGCCGTAGAGGGCGGCCAGGCTTTTCAGATTATCGGGAAGGTTGGCGAAGCGGAGCTTGCGTTGATTGCGCTGGGCCTCGCGCAGCCACTCCAGCAACAGGCTCACCGCGGAGGAATCCACATCCTCCAGTTGTGACAGGTCCACCACCAGGCCGTCTTTGCTGAACTGCCTGAGGCCGTCCGCCAGCAAAGCCCGTGCGTTGTCGATGGTGATCCGGCCCTGAACCCTGTAATTGTCGCCGTCTTGTAAAATCATATCCACGCCGTATCCATTTACAGACCGCTTCAGCCTTTGTCGCCCGAAGTTTCAGCCCGGCGGTTCTTGTCGACCAGAACCTTGATCAGCCCGTCGATGCCGGACTGACGAATCTCGCTGGCGAAAGAACCGCGGTAATTGGTCACCAGGCTGATGTTGTCCACAATCACATCGTAGACCTTCCAGCCATCGGCATTCTTTTGCAAACTGTAGTCGATGGGAACAGGCGGTCCGCCGGGCTGTTTGACCACGGTCTTCACCGTCACATCGGTGTCGTCGGGCTGCATCCTCATCGGCTTGTAGTCAATAATCTGGTTCTTGTAAGTACTCAGTGAAACGGAATAAGTGCGCACCAGCAAGGCACGGAACTCCTTTATCAGCGCGTCCTGCTGTGCCGGCGTGGCCTGACGCCAGGATTTTCCCACTGCGAGCTGGGTCATGCGCTTGAAATCGAAATGGGGCAGTACCTTGGCATCCACCAGAGCGTAGATCTTCTGCTTGTTCCCGGCCTGGATATCCTTATCCTTCTTGACGATCTCCAGAACATCCTGGGAAGTATCCTTGACCAGCACGTCCGGCGCCGTTTCCGCTGCGACGGCAACTGCCGTCGCACAAAAGAATGCCGTCACAAGAAACAGGGCATGACAAAACGATTTTTTCATAATGCGCTCCAAAAGAATTATTGTACTACGGCTTTTTTGTTGCCGCCCTGGTCTGTCTTTTTGTCGCCGCCATCATCATTCGCTTTGCTGAAAAGGAATTGGCCGATCAACTGCTCCATCACCATCGCCGACTGGGTCAGTATAAATTTATCGCCGTTTTTAAGGTTTTTCTCATCCCCCCCGGCTTCCAGGCCGATGTACTGCTCGCCCAACAGGCCGGAAGTCAGGATAGCCGCGCTGGTATCCTTGGGAAACTGATAGTTTTTACTGAGGCGTATTTCCACAAGGGCCTGGAAGGTTTTATTGTCAAACTGGATATCCGACACCCGGCCGACCACCACACCGGAGCTTTTCACCGGAGCCTTGATTTTAAGTCCGCCGATGTTGTCGAATTCGCCGTACACCTGATAGATTTCGGAACCATCATAGCCGCTGAGGTTCCCCACCTTGAAAGCCAGAATCAGCAGCGCGATGAGTCCGCCCACCACGAAGGCGCCCACCCACAAATCCAGTGTCGTCCGCTCCATAAACCTACACTCCCCGAAACATGAATACCGTTAAAATAAAATCCAGGCCCAACACCGCCAGCGCCGACGTCACCACGGTACGGGTAGTGGCGTGCGACACGCCCTCCGCCGTGGGCGGAGCATCATAGCCCTCGAACAGCGCGATCGCGGTCACCGCGATACCGAACACCACGCTCTTGATCACGCCGTTCACGATGTCCTGCCTGAAATCAACCGCCGCCTGCATCTGCGACCAGAACGAGCCCTCGTCCACCCCGATCAGCACCACCCCGACCAGGTAGCCGCCGAACACGCCGACGGCGGAAAACATCGCGGCCAGCAACGGCATGGAAATCACTCCGGCCCAGAAACGCGGCGCCACCACGCGCGAGATGGGATCGACCGCCATCATCTCCATCGCGGCGATCTGCTCGGTCGCTTTCATCAGGCCGATCTCGGCGGTGATGGCCGAACCGGCACGGCTGGCGAACAGCAAGGCGGCCAGCACCGGCCCCAGTTCGCGCACCAGCGACAGTGCCACCAGCGAACCCAGCGCCGACTCGGAACCGTATTT
>CAYGNO010000097.1:0-8142 GCA_964351305.1 uncultured Sulfuricella sp.
TGGGCAATGCGATGCTGAACCTGGACGTGGACAAGCCGACCGGGGAGGCGCTACGGAACCTGGGCCTGATGCTGGAGGAAATCGCCGACCAGGAGCACGACGCGGGTTTGGGGAACGGGGGCCTGGGCCGCCTCGCGGCCTGTTTTCTGGACAGCTGCGCGACACTGCAATTGCCGGTAGTGGGTTACGGCATCCGCTACGAGTACGGCATGTTCCGCCAGAAAATCGACAACGGTCGCCAGTTGGAAGAGCCGGACCACTGGCTCCGCGATGGCAATCCCTGGGAAATAGAGCGTCCCGAGCATACCGTCCGGGTCAAATTTGGCGGCTGCACCAGATACTATCATCGAGACGGTCGCCTGCACGCCCGCTGGACAGATTCCCAGGACGTGGTGGCGGTACCCTACGACGTTCCCATCCCCGGTTACCGCAACGGCACTGTCAATACATTGCGCCTGTGGTCGGCGGCGGCTACCGACGAATTCGACCTGTCCGAATTCAACGCCGGCAGCTACACCGAGGCGGTGGCAGCGAAGAACGGCGCCGAGAACATCACCATGGTGCTCTACCCCAATGATGCCAGCGAAAACGGCAAGGAGCTGCGTTTGCGCCAGCAGTACTTCCTGGCCTCCGCCAGCCTGCAGGATGTGCTGCGCAACTGGGTCAACACGCATGGCAGCAATTTTGAAAATTTTGCCGAAAAGAACTGTTTCCAGCTTAACGACACCCACCCTACCTGCGCGGTGCCGGAACTGATGCGGCTGCTGATGGATGAACACGGCCTGGACTGGGATCGGGCCTGGGCCATCACCCGCAGCACCGTCGCCTACACCAACCATACTCTGCTGCCGGAAGCGCTGGAACGCTGGCCGGTGAGTATGTTCGGTCGGTTGCTGCCGCGCCTGCTCGACATCGTTCACGAAATCAACGCCCGCTTCCTGGCTGAAGTGGCGCAACGCTGGCCGGGAGACACCGCCCGGCAGCGGCGCATGTCGATTATCGAGGAAGGGGACGAAGCCCAGATACGCATGGCCTATCTGGCCGTAGTGTCGAGCGCATCGGTCAACGGCGTGGCCGAACTGCACTCGCACCTGCTGCAGCTACATCTATTCCATGATTTCTACGAAATGTGGCCGAGCAAGTTCAACAACAAGACCAACGGCGTCACGCCGCGCCGCTGGATGGCCTGGAGCAACCCCGGCCTGAACGACCTGATTACCCGCACCATCGGCGACGGCTGGGTTACTGACCTGACCCGGTTGCGCAAGCTCGCCCCCCATGCCGACAAGGCGGATTTTCGCGCCGAGTGGCGCGCCGTCAAGCAGGCCAACAAGGCGCGCCTGGCGGAGATGGTCGAGCGCGACTGCGGCATCGTCTTCGATACCGGCGCCCTGTTCGACGTGCAGGTGAAACGCATCCACGAATACAAGCGGCAACTGCTCAACGTGCTGCACGTGATTCACCTCTACGGCCGCATCAAGCGCGGCGACACGGCAGACTGGACGCCGCGCTGCGTGCTGATCGGCGGCAAGGCGGCCCCCGGCTACATAATCGCCAAGTGCATCATCAAGTTGGTGTCCTCGGTGGCAAAAGTGATCAACGAAGATCCCGCCGCGCAGGGCTTGCTGAAACTGGCTTTCTTCCCCGACTACCGGGTGTCGGCGATGGAGGTGATCTGCCCAGGAACCGACCTGTCGGAGCAGATTTCCACTGCCGGCAAGGAAGCCTCCGGCACCGGCAACATGAAGTTCATGATGAACGGGGCGCTCACCATCGGCACGCTGGATGGCGCCAATATAGAAATCCGCGAGGAAGCGGGCGAGGAAAACTTCTTCCTGTTCGGCCTCACCGCCGAAGAGGTGGACGCCACCAGACCTAATTACAATCCCGCCGCGATCATCGCCGCCGACGAAGACCTGCGCCGCGTGATGCAATTGCTGGAAAGCGGTCATTTCAACCTGTTCGAGCCGGGCATCTTCGACCCCATCATCCACGCCGTGACCAGCCCTCACGACCCGTGGCTGACAGCGGCGGACTTCCGCGGTTACATCGATGCGCAGCAGCGGGTGGCGCAAGCCTACCGCGACCGGGAAAACTGGACGCGCATGAGCATCCTCAACACCGCCGCCAGCGGCAAGTTCTCCAGCGACCGCACCATCCTCGACTACAACCGCGACATCTGGCACCTGCCGCAAGTGCCGGCTTGGCCGGTGAAGTGAGTGACGGTTAACCTCTATTCGGAGACGGATATGGGTCGCTTCTTAATTCCAGTTGTTTGAGTTGCATCAAGTTCTCCGGGGCCCATTCCCGGTATCATTACTCAGAATTGGCCTAACTTTCCAGGCCAAACCGGGTTTTTCTAATAGAACCATTTGATTACTTCGAACCCAAACCACGGCTGGGTCTTCGGCACCTCGCCCATATTCGGTTAATGACTTTCATAACAAGGCATCTTCCCCGTTCTTTCCCGCGACTAGCCATGGAAAGGATGTTATTTGCCGTCGTTTTTCTCTGCTCGTTGTGGAATTGCGGGCCGTCGGAAGCGGTCGCCGGCCCGCTCTTGCGCGAAGTCTCGATCGGTGTTGAAACAATCCGCGCCCCCCAACAAACGCTCGCCTTCTGGAAGCCGACGGCCGATTATCTGACTCGGGCCGTTCCCGGCTACCGCTTCAGGATCGAGCCCCTGGATGCGACGGATTTGAGCGCTGCCGTTGCGCAAGACAAACTGGATTTCATCCTGACCAACCCCTCGCATTACGTTTACCTGGAGGCCAAGCACCGGATCACCCGCATCGCGACCCTGGTCAGGACGGTAGAAGGCTATCCCCTCAAGGAATTCGGCGGGGTGATCTTCGTGCGCGCCGACAGGGAGAACATGCGCAGCCTGTACGACCTTAAGCACAGAAAAATCGCCGCTGCCGGGGCGAACTGGCTCGGCGCCTACCAATCCCAGGCCGCCGAGTTGCTGCGGCTGGGCATTGACGTCAACAAAGATACCAAACTTTCCTTTACCGGGGAACCGCAGGACCGGGTCGTTCACGATGTCGCCCACGGCAATGCGGACGCCGGATTCATCAGAACCGGCGTGCTGGAGGAACTGGCCAAGGAAGGGAAGCTGAAGCTGTCGGATTTCAGGGTGCTGGGTTTGCAGGCTAGCAAGGATTTCCCCTTTGCCTTGTCCACCCGCCTTTACCCGGAATGGCCATTTTCCGTCAGCGCCCGCACGCCTTCCGATCTGGCCGGCAAGGTGGCCATCGCCTTATTGAGCTTGCCGGCCAGCAGCGATGCCGCGAAGAAAGGGATGTTCTACGGCTGGACCATCCCGGCCGATTACCAGTCGGTTCACGAGTTGATGAAGCTGATGGGCTTCCCTCCTTATGATGAAGCCCGCAAATTTTCCTTGCTCGACGTGGCGCGAAAATACGAGATTCCGATTGTCGCCAGCCTGCTTACGGGACTGCTGCTGTCGCTGTTTATCATCCTGCGCTTCTTCTCGCTCAACCGGGCCATCCACCATCACGTCGGATTGGCCACGCAGCGCAACATCGAGCTGGAAAAAGAGGTGGCCGCACGCAAGAAGGCGGAGCAAGAGATCCGCCTCAGCGCCAGCGTTTTCGAACATTCGAATGACGGCATCCTGATCGCGAACGCGGACAACCTCATCGTCGACGTCAACCAGGCCTTCTCGGCCATTACCGGCTATAGCAAGGAGGAAATACTGGGCAAGAATCCCCGTGTCTTGCAGTCGGGCCGGCACGAAACGACTTTCTATCAATCCCTTTGGAGACATCTCAATGAAACCGGCCATTGGCGGGGAGAAATATGGAACCGACGCAAAAGCGGCGAATTCTATCCGGAATTGCTGGACATCACCTCCGTAAAAAACCTCGATGGCGAGATAACCCACTACGTCGCCATCTTCAGCGATATCACCGCCCTCAAGGACAATCAAAAGAAGCTGGAGCATATGGCGCACTTCGACGCCCTCACCCAGCTGCCCAATCGCACCCTGCTGGCCGACCGGCTCGAGCAAAACATTGCCCATGCCGGCAGGGAAAATCATTTGCTGGCGGTCTGCTTTCTCGATCTCGACGACTTCAAGCCGATCAACGACAAGCACGGCCACCAAGTCGGCGACAAGCTCCTCATCAACGTCGCCGCCAGGCTAAAACAAGCCTTGCGTACCGTCGACAGCGTTGCCCGGCTGGGCGGGGACGAGTTCGTCCTTCTTATTACCGACTTGAGCGATATGGAGGAGCTGGAGCTTATCCTTTCGCGCGTGATGGTTGAAATCGCCTCGCCTCATCTCATCGACAACCTGGACCTGAGAGTTTCCGCCAGCGTCGGGGTCACGCTCTACCCCCTGGACGATGCCGACGCCGACTCGCTTTTGCGCCACGCCGACCAGGCCATGTACATGGCCAAGCGGTCCGGGCGCAACCGCTACCATTTGTTCGATGCCGAAGAGGACCGGCAGGCCCAGAGCCGCTCGCAGAAAATTGAGGCGCTCCGCCTGGCGCTGCAAAACAGGGAATTCGCCCTTTACTACCAGCCCAAGGTCAACATGCGCAGCGGGAAGGTGGTCGGCCTGGAGGCGCTGATCCGCTGGAACCACCCGTCAAGAGGGCTGGTTTATCCCGGAGAATTTCTCCCGCTTATCGAAAACACCGACTTCATCGTCGAAATCGGCGACTGGGTGATCGGCGAGGCTTGGGAACAGCTTCGCCGCTGGTCCGCGGAGGGGATCGACATTCCCGTCAGCGTCAACATCGCCGCGCACCACCTGCAACACCCGGATTTTGTCCACAGTCTGCAACGGCATTTCGCCCGCCACCCGGAGCTGGCTCCCAGCCACCTCGAACTGGAAATCCTGGAGTCCGCCGCGCTGGAAGACGTAGAGGGAATGTGCCGGTTGATCAGCGCTTGCCAGGGGATGGGGGTCCGTTTCGCGCTCGACGATTTCGGCACCGGCTACTCCTCCCTCTCCTACCTGAAACGCCTGCCGATCAACACGCTGAAGATCGACCAGTCTTTCATCCGCGACTTGCTGGACAACCCGGAAGATATGGCCGTCATCGAGGGCGTGGTGAGCCTGTCCAATGTGTTCGGGCGCAGCGTGATCGCGGAAGGCGTTGAAACGGTGGAACACGGCGTGATGCTGATGCGACTGGGTTGCGATCTGGCGCAAGGTTACGGCATCTCGCGACCGATGCCGGCGGCCGATGTTCCCGGCTGGATAGTGAAATTCACCCCCGACCCGCTGTGGGCGCTGTGGGCCGAAGTTCCCTGGGACTACTCCGATTTCCCGCTGCTGGTCGCCCAGAGCGACCACACCCGATGGGTCCGAACCATCGAACGACTGGTCGAGGGCGTCACCCTGAAACTCGACCCCGCGGAACTGAACGATCACCACCGTTGCCGATTCGGTTGCTGGTACTACGCACAAGGCAGAACGCGGTACGGCAATCTGCCGCAATTCACCGACATCGAGCCGATTCATGTCCGGGTACACCAGATCGGCCTGGAAATCACCGAATCAATGGACAAAAGAGATGTTGAAGCGGCGAAAGCATTGCTTCCTGAGCTCCATCAGCTGAGGGGTCAAATTCTGGGTCGGCTGGATGTTTTGCAAAGTGAAGTCACCACGAGATATTAACGGTGCTTGGCCCCCCCTGAAAACCAGCCGGTTTTTTTAGCCTTTTCGGTATAATTCCCCAACTCCACCCACCGGCTGGCATTCGATCATGTTGATCTGGTTCGTCGTCATCTACCTTCTGGCCTCAGTCGGCATCGGCCTGTACGCCGCCACGCGCGTTCACAATACCCGCGATTACGCGGTTGCCGGGCGCAGCCTGCCGCTTTACGTCGTCACCGCAACGGTTTTTGCCACCTGGTTCGGGGCGGAAACGATACTCGGCGTTTCCGCCACATTCACCCAGGAAGGCCTGAAAGGCGTCGTATCCGACCCTTTCGGGTCGAGCATGTGCCTGATCCTGGTGGGTTTGTTTTTCGCCCGCAAGCTGTACCGCATGAATCTGCTCACCATCGGCGACTACTACCGGGCGCGCTATAACCGCGCGGTGGAAGTGCTGACCAGCCTGTGCATCATCGCCTCCTACCTGGGCTGGGTTTCCGCCCAGATCACCGCGCTGGGCCTGGTATTCTCGGTGCTGACCCAGGGCGCGATTTCTCCCGCCGAAGGCATGATCATCGGTGCCTCGATCGTGCTGGTCTATACCCTGTTCGGCGGCATGTGGTCGGTGGCCATGACCGACTTTTTCCAGATGATCGTCATCGTGCTCGGCATGCTCTACATCGGCTATATTATCAGCGGCCTTGCGGGCGGCGCCGGCGTGGTGATAAGGCACGCGGCCGATGCCGGCAAATTCGAATTCTGGCCGGAGCTCAGCAAGCGCGACATCCTGGCCTTCGTTGCCGCCTGGGTCACCATGATGTTCGGCTCCATCCCCCAGCAGGACGTGTTTCAGCGCGTGATGTCGGCGCGTAACGAAAACACGGCCGTGCGCGGCGCCGTCGCCGGGGGCAGCCTTTATTTTTTCTTCGCCTTCATCCCCATGTTCCTCGCCTACTCGGCTACCCTCATCGACCCGGACATGGTGCAAAAACTGATCGGCGATGACCCGCAACATATCCTGCCCAGCCTGATCCTCAATCACACCCCGATTTTTGCCCAGGTGATGTTCTTCGGCGCACTCCTTTCCGCCATAATGAGCACAGCCAGCGGCACGCTTTTGGCGCCCTCCGTCACTTTCACGGAAAACATTCTCAAGGGGATGTTCAGGGAAATGTCCGACCGTCGGTTCTTGTTGACGATCCGCGTCGTGGTGGTCTGCTTCACCGTCATCGTGACCCTGTTCGCCCTGAATTCCAGCTCCAGTATCTTCAAGATGGTGGAAAACGCCTACAAAGTGACGCTGGTCGCGGCGTTTATCCCGCTTATCGCCGGTCTTTACTGGAAGCGCGCGAACACCCAGGGCGCTCTGTTTGCCATCACGTTTGGCCTGATTTCATGGCTGCTGCTGGAAATCTTCCTCCCAGACGGCCTCTGGCCGCCCCAGTTGGCGGGGCTGTTGATGAGTGCTACGGGCATGGTGATCGGGTCTTTGATGCCGCACTTCGTGGGGCGGCCTACACCTTTACCCCACGCCCATGAGGAACTGCATCACCACGCGGCGGCACAGACCGAGCATGTGGCGGAACCGCCGCACCACCATCCGAAGGCGCATGGCGAGCATTAGAGCCTATTTCAGCAGGTTTCATACCCCCAGGCCGCCCGAAACTGCGCCACGAACTCCCCCACCTTCGCCTCGGGCAGGCCGTTGATGCCGGCGGCGGCCTTGCGCCCGCCGCCGCTGTCGAAACGCCGGCACAGTTCGTCCGCTCCCGTCGGCGCGGCGAGCGGGGCGCGCACGCTGACGGTGTAGCCCTCCGCACGCCGCGTCAGAATCGCATGGGCGCGTTTTGGCCAGGACTGCGCCAGGCGATTGCCGAACGAACCGCTGACGCGGCGGCTCCAAGGCGCATCGGGCAGGATGTATAGCGCGCAGGCTTGCGTCGCCATCTCCGGCTGGAGCTCCTCGGCTTTAGCCATATCTTCGGCATAGCCTTGTTGCAGTTGGCGAAATGCGGGCTCCCCGGCGATGAAGGCGAAGGGGTCGGCATAGTGATGCAGCAACCGGTACAGCTCATCGGGTGGAAAATGGAGATCGGCCAGGGTTTCCCCGTAACCGTTGTAGTTGAGGCATACCCCCAGGCTCTGCAATGCGTCGAGCTGGTCGGCGCTTAAATGCAGGGGCTCGGCAGCGTGTCGCGCGGCTTCGTGGAGGTTGTCGCCGAACGCGCCGACCACCGCCCAGACGCGATGCCGGCCTTGCAGGAAACGGTCGACCAGCAGGCTGGTGCAGGTGCCGGGAGCACGGTCGATATGGACTTCGAAGCCCCGATGAACGGGAATATCGCCGGAAAAATGATGGTCGAAATAAACCACCTGGGCGCCTCGCTCCAGCAAGGCGAGCAGCGCCTCCCGGTTCTTGTCCAGAGAGATGTCCAGCACGGTGATCTTGTCACCCGGTTTCGCCACGACCCGCTCAAGTAAGGTAATATCCCTCTTCACCCCGGTGA
>CAYGNO010000098.1:0-8138 GCA_964351305.1 uncultured Sulfuricella sp.
TTGCGCGACAGGCAATACACGATGCCGGCGTCGTTGGCGTGTTCGGCTTCCAGAAACGCCTGCAACTGGTTGCGGGCGTTGTCTTTCAGCGCTACCCGGTAGCGGATGTTGGGGCGGTCGAAGCTGGAGACGAACTGGTGGGCCTGTTCCAGCGCCAGGCGCTCGACGATCTCGCGCCGGGTCGGGGCGTCCGCCGTGGCCGTCAGCGCGATGCGCGGCACTGCTGGAAAACGCTCGTGCAGCACTGTCAATTCCCGGTATTCGGGGCGGAAGTCATGCCCCCACTGCGATACGCAGTGCGCCTCGTCGATGGCGAACAGCGCCAATCCCGGGCCGGACTGAACCTGCTCCAGCGCGCTCAGGAAATTAGCCATCAGCAGGCGCTCCGGGGCCACATAGAGAATGTCCAGATCGCCGCGCATCAGGCGGCCAAATACGTCACGGGCAGCATCGGCGGCCAGGCTGGAGTTGAGGAAGGCAGCCTTGACGCCGAGTTGCTTGAGGGCGTCTACCTGGTCCTGCATCAGCGCGATCAGTGGCGACACCACGATGCCGACGCCGTGCCGCAACAGCGCGGGGAGCTGGTAGCACAGGGACTTTCCGCCGCCGGTCGGCATCAGCACCAACGCGTCGCCGCCCGACGTGACGTGTTCGACGATGGCCTGCTGCTCGTCGCGGAAAGCGCTGTAGCCGAAAACGTCGTGGAGGATTTGCTGGGCTGAGGGGGAGGGCATGGGCGGTCGAGCGGATAAAATGCTATTTTACCCTTTCATGAGCTTCCCGGGTTATGCAATGCGCCGGGCCGGCTCTGAATGATAGGGCGCAGTGGTGTCATTGTTTCTGTTAAACTAACTCATCTTCGATAGGTATATTTAAAGAGCTTGGCTTCAAGGCTCGGCTTTATTTCCTTTCTTAATCACGAATACCAACCTAAAGGGTGATATAACTTGGCAAAACCTAATTTTCAATATGAGAAACGTCAGAAAGAGCTGGAAAAGAAAAGAAAAAAAGAAGAAAAAGCTCAGCAGAAATTGAATAAAAACCAGCCCCAGGAAAACCCCGCTCAATCTCCGGATGAGGGTAGCGCCAATCCGCCTCCGGCTGAATAAAGCGTTATGCTTTTTCCTCAGTCATTTTTACAAATGATGGCTGAGTCCCCCATGGCGGGTATGGTGACTTCCCAGTTCATTTTCTTGATGTAGTCGGCCAGCGCCTGGGCGGCGTGCAGTTCGCCGTGAACCACGAAGGTTTGACCGGGCGGGCGCCTGAACTGTTTGAGCCAGTGCAGCAGGGCGGCCTGGTCGGCATGGGCCGAGAACCCGCCGATTGTATAAATCTCCGCGCGCACGGAAATTTCCTTGCCGTAAATGCGCGCCGTTTTCGCCCCATCCACTAAGCGCCTTCCCAGCGTGCCCTGGGCCTGGAAGCCGGTGATCAGGATGGTGTTCTGTCTTTTCCCCAAATTGTTTATCAGGTGAAACTTGATGCGTCCGGCATCGCACATGCCGCTGGCGGAAATGATGATCGCGCCGGAATGGATACTGTTCAGTGCAATGGATTCTTCCGTGCTGCCGGTAAAAGTGAGTTTCAGCGGAACGTGATTCTTCGCTTGCCAGGCGGTGAGTTGCTTTGCTTCCTCGTCGAAGATTTCCATGTGCCGCATGGTGATATCCGTGGCTTTGGTCGCCATCGGCGAGTCTACATAGACGGTCAGATTCTTGAATCGCCCCTGGCGGGTGAGTTCATGAAGAAAATAGATGATTTCCTGCGTCCGGCCCACCGCGAAGGCAGGAATGATGACATTGCCTTTTTTTCGGAGCAGCGTGTCATTGATTGCATGCACGAACTCTTCGGCGGTCGCTGGCAGGTCTTTGTGCAAGCGGTCGCCGTAGGTGGATTCGACGAAAAGGATGTCGGCTTCTTCGATTATAGAGGGGTCGCGCAGGATAGGCTGGCCGGGCTGCCCCAGATCCCCAGAGAAAACCAGCTTGGTCTGCTTGCCCCCACCTTTGACCCAGACTTCGATTATGGCCGATCCCAGAATATGGCCCGCATCCCTGAAACAGCAGTGTACGGAAGGGTGCGGGGAGATCTGCGCATCGTAGGAAACCGGCGCCAGTCTGCCCAGGCAGATTTCCGCTTCGGCCATGCTGTACAGAGGAGTGGCTTCCGCACTGAACTTGCGCTTCTTTCCGGATTTTTCCTCCCGGCGGCGGTTTTCCCTGCTGGCTTCGATTTCCTGAATGTGGGCGGAATCCGGCAGCATTACTCCCAGCAGGTCGGCGGTGGCGGTCGTAGTGTAAATCTGTCCGTCAAAACCGGCTGCGACCAGCTTGGGCAGCAGGCCGCTGTGGTCGATGTGGGCGTGAGTCAGCAAGACAAATGCGATCTCCCTGGGAAGGAACTTGAAGGGTTGCGCATTAAGCTTGTCGGCCTCGCGGCCACCCTGGAACATGCCGCAATCCACCAGGAATTTAATCTCCCCGGTTTCGATCAGGTAGCAGGAGCCGGTGACCTGCTGGGCGGCGCCGAGGAAGGTGATTTTCATTTGCGTCCTCCGGGTAGATGTAGGGTGGGCACCGTTTTTGTGCCCACGCGGAAATGTCGCTCACTGCGTGGGCACAAAAACGGTGCCCACCCTATGAGACTCCTAGACCGGGTAGGGTAGGGGCAGGAAGTGCAGGGCCGGACCCTCCGGAGTTTTGAAGTGCACCGCGCCGGCTTCCGCGTTGCCGGTGGGAATCACCGCCAGCAGGTCGTAGCCACCAGCGGGGGCGGGCTGGGCATTCACCACCATGCCTGCCGTCGGGTCTGCGCCGAACAGTTCGTCTCCTGGCTGGGGCGCACTTTCCGAGTCGATATGGGCAAGATACAAACGGCGTTTGACCTTGCCGAGGTATTGCGTGCGCGCCACGATTTCCTGTCCAGTGTAGCATCCCTTGTTGAAGCTGACACCGCCGATGGCTTCGAAATTCGCCATTTGCGGTGTGAACTGCTCCTGGGTCTGGGGCAGGATGACGGGGATGCCTGCGTGGATTTCCAGCCATTCCCAGCAGGCGCTGCCGACCGGCGTGGCTCGAGCGCCCAATTCCTCCCACAGGGACGGCCCCTGCTCCGGGGTCACTACGATCTCGAAGCGCGTCGCGTCGAGCCGGATGATCGTTCCCTTGTCGTGGCGGACGACGCCCAGCACGTCCGGCGGCAATGCGCCGATGGCTGATTGCAACAAGGTTTCGGCACCCATGCCGGCCACACCGAGACGCACCGATTCGTCGGCGGCATCACGCACCTTGACCTTGGACCGTAGCACGTACATCGCCAGCCGTTTCTGGATGCCGGCTTGCAGAGCGGCGGGCAGTTGCAGAAAATAACCGTCAGCGTCCCGCCACAGCAGGAAGCTCGCCAGCATCCGGCCTTTTGGCGTGCACAGGCTGTTGTATTGCGCGCGGTCGGCGGCCAGCCTGACATCGTTGGTGGTCTGGCCTTGCAGAAAGGTCTGGCTATCTTCGCCATTGAAGCCGATCACGCCGCGATGGGAGAGATCGGTGAGTATGGTGCCGGACTGCGCGGCCAGCAATTCTTTTTCCGGATTGCCGAAATGAATGGCATGATCGTCTGCCAGGGCGGCGCCCGCTTTGATGAGATGGTCTTTCCAGGTGGGATTCATAATTCTGACGGAATTTTAAGGTGATGCTAGTTAAAATAAGGCCATTTAGCCATTTTTACAAGGGTTGCGGATGGAGACCCTGACGATCGCGGTCGGGCCGTCCCGGTGGTTGGCGGGTTTGCTTGCGGGAATGCATGGTTTTGCCGCCGCACTGCTTTGGCTGGCGCCACTGCCGCATTGGCTCGCCGTCTTGCTTATGCCGGTGTTTCTCGGCAGCGCCTGGCATACTCTGCGGCGCGACGGTTTCCGCACGCTGCGGCATTCGCTGATTGGATTGCGGCTCGATGCAGATTGTCGCTGCGAATTTCAGACCCGCACCGGGGCATGGCACGAAGCCGCCCTGCTCGGCAGCAGCTTCGTTGCCCCTCATCTGACCGTGCTGAATCTGAAACCGGCGGGCGGTCGCCTGGCGAGGCATCTGGTGATTTTTCCCGATGCGGTCAATGCGGAAGATTTCAGGCGGTTGCGGGTGTGGCTGAAATGGCGATGTTCGAAGATGGACTAGCCGGCTATTTGCCGCCCGGCACCAGTACCGTGTTTTTCGCTTTGGCCAGCAACCCCGGATAATCCCGGCTGTAATGCAGGCCGCGGCTTTCGTGGCGCAGTATGGCGCATTGCACGATCAGGTCGGCGGTGAGCACCAGGTTGCGCAGTTCGATCAGGTCATTGCTGACGCGGAAGTTCTGGTAGTACTCGTTGATTTCCTCGGTGAGCAGGCGGATGCGGTGCTGCGCCCGTTCCAGCCGTTTGTTGGTGCGCACGATGCCGACGTAATCCCACATGAAGCGGCGCAACTCGTCCCAGTTGTGGGAAATGACGATCTCCTCGTCGGCGTCGGTGACGCGGCTTTCATCCCATTCCGGTAGGGCGACGGTCGGTGTTTGCGGCTGCTTGAGGATATCCTTCGCGGCAGCCTGGGCGTACACCATGCATTCCAGCAGCGAGTTGCTGGCCAGCCGGTTGGCGCCGTGCAGCCCGGTGCAGGCGACCTCGCCAATGGCATACAGGTTGGGGATGTCGGTGCGCGCCGAGAGGTCGGTGACGATGCCGCCGCAGCTGTAGTGTGCCGCCGGAACCACGGGAATGGGCTGGCGCGTGATGTCGATGCCCAGTTCCAGGCAGCGTTCGCAGATGTTGGGGAAATGCTCCCTGAGGAAAGCGGCCGGCTTGTGTGAAATGTCGAGATAAACGCAGTCCAGGCCGCGTTTTTTCATTTCGAAGTCGATCGCGCGCGCCACCACGTCGCGTGGCGCCAGTTCGGCGCGGGGGTCGTGATCCGGCATGAAGCGGGTGCCGTCGCGCAACACCAGGATACCCCCCTCGCCACGCACCGCTTCGGTGATCAGGAATGATTTGGCGTGGGGATGATACAAACAGGTGGGATGGAACTGGACAAATTCCATGTTCGACACCCGGCATCCGGCGCGCCAGCCCATCGCGACGCCGTCACCGGTGGCAACGTCAGGATTGGTGGTGTAGAGATAGACCTTGCCTGCTCCGCCGCTGGCCAGTACAACATGCTGGGCGGCAAAGGTTCTGACCTTGCCGTTGATCTTGTCGAGTACATACACGCCGTGACAGGCATTATCCTCCAGTCCGAGCTTGCCGCCGGTAATCAGGTCGATAGCGATATGGTTTTCCAGCAGGGTGATGTTGGCGTGGTTTCTGACTTTTTCCGTCAGCGTGACCTGCACCGCATGGCCGGTGGCGTCGGCGGCATGGATGATGCGGCGGCGGCTGTGGCCGCCTTCCCGGGTCAGGTGGTAGCCGGTGGTATTGTCCGCATCCCGGGTAAAGGGCACGCCCTGCTCGATCAGCCATTCGATAGCGGCCCGGCTGTTTTCCACCACGAAGCGGGTGGCTTGTTCGTCGCATAGCCCTGCGCCGGCGATCAGGGTATCGCTGATGTGCGCCTCGATCGAATCGTCGTCCGCCAGCACGGCGGCGATGCCGCCCTGCGCCCAGTCGCTGGCGCCATCCAGTAATCCACGCTTGGTGACGATCGCCACTCGCCGGCTCTCGGCGAGGTTCAGCGCCAGCGTCATGCCGGCCAGCCCGCTGCCGATGATGATCACGTCAAAATGCGACATGTACATTGTTCCTTTGACTTTAACTATGCGGTGGAAATGATAGCACGCAACGTGGGTGCGGGGCAGGGAGGAGTTTTTGCGGAACGGGCCTGTCAATAACCCTTCCGGGATGTGAACTATTCTGCGACAGGGGTGTCTTTAGAAAAAGGCTGCGTTCCCTGAAATGGATGAGGGCGCTATACTGAAATCATTGGACGGCATGGGAAGGCCCTGCCGGCAATGGGGATAAGTATAATGGCGCTGAAGTTCAGGGAAGGCCCATATGGGTGATCGTGAGATTGACCAGCAACTGGTCGAGCGAGCGCAGCACGGCGACAAGCATGCTTTCGAGCTGCTTGTGGCGAAGTATCAGCGCAAGCTGGGGCGTTTGCTGTCACGCTTTATCCGTAACCCGACCGAAGTCGAAGACGTGGTCCAGGAAGCGTTCATCAAGGCTTACCGCGCACTGCCTTCGTTCCGGGGTGAAAGCGCTTTTTATACCTGGCTGTATCGGATCGGGATCAATGCCGCCAAGAATTATCTGGTGTCTGAAGGCAGGCGACCGCCAACGACGACGGAGTTCGACAACGAAGAGGCCGAAGGTTTTGAAGATGCCGAACAGCTTCGCAATATCAATACGCCTGAAAATGAACTGATGAGCAAGCAGGTTGCAGAAACCGTGAACAAGGCGATGGATAGCCTGCCCGAGGAACTTAAAACCGCGATCACGCTGCGTGAAATCGAGGGCCTGAGTTATGAGGAAATTGCGAGCATGATGAATTGCCCGATTGGTACGGTGCGGTCGAGGATTTTTCGTGCTCGCGAAACGATCGCCGAGAAGTTGCGACCTATGCTGGGAACTGATAAAGATACGAGGTGGTAAACATGATGGAGAGTCGAATATCTGCGCTGGCAGATGGTGAACTGGATCATGATGAGGCGAATGAAATTCTGGTCTCAGCCAGAGAGCAACCGGAATTGCAGCAGAAGTGGAATATGTATCACTTGATCGGCGATTCCTTGAGGCAAACTTCTCCATTTTCACCCGATTTCAACGCGCGATTCGCCGGGCAGTTGGCAAAAGAGCCGACGGTTCTGGCTCCCCGGCGATTCCTTCCGCACCGGCGCCCCTTGATTGCACTGTCTGCCGCAGCGTCGATTGCGGCGGTTTCCTTGGTGGCGTGGGTGGCGCTGCAATTCAATCATGAGGGTGGCCTGGGTGCGGCAACCAATGCCGTTGTTGCGCAGGCAAGCACGGCGGGTGCCTCATCCGAGATAAATGTCAATGGTTACCTGGCGGCACACCAGGAATATTCACCTGCCGTCCATCTGCCCCGGCACTATCAGCGCGCGTCCCTGGAGCAGTCACGGGATGGAGACCGATGAGAGAGTTACTCCTTGCTGTAGCCGCGCTGGTGGGGTTGCATGGTGCGTCGCAGGCGGCGGATGCGGCGCAGCAGACGGATGCGCTGAACTGGTTGAAAAAAGTCGCTGCTGCGGCGCACCAGCTCAATTACAGCGGCACCTACATCTATCAATATGGCGACCATATTGAAACCAGCAAAATCACCCATATCAAGGATGAAAGCGGCGAGCACGAAAAGCTCGAGGCGCTGGATGGTTCTCCCCGCGAAGTGATCCGCAACAACGAAGAAGTGCTGTGCTTCAAGCCGGACAACAGTGCTTCCGTCGTGGTGGAGAAAAGGAAGGTCGAAAAATCCTTCCCTGCGCTGTTGCCCAGGCATCTCGGCGGTATTGCCGAGAATTACCGGGCTCGATTCGCCGAGCCAGACCGTGTGGCCGGCCATGCTTGCAAGGCGATTGCCCTCGAGCCCCGGGATCAATACCGTTACCAGTACAAGCTCTGGATCGACCAGGCCACGGGTTTGCTGCTGAAAGCCGGTATGCTTAACGAAAGGAACGAAGTGATCGGCCAGTTTGCCTTCACCCAGGTAGAAATCGGTGGGCAGATAGACAAGGAGTCCCTCAAGCCGAAAATTGCCGGCAAAAAGGTGCTGGTGTCCAGTGAACCGGTAACCGCGACGGAACTTCAGCAAAGCGATTGGGGCTGGACGGTGAAGCAGCTCCCACCGGGTTTTACCCAGGTGACGGTGATGAAGCGCACGATGCCGGGGAAAGGGATGCCGGTTAAGCACCTGGTGTTTTCTGATGGCCTGGCGACGGTTTCTGTTTTCATCGAGCCTGTCGCGACCGTGACAAAGCCCATGCAAAGCGTGGTTCGCCAGGGTGCTGTCCATGTTTATTCGCGCACGGTGGCTGACCACCAGATCACTGTATTAGGCGAGGTTCCGGCGATTACCGTGATGCAGATCGCGAATTCCGTCAGCAAAAATTAGGTGTATCCCATGATAGAAACTGAAGCGGTAGTCGTGAAAATAGAG
>CAYGNO010000099.1:0-8031 GCA_964351305.1 uncultured Sulfuricella sp.
CGCGCTTCCGCGCCGCCTTCGATTTCCTGATGATGCGCTGCGAAAGCGGCGAGGTAGATGCCGAGGTCGGCTGCTGGTGGGAAGATTTCCAGGATGCCGGCGACCACAAACGTGGCGAGATGCTGATCAAGGACGAAGCCCCCGCCACCAAAAAACGGCGGCGGCGCAAGCCCAAGGCTGCCGTGGCGGCTGGAGAGGCATCAACCGCTGAGTCGCAGGACTGAGTTTATGTTGCACCCGCTTTTCAAGCGCGCCTTCATCGGCCTCGGCAGCAACCTGTCCGACCCCGGCGCGCAGATACTCAAGGCTTGCGACGAACTCGGCAATCTGCCGCAAACCCGGTTGCTGTCATGTTCCTCGCTCTACCGCAGCGCGCCGGTGGGCTATGCCGACCAACCCGACTTCATCAACGCCGTGGCCGAAATCGAAACCGCGCTGGCGCCGCATGCGTTGCTCGAAGCGTTGCTCGACATGGAGCATCGCCACGGGCGGGTGCGCGAGTTCCGCAATGCACCGCGTATCCTCGATCTGGATATCCTGCTTTACGACGACCTGATCTGTCACGAACACGGGCTGACCTTGCCGCATCCGCGCATGCATGAGCGTGCCTTCGTGCTTCAGCCTTTGCATGAAATTGCACCAAGTCGCATCATAGGGGGGTATGGATCGGTGGGCGAGTGTCTGGAAAAATGCACCGGCCAGCGGGTGGAACGAATAGAGGGATAAACCAGGATGCTGTTCGAAAAATATCGTTATGTGGTGATCGCAGGGCCGATCGGGGTTGGCAAAACCAGCCTGGCACGGCTTCTTTCCGAGCGTTTTCAATCTGCGCTGATGCTCGAGAATGCGGATGCCAATCCTTTTTTGCCGCGCTTCTACCAGGATGCTGAGCGATATGCCCTGCCTACCCAACTGTCTTTCCTGCTTCAGCGCGCATCCCAGGTTCAGGAACTGAAGCGGATGGGGGCGTTCGGTGGCGCTGTCGTGGCCGATTTCATGCTGGACAAGGACTTGCTGTTTGCAAAACTTAATCTGAGCGAAGAGGAATATCATCTTTACCGGCAGATTTACGACAACCTGCAGCTACAGACACCCAGGCCCGATCTGGTGATCTACCTGCAGGTGCAGCCGGAAGTGCTGGTCGAGCGCGTTCGGCGTCGCGGGGTGGAGTACGAAAGCACGGTCACGGTGGAGTATCTGACGCGGGTAGCGGACAGCTACAGCGAGCATTTCTATCATTACGAAGCTTCGCCACTGTTGATCGTCAACAGCGAGAACCTCAATTACGTCGACCAATCGCAGGATTTGGAGCTGCTGATCGAGCGTGTCGGCCAAATGTGTGGCGGTCGCGAGTTTTTTAACAGGGCAGGGTAGCCGATGAGAGTTACCTTGAGCAATTTGCAGAAGATGGCCGGCAGCGGCGAGAAAATCGCCGTGCTCACCTGCTACGACGCGAGCTTCGCCACCACGCTGGAAAATGCCGGTGTGGACGTGCTGCTGGTCGGCGATTCGCTCGGCATGGTGGTGCAGGGAGAGGAAACCACCCTGCCGGTGAGCATGGCCGACATGATCTACCATATCCGCTGCGTGGCGCGCGGCGCAAAGCAAGCTTTCATCGTCGCCGACATGCCTTTCGGCAGCTACCAGCAAGGCCCGGCCCAGGCCATGCGAAATGTCGCGAAACTGATGGCGGCGGGCGCGCAGATGGTCAAGCTGGAAGGCGGCGCGGTGATGGCGAAGACCGTGGCATTTTTGGCCGAGCGCGGGATTCCGGTGTGCGGCCACGTCGGCCTCACGCCCCAGTCCGTGCACCAGCTCGGCGGCTACAAGGTGCAGGGCAAAGGCGACGCGGCGGCGCAGAAGCTGATCGGGGACGCGCTTGCATTGCAGCAGGCCGGCGCCGGCCTGCTGGTGCTGGAAGCGATTCCGGCGGCGCTGGCGCGGCAGGTGACGCAGCAACTGACGATTCCCACCATCGGCATCGGCGCCGGCCCGGATTGCGCCGGCCAGGTGCTGGTGCTGTATGACCTGCTCGGCATTTATCCCGGCAAGCCGCCGAAATTCGCCAGGAATTTTTTGACCGGCGCAGACGGCATTCAGGCCGCTGTCGAGCAATACGTCAAGGCGGTGAAAAGCGGCGAGTTCCCGGCGGCGGAGCACTGCTTTTGATTCTTCACCGCAGAGGACGCGGAGGACGCAGAGGAAAACCTTAAAGCCAACCATTCGAATAGCTACCACAGCTTGTTTGATATTGGTTGGATTCAAGAAACAGGCACCAGCTTGAAAATTCTGATTTCCTCTGCGTCCTCCGCGTCCTCTGCGGTTAATGTTTTTTTTGGGTTTTCATTTATGCGGATTATCTCAACCACCCAGGAATTGCGCGACCGGCTAAAGTCCGAGCCGTCCGTCGCTTTCGTCCCCACCATGGGCAACCTGCACCAGGGGCATCTGGCATTGATCCGGCAGGCACGCGAGCATGGCCGCTGCGTGGTGGTGAGCATCTTTGTCAATCCCCTGCAGTTCGGGCCGAACGAGGATTTCGCCAAATACCCGCGCACCTTCGAGCAGGACTGCGAAAAGCTGGCCGGGCTGGCCGATGTGGTGTTCGCGCCGCCGGTCGCGGATTTGTATCCAGAGCCGCAGCAAGTGTTCGTCGAGCCGCCGCCGGTCGCCGGGGAACTGTGCGGCGCAATTCGACCCGGCCATTTCCGCGGCGTGGCGACGGTGGTGCTGAAGCTGTTCAACATCGTCCAGCCGCAGGCGGCGGTGTTCGGCAAGAAGGATTACCAGCAGTTGCGCGTGATTCGCGCCATGGTGCGGCAGCTCAATCTGCCGCTGGAGATCGTGGCGGGGGAAACCCTGCGTGCCGGGGACGGCCTCGCCCTCAGCTCGCGCAACGGCTATCTCAGCGCAGATGAGCGCACCGAGGCGGTGCGGCTGTACCGGAACCTTGTGCAAATCCGTGAGTCTATATTTGCGGGTAACAGCGATTTTCCTGCTCTGGAATGCGTAGCCCTTGCCGACCTGGAAGCTCACGGCTGGCGCGTGGATTACGTTTCGGTACGTGCCGCCGCATCCTTGACGCCGGCGAAGAGCGGCGAGACGGACCTGGTGGTGCTGGCGGCGGCATGGCTCGGCAAGACCCGATTGATCGATAACCTGGAAATTTGTCTCAATGCGGACAAAGGCTTATAATACGCGTCCTTTTGTTCCCCACTCGTTGAGTGAGTCACAATGCAAAGATTGATGCTCAAATCCAAGCTGCACCGTGTCACCGTCACGCATTCCGAACTGCATTACGAAGGCTCGTGCGCGATCGACGAGACCCTGCTGGAAGCCGCGGACATCCGCGAATACCAGCAGATCGACATCTACAATGTGAACAACGGAGAGCGTTTTACCACCTATGCCATCAAGGCGCAGCGCAGTTCGGGTATTATTTCCGTGAACGGCGCGGCGGCGCACAAGGCGAATCCCGGCGACCTCGTTATTATCGCTACCTATGCCATGTACAATGAGCTGGAATTGCAGAAATTTCAGCCTGAGCTGGTGTACGTGGACGAGTGCAACCGGATCGTGGACAAGCGGCGAGAGATTCCGGTTCAGGCCGCGTAAGGCCGGGTTAAGATTAATCAGGGGCAGCCGTGGAAGGCTGCCCTTCTTGTTTGCCGGCTAGTTCGTTGTGGATGACGGGCAGTTCCAGCCAGAAAGTAGAGCCTGCGCCGACGCTGCTTTCTACCCGGATTTCCCCATTCATCAAGTGCATAAGCTTTTGCGCGATGCTCAGGCCGATGCCGGTGCCTTCGATGCCGCTGGACTCTTGTCCCAGTCGGCTGAAAGGCTTAAACAGCTCGGAGAGTTTTTCCGGGGGGATGCCCAGACCGGTGTCGGAAACGCTTACCCTCGCAGCGTTGGACATGCGCTGGATATGGACGCTGACTGAGCCACCCTGCCGGTTGTACTTCACGGCATTGGACATCAGGTTGATGAGCACCTGCTTGAGCCGGGTGGGGTCGGCGTGCACGATGACCGGGCCACTTTCGACCCCTGGGTCGACGCTGACGGAAATTCCCGTTTTGTCGGCCAGGGGCTGGATCGTCTCCATGCATTCGAGCATCAAGTCGTCCAAAACCACGTATTCCAGCGTGAAGCTGACTTTGCCGCTCTCTATTTTGGCAAGGTCGAGGATGTCGTTGATCAGGAGCAGCAGGTGATTGCCGCTTTTGAGTATTCGTTGCACGAATTCCTGCTGGCCGGGTGAGAGAGGTTCATCGTCAAGCTCGTCCAGCAGCAATTGCGAGAAGCCGAGAACGGCGTTGAGCGGCGTCCGCAGTTCATGGCTCATGGAGGACAGAAACTCGGTTTTCGCCGCGTTTGCCGTTTCGGCAATGTTTTTCTGCCGCTGCACTTCCAGCATCAGTTGGCGGTTGGCGATCAAATTTCTGACCCTGGCGATCAACTCTTCTTCGATCACCGGTTTGATGGCGTAATCGGTCACCCCGAGGCTGAACAGTTCGATGCGGCGAGAGGGGTCGTCGAACGCCGTAATGGCGAGAACAGGCACGTCTCCCCGCTCATCGCCGAGCCGCCGGATATGGTTGACGAACACCATGCCGCTCATGGTTCCCTCGAGCACGATGTCGGTCACGACAAGATCGTATTGCCGTTGCTGGAAAGCAGGCCAAGCCTCATCCGCGGAGGCGTAAGCGTCCACTTCCAGGCCATATTCCTGAAACATATCCATGATGCATTCACGCTGTACCCGACCGTCTTCCACATACAGCACTCGCCCCGTGACGGGCTGTTTTTTGAAAGGGAAGCGCTTGATAGCGTTGATCATCTCCTCAATTTCCTGCTTGCGAAAAATATCGGTGACTCCGGCGGGCAGGGCTTTTTGGAGGATGGAGGGGACGTCGCTGGAAGTGAACAGATTGAAAGGCGTAAAAGCATACTCCGGTATTTGCCGCATGGC
This sequence comes from uncultured Sulfuricella sp., assembly GCA_964351305.1. Lineage (GTDB taxonomy): Bacteria > Pseudomonadota > Gammaproteobacteria > Burkholderiales > Sulfuricellaceae > Sulfuricella. The sequence continues at coordinate 4,973 of CAYGNO010000099.1, forward strand.
GCGGCATAATTCGATGCCCTCCATGTCGGAAAGATACATCGAGCTGCACACCAGGACATATTTTCCCCGCTGTAATTCTTGCAGTGCCTTGCCTCCCGTGTCACACGCCACAGGAGTAAAATGCGTGCCTTCAAAAGCCTCTTCGAAAATTCCCTGGAAAACCTTGGAATTATCGACCAGCAGTATCTTTAAGGCGAATTTTTCCATGCGGGGCGGCGCGTTCCTTAGAGAAGGCCTAAATGAATAAATATTATAACGGGTTAGCGGATTTTGACTGAATGCGACGACATGTACAAGCTTTGTAAGGAAAAGCCCGGACGAGAATGTGGCGAAATGATGAATGCGTCTGTAGCGGTTATCGCAACAGATTGTTTTATGATATGGTGCCGGGAGCCGGAATCGAACCGGCACGCTATTGCTAGCGCGGGATTTTGAGTCCCGTGCGTCTACCAGTTCCGCCATCCCGGCTGGTCTAGTGAGTCGCGAATTATCAACCAAAAACATTTTCCCGGCAAGTTTCTTCGCATGAAAACCAGTGATTTCGATTTCGAACTGCCCCCTGAACTTATCGCCCAGTTTCCTACCCAGGAGCGCAGCCAGAGCCGTTTGCTCCATCTCGACGGCGCCAGCGGCGTGCTGGCGGATGGCCGGTTCAGCGACTTGCCTCAATTTCTCAAGCCCGGCGACGTGCTGGTGTTCAACGACACGCGCGTGATCAAGGCGCGGCTGTTCGGGGTGAAGGACAGCGGCGGCAAGCTGGAGGTGCTGGTCGAGCGGGTGCTGGACGAGCATCACGCGCTCGCCCACATCCGCGCCAGCCATGCGCCCAAGCCCGGCTCCGGCCTGCTGCTGGCGGGCGAGATCGCGGCGGCGGTGGAGGAGCGGCAGGGCGAACTTTACCGATTGCGCTTTGCCGGGGAAACGCCGCTGCTGGAGCTGCTGGAGCGGCACGGCAGCCTGCCGCTGCCGCCTTACATCGCCCATGCCCCGGAAGCGCTGGACGAATCCCGCTATCAGACCGTCTACGCGCGCCAGCCCGGCGCAGTGGCCGCGCCGACGGCGGGGCTGCATTTCGATGCGGCGATGCTGGAAACCCTGGAAAACATGGGGGTGAAGACCGCCTACGTCACGCTGCATGTCGGCGCTGGGACTTTTCAGCCGGTGCGGGTGGAGGAAATCGCCGAGCACCACATGCACAGCGAGTGGTATACCGTGCCGCAGCGGACGGTGGATTTGATCCGGCTGGCCGGGGCGGAAGGAGGGCGTGTCATGGCGGTGGGGACGACCAGCCTGCGGGCGCTGGAGTCTGCGGCGGCTGGCGGCGAGCTGGAAGCGGGGTGCGGCGAGACCAATATTTTCATTTTCCCCGGCTATCGTTTCAAGGTCGTGGAGAGGCTGCTGACCAATTTCCACCTGCCAAAATCCACCCTGATGATGCTGGTGTCGGCTTTCGGCGGCATGGAAAATATCCGCCGTGCTTACCGCCGTGCGGTTGAAAATCGCTATCGCTTTTTCAGTTACGGCGATGCAATGCTCATAGAAAGGCAGCAATGAAATTTGATCTTCTCGCTACCGACGGCCCCGCCCGTCGCGGCACCCTGACTCTGGCCCACGGCCAAGTGGAAACCCCGGCCTTCATGCCGGTGGGCACCTATGGCACCGTCAAGGCGATGTCGCCCGCCGAGCTGAAGGAAATTGGCGCCCACATCGTGCTCGGCAATACCTTTCACCTGTGGTTGCGCCCCGGTCTGGAAGTGATAGCGGCGCACGGCGGCCTGCACCGCTTCATGGGCTGGGACGGGCCGATTCTCACGGATAGCGGCGGTTTTCAGGTGTTCAGCCTGGGCGAACTGCGCAAGATCACCGAAGAGGGCGTGAAGTTCCAGTCGCCGGTGAACGGCGACCGCTGCTTCCTGACGCCGGAAGAGTCGATGCGGATTCAGAAGGTGCTGAATTCCGACATTGTGATGATCTTCGACGAGTGCACGCCTCATCCCGCCGATTTGCAGCAGGCCGGGGACTCGATGCGTCTTTCCCTGCGCTGGGCGGAGCGTTCGAAGCGCGCCCATGAGGGCAATCCCAATGCGTTGTTCGGCATTGTCCAGGGCGGCATGCACGAGAGCCTGCGCGACGAATCGCTCGCCGGGCTGGTGAATATCGGCTTCGATGGTTATGCCATCGGCGGGCTTTCCGTCGGTGAGCCGAAGGAGGACATGCTGCGCATCCTCGACCATGTCGCGCCGCAGATGCCGGCGGACAAGCCGCGCTACCTGATGGGCGTGGGCACGCCGGAAGATCTCGTGGATGCGGTGTCGCGCGGGGTGGACATGTTCGACTGCGTGATGCCGACGCGCAACGCCCGCAACGGCTGGCTGTTCACCCGTTTCGGCACGGTCAGGATCAAGAACGCCCAATACCGGCTGGACACGAGGCCGCTGGACGAGGCATGCGGCTGCTATACCTGCCGCAATTTCACCCGCGCCTATCTGCACCACCTGCACCGCATAGGCGAGATTCTCGGCGCGCGCCTCAACACCATCCACAACCTGCATTACTACCAGGAACTGATGCAGGGCATCCGCCGCGCCATCGAGCAGGGGCGCTTTGCCGAATTCGTGCAAGAGTTTAGGCAAGCGCGGGTGGCGGGGTCGTGATAAAATGCCCCGTTCAGTTTTTTGATAACGGAGAATCAATATGTTGATTAATATGGCTTATGCGGCAGATGGCGCATCGGCGGCAGACCCGATTATGCAGTTCCTGCCCCTGATCGTGATTTTCGCGCTGTTCTACTTCATGATGATCCGCCCGCAGATGAAGCGCGCCAAGGAGCAGAAGAACATGATCGAGTCGCTGCAAAAGGGCGACGAAGTGGTCACCGCCGGCGGCGAACTGGGCAAGGTGGCGAAAGTGAGCGAAGCCTATGTCGGCCTGGAAGTCGCCCCGAATGTGGTGATCCATGTGCAAAAGTCGGCGATTACGACCCTGCTGCCGAAGGGCACGATCAAGGATATTTAAGAGATAAATGTAGGATGGGTGGAGCGTAGCGATACCCATCAATC